>JBJKPE010000277.1:0-14518 GCA_046706685.1 Thermodesulfovibrionales bacterium | reverse complement strand
CCATTGTGTGGGGCGTACAGGAACTTCTCTTCAATCCCCTGAAGGAAAGCATGTTCAGGCTCGCTGCAAAGAAGAGGGCGGGAGATGTCCCCTCTACTGAAAGTATAGCGGTCCAGCATTATATCTGCTATGAAATGCTCCTGAAGGGCTTGACCGGGGGTACAAATGCCTAAAGGGTATCTCGCCTTCGTGCTACACGCGCACCTCCCCTACGTACGCCATCCCGAATATGATTCTTTTCTTGAAGAGCGCTGGTTCTTTGAGGCGCTCACCGAATCCTATATCCCGGTCATCAAGTTGCTCGACCGCCTGATCGAGGAGCGTATCTTCTGCCGGCTGACCATCTCACTTTCTCCGAGTCTTCTTGCGATGATGGAAGACCCGCTCCTCCTGGAGAGGTATGAGGCGCACCTGGCCCGGATGGTCGACTTGAGCGACAAAGAGCTTGAACGGACACAGAATGAACCGCACTTCCATTATCTTGCCGGCGTGTACAGGCAGCTTTTCCTGGATGCACAAGGCGTATTCAGGAGAGACGGGGGCAGACTCTCCGCCTCTTTCAGAAAGTTCCATGAATGCGGACTGGTCGAGCTCATCACGACTTCGGCAACCCACGGACTTCTTCCCCTCCTGGCGTCTCAGCCCAAAGCCGTCATATCGCAGATTTCGACCGGTTTGGAATATTTCGAAAGCGTTTTCAACTTCCGTCCCAAGGGGATATGGCTTCCCGAATGCGGCTACTATCCGGGGTTGGACGAGGTCCTCGGAAAGGAAGGGTTGCGTTTCTTTCTTCTGGAATCCCACGGCATCGAGTACGCCGGCACAACCCCGTTCTATGGCGTTTACGCCCCGCTCTACACTCCTGCCGGAGTGGCCGCCTTCGGACGCGACAGGGGGAGCACCAAACAGGTGTGGTCTGCGCGGGAGGGTTTTCCGGGAGATCCGGCCTATCGTGAGTTTTACAGGGACATAGGCCACGATCTCGATTTCAACTATATCCGTCCTTACATTGCGGGTGACGTCAGGGTGGATACTGGCATAAAATACTACCGGATCACCGGTCCGACGCAGTGGAAGGAGCCGTATTACCCGGAGGCAGCAAGGGAGCGCGCCGCACAGCATGCGGGGGATTTCCTGCACAAGAGGATCGGCCATATCGAATATCTTTCCTCAACCATGGAGACGGCACCTGTGGTCGTAGCACCTTTTGACGCCGAGCTGTTCGGCCACTGGTGGTTCGAAGGCCCCCAGTGGCTGGATTTTGTCGCGCGAAAGGCTGCATTCGACCAGGACGTTCTGGAGCTGACGACGCTCTCGGAATATCTGGATAAACATCCGGTCCATCAAACGGGTGTCCCCTGCACTTCCACCTGGGGACATGAAGGTTACTTTGAGGCCTGGCTCAACAGCAAAACCGACTGGTTATATCCTCAGCTTTACGAATGCGCACGCCTCATGGAAAAGCTGGCCCGCCATTACAGGGGCGGCTGGGTCCCTGACGTCACACGGAGAACGCTCAATCAGTGTCTGAGGGAACTGCTCCTGGCACAGAGTTCCGATTGGCCCTTCATCATCAACAACGGCACATCAGAGGAATACGCGGTACGCCGTGTAAAAGATCACGTCGCCCGATTCCGCTATCTGGCTGATTCTGTTTCGGAGGGCCGCATAAACGAAGAATATCTTTCCGCCATCGAAGAAATGGACAATATCTTTCCGGATGCGGATTACGGGAAATTCAGATGAACCTTTAAACGGCAATTAACGATGACGAAGAAAAACCCACTTGTTGAATATAAAAAGAAAAGGGACTTTGGACGCACAGGGGAACCTTCGGGAAGTGGGAAAAGATCCGGCAGTAAGCCCATATTTGTCGTACAGAAACACGACGCCAGCCATCTGCACTACGATCTGCGTCTAGAAGTGGACGGTGTCCTCAAGTCATGGGCAGTACCGAAAGGACCTTCGACTGATCCCGCCGACAAAAGATTGTCTATAGAGACTGAGGACCATCCGCTTGAATATGCCAGGTTCGAAGGCGTTATCCCGGCAGGCGAATACGGCGCGGGTACGGTAATGGTCTGGGACACGGGGACCTACCGCAATCTTAAGAGGGAGGGTGACGATGAGGTCCCCATGGAGAGGTGTGTAAAAGACGGACATATCACAGTGTGGATCGACGGAAGCAAGCTTAAAGGCGGCTACTCTCTCACCAGATTCAGAAAAGAAAACAGCAGGCAATGGCTGCTTGTCAAGATGAACGATGAAGAGGCCGCGCCGGGACTCGACCTCATTTCTTCCCAACCGCGGTCAGCCTTGAGCGGACGGACGCTCGCGGAGATAAAGGAATGAGCCCGATGACCGCATTCGGCATGGACATCATGCGTGCCGGTCACTGACATCGGCCCTCCGCGTTAATCGTTTTTCCGTCTGAATTTTGCGACTGCCTTTTCCAGTGACGTTTTCATTTCATTCCACGCCTTTTCCGTACCCGTCCTCAGCTCCTGCCATGATTCCTCTCCCGCATCTCTCATTTCTTCCATCCTCTTCCTGATATCTTCACGCCTGGCGCGAAGCTCTTCCACCTGTCTGGAGTATTCGGTCCTGATCTTCGTCTCCGAGGCGTCCGCCCTCGCCTTCAATTTATCGATTTCGCTGCTCCATTCCTTGAGTTTTGTCTGCATCTTCTGGATATATGCATCCCTCGACTCCCTGTTCATCATCTCTCTCCTTCCCGCCGATGCTCTGCAACCCTGGCCGGGGACTTCCTGGTTACATTGTACTACCTGTGAGAATATTTGCCACCGGCCGAAACACCCCGCAGCACGCGCGACTCGAGTCCTAATCCCGCAGATGGAGAGAGCGCCTCAAAAAGTAGTTGCAACAAGGCGCGTCCCCGCTCTAAAATATGTTGCGGCAGGGGGCGCTGGCTTTCCGTCTGGAGGCCGGCAGATTCATGAAAAAAAACAATTGCTGGGAATTCATGAAATGCGGAAGGGAACAGGGCGGCGTTCTCGCTACTGAACTCGGGGTATGTCCGGCCGCCGTAAAGACGGGGCTTGACGGCGTACACGGGGGCAGGAACGCCGGAAGGTCATGCTGGGTCGTGGCCGGCACTTTCTGTGGAGGGAACGCCCAGGGCTCCTTTGCGAAAAAATACAGGAACTGCGGGAAATGCAATTTCTACATAAAGGTGAGGATAGAGGAGGGCATCAGTTTCAGAAGGCCTATGGTACTGCTGGATATGAGGGAATCACAGCTTGTTGACGGGAATCCCAGCCGGTCCGAACACTCGGCCTTTACCCCCGACATAGCGGATTATTAGGGGTTTCATGATTGAGGGCTGACTTTCGTCTGTCTTTCCATCGTGTCCGACGCCTGCCTCGAAATCCTTAGTCGTGGTCCTTAATCAGGCACCTTTTTTGAACATCCTTCCGGATTATCGACTTCATCACGCCGCGTATTCCCGGCCGGCCCCTCCTTAGGTCCCTTAAAGCTTTGAGAAGGCTTCATTCCTTGACAATCAAAAAGGAAATTGCTAAAAGGAAGTGACAGGCGGGGACATCTGGAAACGGAGGTGGATATGATTTTTCTTGATCTTGTTTACGTTCTGGTGATTACCCTTGTTCTGACGGCTGTCTTTGCCGTCGGGTTTAGAAGACAACGGACATGGCCGGTCGTCCTTGTATTCTTCGTTATTCTGTTTCTGGCCACCTGGGCTGCCGGGGTCTGGGTAACCCCCACGGCTGCACTGCACGGCAAGTCCTGGGTCTCGTATCTGATCGTCGGTCTGCTCTTTGCTGTTCTTTTGACCGCACTCATACCACTGTCCAGAACCATTAAAAACGACCAAGGGAAGGAGGCTGAAGAAAAGGCCATTGCCATAGTTGTGTTCGACCTGTTTTTTTGGATACTCGTCATCGGACTGATCGCTGCCATCATTGTGAGATACGTGCTCTTCAGTTATTAAAATGCGGGTAAACCAGCTGCAGACCATGAAGAAAGGACACAAGGTCCATATAGGCACCTCGGGATGGCATTACGAGCATTGGAAGGGTCCCTTTTATCCTGAAGGCATCCCGAACGGCTCAATGTTGAAATACTATGCGGACCATTTCCGCACAGTGGAAATCAACAATTCCTTCTATCAGATGCCTCAGGAAAAAACTCTTCGGGAATGGAGAGATAGCGTACCTGGAGGATTCATATTCACAGTCAAGGCCAGCCGGTTTATTACTCACATGAAAAAACTGAAAGATGCGGAGAGACCGCTGAAGTTATTCCTCGAAAATATGGATAGCATCGGCGACAAGCTGGGACCGGTTCTTTTTCAACTGCCTCCCCGGTGGAACGTGAACATCGAACGGCTCGATTCCTTCCTTTGCTTGTTGCCGGAGGAATACCGGTACGCCTTCGAGTTCCGCGATCCAAGCTGGTTCGACGGGAAAGTGTATGACCTTTTAGCCAAACATGAAACAGCCTTCTGTATATATGACCTTGATGGAAGACAATCACCAAAGATGGTAACGTCCGACTTCATCTATATACGTCTTCACGGCCCCGACGGGCCCTACCGGGGACAATACAGCGTACAACAGCTTGCAGGCTGGGCGGGCGCAGTATCATCCTGGGCGGTGCAGGGTAAGACTATTTACTGCTACTTCGACAACGACGAGGCCGGCTACGCTGCAATCGATGCCGGGAACCTTCGAGATATGACGGAGGGGCTCTGACAGGAGCGATGCTTAGAAGGGCCGGAAGGGAAGACCTGACATGAAACCACGCGACCGCAAAACGGCAGAAGGCGCGCTGTTCACTGATGAGTATCAGCTGACAATGGCCCAGCTCTATTACCGTGCGGGACTGCACGAGAAGAAGGCCCGGTTTGAGTACTTCTTCAGGAAATATCCCGATTACGGCGCCCACCAGGCAGGGTACTGCGTCAACGCCGGAATGGAATGGCTTCTTGACTGGATGGATGAAGCACGTTTCAGCGAGCGCGACATAGAGTATCTTAGAACACAGGAAGGAGCGAAAGGCGAGAGGGTCTTCGGGGACGATTTTCTGAAATGGCTGAGGGCAAACGGAAGCTTCGGGAGCATCACCATTCAGGCCATACCGGAAGGCCGGGTGGTACATCCCAATGTTCCACTAGCGGTAGTACAGGGGCCCTTGCCAATAGCCCAGATTCTCGAAACCTCTCTCCTCAACCACCTTAATTACCAGACATTGATCGCGACCAAGGCCGCCCGCATCAGGGAAAGCGGCCGCGGCAGGCTGATGATAGAGTTTGGATTGAGACGAGCCCAGGACAAAGGTGCGAACGCCGGTGTCCGGGGAGCGCTGATCGGCGGCGCCGACTTCAGCTCGAACGTCGGCATCTCTCATGTACTCGGGTATCCGCCCAAGGGCACCCATGCCCACAGTATGGTCCAGGCATTCATGGCCTTGGGGGAGGGGGAGATCGGGGCCTTCCGGGCCTATGCCGATGCGTATCCCGACGACTGCCTGCTTCTTGTGGATACTATAAATACCCTGGAAAGCGGCATCCCAAATGCCATCAAGGTCTTTGAAGAACTCAGGCGCAAAGGCCACCGTCCGGTAGGTATCCGCCTGGACTCCGGGGACCTGGCCTACCTGAGTATCCAGGCGGCAAAAATATTGAACGACGCCGGCTTCGCCGATACCACGATAGTCCTGTCGAACGAGCTGGATGAACTTGTAATCTGGCAGATCATCAGCCAGATAGAGGCGGAGGCGCCCCGTTACGGCGTCGACCCGGACCATCTCATCGGCCGCCTGGCATACGGCGTTGGCACCCGCCTGATTACGTCTTATGGCAAGGCGGCCCTGGATGGGGTATATAAGCTTGTGGCCATGGAAGAGTCCGGCAGATGGATTCCGGCCCTTAAGATATCCGAAACCCCCGAAAAAACCCTCAATCCCGGGAATAAGAACGTCTGGAGAATCTATGACCGAAGGAGCAAGGCGATTGCCGACGTTCTGGGTTTACATGACGAAAATCCCATGGCAGCTCAAAAAATCACTCTGCACCATCCGTTCGAGGAGACAAAGCAGCGCTCAATTGATCCGGTTGACGTGGAAATCGAACCGCTCCTGAAGGACGTACTAAGGGAAGGAAGAGCGGCCGGAGATATGCCCGCCATAGAGGATATGCGCGCAATCCGCCTGGCCGACATGGATAGGCTGGACGCGGGGGTAAAAAGACTCGTCAACCCGCATGTCTATCATGTATCGCTTACGGACAGACTCTGGCATCTCAAACAGGAGCTGATTAAATCGGCAATTCAAAAAGGGACTGCCACCTGAAAATGGCCGGCAAATCCGAAAGCGGGGAAGGCGATTTTTTACCCCGGAGAGCAGCCTCCAGGCAGGAATTAATGAGATACTCAGGAAATAGTTTCCCGGAGTGTGACATTGCCGGTACACAATTCTGACATCGCCGATATATTCAACGAATTGGCGGATCTTCTCGAAATACAGGGTGCCAATCAGTTCCGGATTCGTGCTTACCGCAATGCGGCGCGCACCTTGGGAGAACTTTCCCAGAACGTTGCGGACATGGCAAAAAGCGGCAAGGATCTCCCGAAGCTGGCGGGAATAGGTAAAGACCTCGCCGGAAAGATCAGAGAGATAGTTGAGACCGGCAAACTTTCGCTTCTTGAAGAACTCAAAAAAGAGGTCCCCGGAGAACTGAGCGGTCTGATGAAAATACAGGGTTTGGGCCCCAGGAAAGTAAAGACCCTCCATGAGAACCTGGGAATAAACAGCCTGGCGGAGTTGAAAAAAGCCGCTGCGGAAGAAAGGGTCAGGAAAGTCCGCGGTTTCGGCGAGAAGACCGAGCGGAGCATCCTGGAAGAAATAGAGCAGATAAAGGGAGATGAACAAAGGATCAAGCTCGTTGTCGCCGAACAGATTGCGGAGCCTCTTGTCTCTTATCTCTTGAAGGCAAAAGGCGTGAAGGAGGTCACCGTCGCGGGCAGTTACCGCCGCAGGAAGGAGACCGTGGGCGATCTGGATATTCTTGCAACTGCCTCCGCTGATTCAGACGTAATGGACAGATTCGTTCGTTACGAAGATGTGGCGAAGGTAATCTCCGCAGGCACAACACGCTCCACGGTACAGCTCCGTTCCGGACTGCACGTTGACCTGAGGGTGGTTCCCCGGGCTAGTTACGGGGCAGCCCTTCACTATTTTACGGGTTCCAAGGCACACAACATTGCGTTAAGGACATTGGGGGTGAAGAAGAAGCTGAAGATAAACGAATACGGAGTTTTCAGAGGTAAGAGAATGATTGCGGGCAGGACGGAAGAAGAGGTATATGAGGAAGTGGGCCTGCCCTTTATACCTCCCGAATTAAGGGAAAACAGGGGAGAGGTCGAGGCGGCCCAAAATAATTCGCTTCCTGCACTCGTTACTCTCGGGGATATCCGGGGGGACCTGCACGTTCACACCAATCTAACTGACGGACGTTCCAGCCTCGCGGAGATGGCGGAGGCCGCGAAGAGAAAGGGTTACGAATATATCGCCGTCACAGAACATTCAAAACATGTCACGGTGGCCCGGGGAATGAAGGCCGGAGATGTACTCAAAAGGAATGAAGAGATAGACCGGCTGAATGAAAGACTCGGGAGGATCACCATCCTCAAGAGCATGGAACTCGACATCCTCGATGACGGCTCGCTTGACCTTCCCGATGAGGTCCTCAGAGAGCTTGACCTCGTGGTTTGCTCGGTGCATTACAAATTCAACCTTCCCCGCGACAAGCAGACGGAGCGTGTCATCCGGGCTATGGACAACCCCTATTTCAACATCCTGTCTCATCCCACCGGAAGGCTGATCAACGAGCGCCGGCCTTATGAACTGGACATGGAAAAGATCATGCAGGCAGCGAAGGAAAGGGGCTGTTTCATGGAACTGAATTCTCATCCCGACCGCCTGGATCTCAACGACATGGACTGCAAGATGGCCAGGGATATCGGGGTAAAGATCGCGATCTCGACCGACGCGCACAGCACGAATGACCTCGATTTCATGCGCTTCGGCATAGGCCAGGCGCGTCGCGGATGGCTGGAGCGGGACGACGTGCTCAATACAAGAAGCCGGGGTGAAATGAAGAAATTATTGAAAAGGCGGTAGTTCCTTCATCCGGTCTGCGGCCGAAGATGTAAGTCAAAAAGGATCAGACGGGCAGTACATGAAATTCTTGCTGCATTGTTAGGGAGGCGGGGATTCAATCAGGGCATGTAAGAATCACCACATTATGGCAAAATAACCACTCTTTGTTGCGAATTCGCAACAAAGAGTTCCTTCGGTTACGGATTCCCGATAATGCCGGCCCAGCTTGATTCGTAACCGATCTCGCATTCTTCGTCCTTACCTTCCTGCAGAACAGGATAGCTCTCGACCAGTCTCGTCAGGAGAGAGTGCCGTTCCTGAACCGACAACGTGGTATAAAGGGGGGACTCCATCAATATGGAGATCAGTTCTTGTGTGCGCCTAGTTTCCATATACTCTCCTCCTTTCCCGTAATTTTAGATGCAAGCCTGATGCCAGCTAGAAGCAACTATGGTTGACAGTTCGCCGCTGTCAGCGCGAGAAAGGACTTAAAGTATCTTCAGTTTCTTAAGGATCCGGTAATGACCTCGGAAAAACATCGGGCTACTTCGATTAAGCACTTTACTGCCTGTTTTCCCGGCATTTCCTCGCAGACCGGCGTCATTGGAGAGAGCGAGGAAGATGCTCTTGAGCTGCGTTTCCCGACTTTCTGCTGTGGTTCTATCTGCTTCCTGCTTTCCGGGAGGCGTCTGCGGTCCCTCTACCCTGGTGCGAAAAGATACACCCGATGAGTTTGTAAATCAGTTTGGATACGATGAACTCCGGGTGAACAAATGACGAAATCGGGGACAACTCGTTCACATCAAATCCGACTATCTGCCGTTTTTCGGCAACCCTGCGGAGAAATTCCACAGTCTCGTGCCATCCAAAACCTCCAGGTTCAGGGGTCCCTACGGCCGGCATCAAGGCAGGGTCAAAAAAATCGCAGTCGATTGTAATATATACATTCCTGGTGAGACAGCCGATAACCGCATCCTGCCATTTTTTTTCATCCCGGTCATAACGTCCCTGCCTGATGCCGGCATCATAAAATGTATTGATCTTATTTTTTTTGATGAATTCGGCCTCTTCGGCGGACTGGCTGCGTATCCCGACCTGGACAATATTTCTATTGGTATCGTAGATCCGCGCCATTACGGTGGCATGGCTGTAAGGATTTCCCTCGTATTCCTGCCGGAAGTCCGAATGTGCGTCGAGCTGAAGGACTGTGAGATCACCGTGAAATTGCGTATGAGCCTTTGCTGCTCCAACAGCGATTGTGTGTTCTCCCCCGAGACAGACCACAAACTTGCCCTGTGCGATCAGACCGGAAACCTCAGTCCTTATCGCTTCGACCGCCTCCGAGTCGACACAGTCACGCCCGACGTTAATAGGAGGTAAGGTTGCTATCCCTTCTGTAAGCCGGTAGGTTTCTGCATCCAGCTCCTCATCGTACAATTCCAGATAGCCGGACGCCTTGAGTATCTCTTCGGGCGCCCGTGCCGTGCCCTTCCCGTAGCTTGTAGTGTGTTCGTAAGGAAGCGGCAGGATGACAACCCGTGAACGCCCGAAATCGGACCATTCATCCGGAAGCCCCAGAAAATTACCGCGGGGCTTCGTCATGAACCGCTTTTCTTTCTCTTTGAATATTCCGCGACGAGGCTGTCGTACAGATCCTCTCTTCGGTCGTACAACCGGGAGAGCCTGCGAGGTTCCCGCGAGGCTATTGCATAAGCAGTAATGAGAGGCATGGCTACCGTCGTGTCCAGATAGCACACCACGGCATCGGGCAGCTGTTCGGGATCTATCTTCCCCCAGCTCACCGCCTCCGAGGGCGTCGCCCCTGAAAGACCACCCGTGTCCGGCCGCGCATCGGTGATCTGCAGGAAGTAATCATGGCCGGCGTCCTCGATCCCCAGGATTTCCTGGATATGGGGCTCTGTCTGAAGAACAAAGTTTTTAGGCGAGCCCCCGCCCAGTACGAGAACAGCGCTCTTACCTTTCCTTTTCGCCTCAAGCACGATTGAGGCCGTTTCGTTCACGTCCCTCGATATGTCTATCCGCAGTCTGTTTCCGTCCATGACCTCCCGCGCGATATTCATACCTATCGAACTGTCTCCGGGAGAAGACGTATAGATCGGCACCGCCGCTTCATAGGCGGCAGCCAAAAGACTCACGCCGTCAAGTCCGAGAAGTTTTTCCCTTTCTCTCACATACCTGCCGACCCTGAAATGAAACTCCGCGGTTGACATTTCCTTCTGGAACTCTGCGGCCTGTATCACCTTCCGGTAGAAGGCGTCAGTGGAAAGGAGGACTTCATACTCGAAGAGCACATCGTATATCCTGATGACCCCTTCCTTGCGAAGTTCACGGTCGTCGAGGAAGGGAGAACCGGTGTGCATACTCAAACCGATGGCGAAATGCGAATCGTGATAAAGGTTCGCGCCGGTACTCACCATCCAGTCGATGAACCCGTTTTTGATCAGAGGGATCAGCGACGACATCCCCAGGCCGGCTGGCGTCAGAGCTCCGGTGAGGCTCACTCCGACCGTTACATCCGGCGCAAGCATCTTACCGGCAAACAGCCGGCAGGCCTCTCTCAGCCTCGCGGCATTGTAGGCGAGGAAGGTCTCATCGATCAATTCAACGATTGTGGCTTCCCCTGAAATGGGTTTCGGCCTGATCGGTTTTCCCCTGAGAAATCTGCTTTTCCCCAATTTGTCCTCAGGGGATAAGCACGGCGGCGGCAACAACGGTGGTCCAGACCCCGTTCTTCCCTACGCTGGACTGCGTAATATTTCGTGTCTTGACTATCTGGTCGCTCAGTTTCCACTGGTCGAGCCGCCTGTTGTAACTCTCGTTCACGTCGAACTCCACGCCAAGGATAGTCGCAAGCATCTGGGCGGCGATATCCTCGGCGTACTCCCCTGTCGTCTTGTCGTCATCCCCATAGCTATGGTGTTCCGAGAGATATCCGAACCTGTTCCGGTCCCTCGGTATAGCGACCCCGATCGAAGCCCCGATCAACCGATGGCGCTCGTTGGTCGACGACTCGGCCAGAACGGCATGAATAATCTGCCCGGGTGTGAGCAGCTTGATGCCTTTCTGTGTCGGTATGATTTCGCAGTTGGGGGGAAAAATACTTGAGACCCGGACAAGGTTGTACGGCGCAAGCCGGGCGTCCCTCAGGGCGAGTTCGAAACTCACCAGTTTTTCTTTGTTCTGTCCTACTCCCTTTGTGAGAAACATCTTGGTAGCAACGTACATTTCCTTAAGCTCCTCTCTCCAATATCCGTCTTCCCCATCTCCCGCATCAGCCTGTGCCGGCCCCGAAGCCCGCCAGCGTGATATCATTCTAACAATAATTCAGGAAATCTCACAATGCGGGAAGAAAGATCGACGGCAACGCGGGAACAGATATATATTCCGTAACACACGCCATCAAACACTTAGACCTTTGCATCCAGCGGGTTAACTTTATTCTCAAGCGTCTAAACCCTGTCTGTTCGTACTGCCCCGGACAACCTTGTCGTGCAGCGCAAGGGTCAGTGTCTCAATACGTTGGCTCAGTTCTTTTACGAGTTCGGTAAGTTCCATGTTCTGCTGGACCAATTCAACCAGCTGCCCAGTCTGTCCGGCAGCCAAAGTTTGTCGCTGCTCGGCTGCAAGGGCAAGGGCTTCCCGATGTTGCGCATCGGCATCGGCATGCGCCTTGTCCCGGTCGGCTTGTCTGGTTTGGGCAAGCAGGATAAGCGGCGCGGCATAGGCGGCCTGCAGACTGAAGGCGAGATTGAGGAGGATAAAAGGATAGACATCGAATCTGGTAAATCCCGCGACGTTCAGACCAATCCAGATTGCTACCACACCGGTCTGTGCCACAAGGAACACGGGTGTCCCAAAAAAACGGGCGAAGGACTCGGCCTTCAGAGCAAACCAGTCGTCTCCGAAAACCGATCTGAGATGATTGTGAGGAAGGTGAAACCGCAGGTGATGATTCGACGAATTTACGTCGGGGATGGAATTCGATCTTGATGAGTCCATATCTTCTCCTTTATGCGTTAAAAACACTGGCTATTTCAACCAACAAACAACGATATCTTAACGGCGGGGGCCTCGATTTTCCGGCTTCTGCGTATGAATGTCTGTATCTTTTCAGGCTGAATACCGCATTGCTTAATGAGCACTTCCTTGACGGCTTCTATTCGTTCATCTGACAGTTTCTTGAGCTTCCTGGAGTGGGCATAAGTGCCTGTATATGCCTCGACCGTTATGCCGGCACCAGGATTTGTCTCATAGATATCCTTGACTGTCATGACAGTCTTTTTCATATCCGGCGTCAAAGCGGTCTCAGCTTTTTTAAAAATCAGGAGAGGAACAAAGGGGACCGTTTCAACACTGAGGTCTACAGGCACATTCAGATCCGTGGCAAGAACCCGTTTCAGCCAGAGGACCTCGTCTTCGGACAATGGTTTGTCGCGTTTAACCTTCATCATCACGGAAACCGCAAACGATTTATCGTTAAATCCCACGTTGAAATCAGCGACCTTGGAAGGGGCGATCATCCTGTCAATCTTTTCCGTGGTTTGACGCACTACAGCAAGCGTTTCTTCCCTGGAGCTTCTGATAACCTCGGCAGGCGGCTTCGGGGGGGCGATAGCCGGTTCGAGGACTGCTCTTACCTTCTCTTCTTTCAGGCCCCCAGGCTGCACCTGAATCTGCTCCAGATTCAGTTTTACCTCTCTCTGCAAGCCCTCGTTTAAGTTTCGCTCCACGGCAGCGACCTGGTCTTCTTTCATATAATTTACAGTATTGACCACGCAGTCGACGTTTAGCCGGCCTCCTTTCCCTTGCAAATAGCTGAATGTAGCGAGATGGGAAAAACCTTCGCGGTTGAGATTGCTCCGGAGTACCGATTCTATCGTTCCCCTCAGCCTGACCTCAGAAATCGACTGGTGAAGGGTATAGAGAAGCGGGATGGATATCACAAGAAGAACGGCGGTAAGGACGCTGACCCTTCTTTTCAGCTGGGCGAGACTCTCTTCACCGACGACTGAGGGTCTGAATCCATAGATAAAAAAGACAAGGCACGTTGAAATGATTATGGCTACAAAGTTCGTAAAAAAGAGGAAAAAACCCCCTGCAAAAATCCGGATATTCCAGGTGCCGATGCCGAAGCCGGCGACACTGAGCGGCGGGATGACCGCTGTGGCGATCGCCACCCCGGGAACAATAGTGAGGTAGTTTTTCTTTGTGCAAAGTGCAGCTGCCCCTGCAGTCCCGGCCAACAGCGCTATGATAAGATCATAAAGGTTGGGCCTCGTCCGGGAAAGAATCTCGTTCGTCACACCTTTCAGCGGAGACAGATAGGTTGCTATGGCTGCGGTCACTAATGTGACCGCCACGCCCAGAACTATTTTTTTGAGAGACTTTGACCAGACGAAGCGGTCGCCTGTAATAAAGGCAAAGCCTATGTTCAAGATCGGGGACATGAGGGGAGAGATCAGCATTGCTCCGATAATCACCGCCGCACTGTTCGTAATCAGGCCGCTCAATGCTATCCAGTTCGCTATGGTAAGGGTCAGGAAATAAGAGGCGGAAATGGAAGAATCGAGATAAATGTCTTTGAGAACCTCAGCGTGATCTATTCTTGATGCCTTCTTCGCAAGCCATCTTTTCACTAAAAAAAGGGCCTTTGTGAAGAGTTTTGAGTAGACGGTAGCCACGCTCATATTATAGTAAATTTGTTTCGGGAACTTTTGTGTTCTTCTTTTTCGTGCTGAGCGTCGCGCATTGCAACGCCGCCCGGGGAAAAGCAAACCTTTTTTTATTTATTGAATAATTATACAGGTCGTGCTATGATACAGATAGAATTTTAGAAGTTTTTGCCAGCTGAGGCCACAAAGACTTTTGACTTTGTGGCCTTTTTTTATTGCCGAGGCCTTCTGAGATTTGAGTCTATAGATAAGGAGGTAATAGGTAATGGAACAAGGAACTGTAAAATGGTTTAACGACAGCAAAGGGTTTGGATTCATCACGAATGATGATGGAACTGAAGCATTTGTCCATCATACTTCCATCCAGGGTAATGGCTTCAAAAGCCTTGCCGAGGGTGACAAGGTGAGCTTTGATACCGAAAAGGGGCCTAAAGGTCCCAAGGCTATCAACGTTGTCAAGCTGTAGTTAACTGAATAAGGCCCTTCCCCCGTGGAAGGGCCTTCTCATTTGGGGGGGGGACCATGTATATCAGGGCGAACAGCAGGAAGAGTGCGGCACGGATGGAAAGGATTCAGGAAAGACTCGATGCCGGTCTTGTGGCAACTCGCTTCCCTGAGGTTGCCAGCATCGCCGTCAGCATGATATACAAGCAGAGGGAGATAGCAAAATCGTTGCCCCGGCTCGT
>JBJKPE010000276.1:0-15592 GCA_046706685.1 Thermodesulfovibrionales bacterium | reverse complement strand
GGGCTCACATTTGATTCATGGACAAAGGTGCTGGGCGCAACCATATGCCTGTTGATTGGTTTGGTTGTCATGCTTTTCCCCGGAAGTAAGTTCAAAAAAAACATCGCCTTGATGCTTAATCAGAAATGATCTCCTTTGGTTTAAGACAATTCTCCAGGAAAAGGATACTTGGATATAGGTAGCAGGTATTTCACCAGAGTCCGGCGACAATAGTTGACTTATGGGGGGGAGTAGATAGAATGAGAGTGAGGATAAAATACATTTTTTTAAAGAAGGAATCCGGGACGGAGAATAGGCCCGAGCAACATTTGAAGACCAATTAACGGTTTCAGTAACCGGACGAAATGAACTTTGCCCGGCGAGACAGGTAACAGATATTTGTGTAATTCGAGTCCGACATAATAATGGTGTCATCCACCAGGAGGTATTAATGAAACAAGCATATGACTGTTTTACAAAAGGCGGTGGTTTATTTTTTGGTATTCTTTTAGTCGGGGAGGATATCGATATAGAAGGTATGTTCCGCCCGGATGGGTTCGATGTCGACAGAGGAGGTATATTCCATGGGGTACTCATATATTTCCCCGAAGAAGGCGGGACGGCCCTCAAGGAATTTTACTCCGAGAAAAGCGCAGACGATACTGTTTCAAAAGCCGACGCCTGGATAAAGGCAAATTTATATCCTGATTTTGTGAGAGGACCCGTGAGGAGCCTGGGGCCTCACGTCGTTTAACACGGAGTCGGCCGGCTCGTTCTTCGGGCGAAAAAGCGGAAAGATGAAGGTGGGAAGTTGGGGAGCGCACGATTTCACTGAAGCAGGGATCGGAGTTGTGAATTAGCATGGATCATGCCACGGCAATCGGACTGATAGCCGGAGCTTTGACAACTCTGTCATACATCCCGCAGGTCATAAAGACATGTAAGTCAAAGTCGACGAAAGATATTTCGGCCGGCATGTACGTAACGCTTGCTCTGGGACTACTGATGTGGACTTTCTATGGTTTCTCGATAGACTCGATGCCGGTGATAGTGGCCAACGCAGTTTCTCTCACGCTGGTGTTTGTCGTTTTGATATTCAAGATAAAGTTCGGATAGTATTCATCAATTTGTCGGCAGTCCGATCCGCGGGAAACGGGCCGTAATATCCGGCCTTGACATGTTTCACAAACGCAAGAAACTCATCGTCGGTCCTTCCATATAACTTATCACCCGGCAAAGGAAGCGTCATTGATTACTCCCCGGGCTATCGCTATTTACTATCATGATGAATGCATCGACGACTTCGGCGTCGAACTGGGACCCGACATTTCCCCTAAGCTCCTCCTTAGCCTCCTCTGTCGAAAGAGGGTCCCTGTAAGGTCTCCTGGAAAGCATCGCATCCCAAGCATCAGCCACGCAGATGATCCTGGCCTTGAAAGGGATCTCGGCGCCCTTGAGTCCCAAGGGATATCCCGAGCCGTCGAACCGCTCATGGTGATGTCTGATCGCCGTCAGGACGGGTTTTAGAAAACTGATCGGCTCAAGGATGCGAACTCCCTGTTCAGGATGTAATTGAATCTCCTCCCGCTCCGGTCCCGCGAGCCCCCCATCCTTTCTGAGAAGGTTCAGGCCTATGCCGATTTTTCCAATGTCGTGAAGTATCGCCGCCAGTCGGAGATGCTCCTTTTCCCTCTTGCCGAGACCGAGTGCTTCCGCAGTCCTTACGCAGAGATCTGCCACTCGTTCGCTGTGCCCCCTGGTGTAGGGATCTTTTGCCTCAATCGCATTTGACAGCGCCATCACCGTCTGCAGATAGGAGTTGCCCACATCATTGAAGAGCCTGCTGTTGAATATACCCGCCGAGATGACCTCCGAGAGGACCTGGAAACAAGCGATTTCCTCCGGGCTGTACTCCTGCGCCGTATCCGAGGCAAGGTACATGACTCCGGTTGTCTGATCCTTGACCTGGAGGGGCATAATGATCTCGGTCACCGTGTCGAGAGGGATGTTGAATGGATTTTCCTGCGAATAATTCACTATGGTCCGGCCATCGAGGAAAGCCTCATGCAGAGTGGGGCTTTCTATTCTGAGCCGCTGCCCGATAGCCTCCCCCGCGAAGCCGGCGACCATCTTCGGTATCAGTGCGACCTTGTCAAAGTAGGAGCACCGCCTGCATGCACTGAACTTCCGTCTATAATCGGAGGCGGGAATGACATCGTTACAGCTGCTGTTCCCCACCTCTGACCGGCCCGGCGTCAAACCGCCGGGACAGGAAATTCCCTCGCTGCGAAAGAGAGTGCCGGACATTCTCCAGCAGCTTATATCCACTCCGTAAGCAGGACAGTTCCGGACTTTGCAATCGAAAAATTCGTGGCATCTCTTTGAGATGTCCTCCTCCAACAGAAGGATCATCCCCACCTTCAGGCGCGTGATATCGAGGATCATCCTTAGTGTTGAAGAGAGCGTCTGGTCAAGATCGAGGGTGGAGGTGGTGAGTCGCGAGGCCTCCAGCAGGGTGGCCAGTTTAGTATTGCTCCGTATGAGTTCCGCGTTTAGTCCCTCGATTTCCCTGACATGGAGCGCCCGGTCTTCTTCGTGCGTCTTCAGCGTCGCGCTCATCAGGTTGAAATTGTCATTCAACTGAGTGATCTCATCGCCGATGCGCTCTTTGTAGACCCTGCATTCGAGGCAATTTCCTTTTTCCAGCGCGAATCGGCCTGTCGCTTCTCCGGTGCAAAGGGTTCCCGTCTGCAGCCAGCAGGGGATTGCAGAATCCCCGTATGAAGGGCATTCCGTACTGTTGCAACCCAACAGCTCATGGCAGCGGGAAGCTCTGGGCCTGTAAAGGACGAATTTCCCGCGGGCGATCTGGTTTGTCGCCTCGGTCAACCCCTTCAGGGGCGAAAGAAGCATCCTCCGGCTGGACACCGCCAGAATTCCGGAAAGAAGCAGAGAGGTGAATATGGCAAACCCCGACATGCGCCGTATGAGGTCCCTTATATTTGTCTCGATGTCGACGGTTGACATCCCTACTACGATAAGACCTCGTACGGGATCGTTTGGGGAATGGCACCGCCTGCAACGGGATTCATTCATCAGGGGCGTTACAAAATACTCTGAACCCTTCATCGACAGGGTCTGTTCATCTCCCCGTGTAAGGCGCTTCAGCATAATTGCGGAAAGGCGCAGGTCCGGCACCGGCGTTCCAAAGGCATGCCTTCCGTCGGTCTTCAAAACGGCCAATTGTGTTACCTCGCCGAGATCCCTAAGCGCAGCGATGAGCCTTTGGGTCTCTTCGGGATGGCCCATAAGCATGTTGTCACTGATTGCCTTGCTGATTGTCCTGGTAACGATCTGGGCATTTTTCTCGTGTTCTTCCTTCATGAGCATCTTTTCGCGTCTGACAATAAGCAGGGTGAGGACAGTGATCGCAAGGACAACGGAAATGATAATGAGAAAGAGAAACTTCTTCTCCAGATTTAACTTACAGTTCATTGTCACCTGCCGCGATCACCCTGTTTCTTCCGGCCTTCTTCGCCCGATAAAGCGCCACGTCGGCGGAAGACAATAAAGTTTCCACGTCTTCTCCGTCTTCGGGATAGCCGCTTACCCCCACGCTCACCGTGATCTTCCCCTGCGGCTGGTTTTCCTCTTTCGGGAATTTGCACCACTCCACCATATGCCTCAACCGCTCCGCCACGCTGACCGCCTCCTGCTTTGTGGTTTCGAGCATGAGGACCGCAAATTCCTCCCCGCCATATCTGGCAACCACGTCAGTGTCTTTCAGATTCTCCCGTATCAGTTCGGCAAGCTTCTTGAGCAGTATGTCCCCCTGGGGGTGGCCGTGCGCATCGTTATAGTTTTTGAAGTGGTCGACATCCAGCATCACAATACCAAGCCCCCTTTGGTATCTCTTTGCCCTGAGGCATTCTGCTGCAAACGCCTCCTTGAATTCCCTGTGGTTTTTCAGTCCGGTAAGCCCGTCGATCTTCGAAAGGCCGAGGGTCTTCTCATACAGAAGGGCGTTGGATACCGCAAGGCCTGCTGCGTCGAGCAGCCGCATGCAGGCGTCCATATCGACCTTCTCAAAGGGCGTATATTCGGCGGTGACGTTCAGAACATAGAGACCGACCGGAGTAAAGAGCTCGCAGGAAAGGCAGCTGTCGAGTTTTTCTACAGTGTTTCTGAATATTCTGCCCCTGCAATGAGAAGCCGAGGCCTGCCAGCATTTCCCCGCTTCCTTGCCGTAGACAGGGCATTTCGTGTCGCTGCACTGGAAATAGCGGTAGCAGGGGCTCAGCGAAGCGGCAAGGACCGGCAGCAGCAATACCTTTTTCGCGCCCATGAGGTCCATTACTTCTTTCTCGTAGTCGGATGCTATGGTTCTGTAGTCGACCGCCATGGGAATACCTTTTAAAAGCGACTCCGTAAAGCTGTTATGGTCGAGCAGGGGGATATTCAGTTCCCTTTCAGGCGATGAGACGGTGAGGATCCGTTTGCTTTTGTCGAGGGGGATGTAGCAACTCCGGTTGATCCCGGTAAATCCGCAGAGCTCCCGTTCGATAATCGAGATGACCTCCCCTATCCTTATCGACGATCTCAACCTCTCCGAAAGCGTATAGAGTCTTCGTATCTCTTCGTTTTTTTCGTGGAGCCTTCTGCTGAGGTAGGTGACGAAATAGGCGGTCAGAAAAATGGTGGTGACGAAGGCGATGCCGTAGGAGGCCACCACGGTGAGATTCGTGAAGATCATCGGCTCATCCTTGAATATGCCGAAATGCGGCAGTATCCCGAAGTGCTTGAGGCCCATGACCGCCATGGGGAAAAGCACCGCCAGGACGGCAAAGACGAGGGTATATCCCCAGGGAAGCAGGATGCCGCTTATAACGATATGGAATATAAAGAAGTAGATGAAAGGGCTGTCGCAACCGCCCGAAAAATACATCGCCAGTGCCAGGGTGAACTGGTCGAGAAATATCTGCGCCACCGCGATCTTTCTCGGATCACTGGTCGGGAACCTGAGGGTCCAGCTGAAAAAGAGGTTGTATAGCGAAGCAAACCCCAGTATCGCATAGACCGGTATGAGGGAAAACGACAGAGAGCTTAGCTCCCTGACGACGTGGGTGCTCACGAACACACTGACGATGCCTATCCACCGGAGACCGACCAGCCACCGCAGTCTCTCCCTCAGATCTTTGCTGTCGACTCCCTCGTCCATGTGCATTCAGCCCCTTTTGACGATTGCTATAGCAGGTTTTCATGGCAAATGCTCTGAAGCCATTGTTGTTTCAACTATTTTCGAGGCGACGTGACCCGTATCGCATAATCTGTCGCAAAAGCAATTAGATACGGGACTAATATCATCTAGGTTGGAAGCCCCTGTCAAGTTATAATTCTAATCAATACTTATCTGATAATTGCAGATTTAGATTGTTATCCGCTTCTGCCTTCAAAGAAAAATCCGGCGTCTGCAGCAGGAATGCTACAGGGGCCCGGCTTCAGGAAGAAGACCTCGGGGGGAAAATAGGCTGGGGTCTCACACGCGTTTGGAATTGGATTATGTGGAGACACAGCCCGTCCGTATTTCCTTTTTTTGCCGGATTAATGTATATTACTCACTTGCCTGAATGAAAGTGTGCATGTTCGGAACAGCCTGAAAGATAAAGGACCTTCCATCTGACGCAACCGCCTGGGCTGTTTATGTCGATGACAACGTGTTCCGGAAGAAAGAGGTAAGAAAGCAGCATGTCGGAAATAAAAGTGTATTTGCGGGGTAAACGGATTTCTCATTTTCCGGGAGCCCGGGAGAGCTATTAAAATGATCCAGGCAAACAACCTGGACAAATGTTACGGCCGTCAGGTCATCTTTGAGAAGGCGGGTTTTACCCTCAACCCGGGGGAGCGTGTCGGCCTTGTCGGCAGAAACGGGCACGGCAAAACTACTCTTTTTAAAATGATACTGGGGCAGGAGCACCCGGATTCAGGGTGTATCAGTATTCCAAACGGCTACAGGATAGGTCACCTTTCACAGCATATCAGCTTCTCGGAGAACACTGTGTTGAAGGAGGCGTGTCTGAGTCTCCCGGACAACGAGGACGGCATCGATGAGACGTATAAGGCGGAAATCATCCTTATGGGACTCGGTTTTACACTTGAAGATTTGACGCTTAATCCGTTGGATCTGTCGGGGGGATACCAGGTCCGTCTCAATCTTGCAAAGGCGCTTGTCTCCGACCCCAACCTTCTCCTGCTGGACGAGCCTACCAATTATCTTGATATTCTCTCCCTTCGCTGGCTTACACAGTTCTTGCGCAACTGGAAGAAGGAACTCATCATTATTACCCATGACCGTGCTTTTATGGACGGGGTGACTACGCACACCATGGCCATACACCGCTGCAAAATGCGGAAAGAAGCCGGTCCGACCGACAAGGTATATCAGCAGCTGCTGATGGAGGAAGAAATACATGAGAAGACCAGGCTTAATGATGACAAGAAGCGCAAAGAAACAGAGGATTTCATAAACAGGTTCAGGGCAAAGGCAACCAAGGCCAGGGCTGTTCAATCCCGCATAAAGGCCTTGCAGAAAAAAGAGCGGCTCGAAAAGCTGACCGAGATAAAGGACCTCGATTTCTCCTTCAAATCCGCGTCTTTTACGGGGAAGGTGCTCATGGAGGTGAACAACCTCTCTTTTTCTTTTGAAGATGACAGCGCTCCCCTGATCGATGGTCTGACCTTTTCAGTAGGGAAAAAGGACCGTATCGCCATTATCGGTAAGAACGGCAAGGGAAAAACAACGCTCCTGAATCTGCTTGCAAAAGAACTGAAACCTAAAACCGGCTCTGTCAGTCATCATGATCAGTTGCAGGCGGCCTATTTCGGCCAGACGAATATCAACCGCCTCCACTTGCACAAAACCGTTGAAGAGGAGATTATGGATGTGCATCCCGACGGCAGCCGGGGCGCGGCCCGCAAGATATGCGGCATTATGATGTTTCCCGGAGACCATGCCTTAAAAAAGATCAGTGTCCTTTCCGGAGGGGAAAAGAGCCGTGTACTGCTGGGAAAGCTGCTCGTCAGCCCCTCCAACATGCTCATACTTGATGAGCCGACAAACCATCTCGACATGGAATCCAATGATTCCCTGGTCGAGGCGCTGGATGAGTTCAACAGCGCCGTAATTTTAGTAACCCACAGTGAAATGATGCTCCACGCACTGGCGACGCGTCTGATAGTATTTGATGACGGGAAAGTAACTTTATTCGAGGGAACGTACCAGGACTTCCTCGACCGTGTCGGCTGGAAGAGTGAAAATGAAACCGGTGCGCCGCGTGTAAAGAAAACCGGCTCCCGGAACAATTCCATCAATAAAAAACAACTCCGGCGTGAGCGGGCGGAGCTGCTGAATAAGAAATCAAGAACAATGAGCGCCCTGCAAAAAAACATTGATGACGCTGAAAAAGAAATTGTAAGACTGGAAGAGAAGATCGAACGTGATAACGCGGCAATCAGGGAGGCCTCCCTCAGCGGTGAAGGAGAAACCATCAAGATACTCACAAAAAAGCTCCACGATTCTAAATCCCGGCTCGACGCTCTTTTTGCAAGGCTTGACCTTCTGCGCATGGAGGTTGAAGACAGGACAAAAGAATTTGAGGAAGAGCTCGAAAATTTGCTGGCCGTTTCAAGGTGAGCGGCCTCAGGTCTGCAAAAGGAGGTAACAGTTTACCGCCGCGAGATCCTTGCTTCGTTCAGGAGCCGCTCTTCAGGGTCGGCCGCCGTTACTTGCAGCCCCCTACTTCACCGGGTCCATGAATTTCATCCTCGTATATTCCTCGAGGGATAAAAGCCTGTCCTTGTTTGCATCCGCCTCATTAAAAAACCGCAGCCTGCCATTCAGGAACTCTTTAAAGGAGATCTTGTGCTCCCTCTCTCTGCCGGTCACGGCAAATTCTTCTTTTCCCCGCTTGACAACTTTATTCTTCTCGACCGTTTGCCCCTTGCTGTTGTGAGCCGAATCGAATTTCTTTTTGAGAAAAGCCTTATATTCATTTTCATCCACAAATCCGTCCTTGTTCGTATCAGCCGCTTCGTATTCCTTGATTATCTTTTCTCTATCAGACTGACCGGCATTTCCGGCTTTAATCACCAAAAACAGGGAACAAATCAGACTGAAGAAAATCAGTATCCTTATTCTGCTCATAAATCACCTCCGATGTCCTTAAACTCAGGATACCATAATTCTCTCCTTCGCGATACTGCGGAATAAGCAGGCGCGGGGGCCAATGTTGACAAGCTGAGATTACTTTGATATAAAATCTCATGGCCGGGCCGCTGCGCATAGAGCATCCTCAGGAACAGTATACACCGGAAGCGGTTTCTGCAGATTCTCAGCCAACCCGGTCGCTCAATATTTTACGCCGTGAAACCGCACAGTCGCTTACCCGCGATCGACCATTTTCACCCTCCGATCGAAACGCCGCCGCTCAACCTTCGGGATTTAACCAGTTTGACCTGATCAGGGGACTGCGATGAACAACCGGAGCTTTTCTTTGCTGCCTCTGCAGGATAACCTTATGTTGAATTCGGGGCAGGTGGAGATTAAAGGCGGCATCTTGCGCCGCGCCGGGGCCCTCTTAATACACTACGAGCTTTCAGGCCCTCCGGAGGTACTGGCCATCCAGGCGCCGGCGGCCAGGCCGGCCCGCAGGAGCGCACTATGGGAAGAAACCTGTTTTGAGTTCTTCCTCGCCGAGAGAGATGCAGACCATTACTGGGAATTCAACATTTCGCCTGCCGGGGACTGGAACGTCTATCATTTTACATCCTACAGGCAGGGCATGAGCGAGGCGTCCGCCTTTGAAGCGCTGCCGCTGAAGACTGAAGCCCGGCCCGGCTTATTACGGATTTCCCTGGAGGTCGACCTGGATAAGATCAAGGTGGCGGAGCGGCCTCTCGATGTCGGTATAAGCGCCGTCGTCAGAACGCTGGACGGCAGAAGAACCTACTGGGCGCTTGTCCATCCCGGCACCCGGGCCGATTTTCACCGGAGGGACGGTTTCTCGCTGGATCTGTAGGATCGAAGTGCGGCCCCTATTTCTCCCCCTCACGCCTGAGTCTTGCGGCTGCAAGTATCCTGCGCCTGGTAGCGTCGTCGGCATCGGGCCACGAAACGATCTCATCAATGCTGCGATAGCACTCCGGACAGATCTTGTTGCGATCGAGGGAACACTTCTTGACGCAGGGTGATTTCACCCCGCTTTTCTTGTCCTTTCCTGGTTTTTTCACTTAATGTATATTTTACACCCTGAGTGAGTGTGCGGGAAATGCGACGAGAGCCTGGGCAGCGGCAAGATGAGTTTTTGTTCCTTGTGGCTCCGGCAGGCTGTTGAAATCCCGGAGAAACTTGATAAGCTTGTCTTACCGGACGCGGCGTCGGCACGCGTGAACCTGCCCTGAGCGCCGGTTGAAAATAATAGAAAAGAATGGCGAAATCGCAGATCACTTCCGCCCCGGGTTTAAACGAAGAATGGCGTCCTTCCGTCAATCCATGGCTTATCGCCGTCTCCGTGATGCTTGCCACTTTCATGGAGGTGCTCGATACCACGATCGTGACCGTTGCCGTCCCCCATATCGCTGGCAGTCTCTCGTCGAGCAATGACGAGGCCACCTGGGTGTTGACGAGCTACCTTGTCTCCAACGCCATCATCCTGCCTGCCAGCGGCTGGCTTGCTGCCTATTTCGGCAGGAAACGCTTCCTCATCGTCTGCATCGTCATCTTCACGCTTACTTCCATAGTAAGCGGAGCGGCTCTGAGTCTCGGAATGCTCGTCATAGCCCGCGTCTTTCAGGGGGCGGGAGGGGGCGCCCTGCAGCCCATCTCCCAGGCAATACTCCTCGAAAGTTTTCCCCGCGAAAAGAGGGGTATGGCCATGGCCGCTTTCGCAGTCGGAGTGGTGGTTGCCCCGATACTAGGGCCCACACTCGGGGGGTGGCTTACCGACAATTACTCGTGGCGGTGGGCGTTTTATATCAATGTACCGGTGGGGGTGCTGGCAGTGGTGTTGATAGGGGCCTTTATCGAAGACCCTCCCTACCTCCGCAGCGGGGAGCGGGGAAAGATCGACTGGGTCGGGTTCCTTCTGATGGCTGTCGCTCTGGGGACACTTCAGATCATCCTGGACAAGGGACAGCAGGACGACTGGTTCGCCGCAGCCTGGATCAGATGGTTCACCTTTGCGAGTGCGACCTCACTGATCACATTCATTGTCTGGGAGCTGAAGACCGCGCAGCCGATCGTCGGACTCCAGGTTTTCCGTGACAGGAACTTCGCCGTCGGTACCTTCCTCTTTGCGCTGGTGGGAGTGGTGCTATACAGCGCAATTACGCTCATACCCCTGTTCCTCCAGCCGCTAATGGGATATTCGGCGCTGCAGAGCGGACTGGCGGTGAGTCCGCGGGGACTTGGGGCCCTTCTGACAATGCCCCTGGTGGGTTATCTGACGGACAAGGTCGACTTCAGAAAGCTTATTGCAGGGGGTTTTTTCCTGGTGGCCGTCTCCCTCTGGATCATAAGCGACCTGAGCCTGCTGACACCCATAGGTAATATCGCATGGCCGTCGGTCCTGACCGGGGTGGGGCTTTCGATGCTTTTTGTGCCCCTGACAACGGTCGCCATGGGCACACTTGCCCAGAAGGATATCGGAAACGCCAGCGGCGTCTTCAACCTCATGCGAAACGTAGGCGGCGGCTTCGGCGTCTCGCTTCTCACGACCTACCTGGCCCGGCATAGCCAGGCGAACCAGACGGCGCTCATTTCGCACCTCACCCCCTGGGATATCCCCTACCGGCAAAGGCTTGGAGAAATACAGAACTATCTCGGCACCCGGATGGCACCGGCCGAAGCGGGCCGCCACGCGCAGGGCCTTATCTACGACCATCTCCTGAAACAGTCACAGCTTCTGGCCTTCGTGGAAAGCTTCAGGATGCTCGCCATTCTCTCGCTTATCTGCATCGGCGTGGCCCTGTTCCTGAAGAGGGTCGGACAGCGCCGACCCGTTGCCTCGCACTGATTGACACACTTCCCGCGCACCGCGTTATGAATGGAGAATTACTCTATCCCCCGGCAGCTTTTCCGCCAATAGGTATGGCAAAATAAGAAACTGATCAAGGAGAGTCAATGAACGAATCACATATATCCATAATCGCGAAGGAACTCGCGGTCAAACCATCCCAGGTCGATGCCACATCGGTCCTGCTCGGGGAAGGGGCCACCGTGCCCTTTATTGCGAGATACCGGAAGGAGGCGACGGGAAGTCTCGACGAAGTCGCCATAGCTGCAATAAGGGACAGGCTCGGACAACTGGAGGAGCTGGACAAGCGGCGCGAGACGATCATTGAGTCGCTTCAGGAGAGGGGCCTTCTAACGGATGAACTGAAGCAGAGGGTCGCGGGCGCTGAATCCCTTGCCGTGCTCGAAGACATCTATCTCCCCTTCAGGCCGAAGCGCAGGACGCGGGCGACCATGGCGAAGGAAAAGGGGCTCGAACCCCTCGCCCTTCTGATCTTCTCACAGGAGGAAATGGACCCGGAAGCCGTGGCAGCAGGTTTCACAGACCCGGAGAAAGGGGTTGCGTCCGTAGAAGACGCCCTTGCCGGGGCAAGGGACATCATGGCCGAATGGGTGAGCGAAGACCAGCTTGCCAGGGAAAGGATGCGGAGACTCTTCGCCGGCAAGGGCATTATGAAGTCAAGGGTGATTTCAGGCAAGGAGGAGGCCGGGATCAAATACAAAGATTATTATGAATGGGAGGAGCCTGCTGCAAAGGCACCGTCCCACAGGGTGCTGGCGATCCGCAGGGGAGAAGGCGAGGGATTTCTTGTTTTTCGCATACTGCCGCCGGAAGGTGACGCGCTGGCGGCGCTCGAAGGGATCTTCGTGAAGGGCAACGGTCCTGTTTCCCAACAGGTGAAAACCGCTGTCCATGACAGCTACAGGAGGTTGCTGTCGCACTCGATGGAGGCCGAAGTCCGCCTCGGCGCAAAAAAGCGGGCCGACGAAGAGGCTATACGCGTATTCGCCGAAAACTTGCGGCAGCTTCTTCTCGCTCCGCCTCTCGGGCGGAAGAACGTTCTTGCCATCGACCCGGGGTTCAGGACCGGCTGCAAGGTGGTCTGTCTCGACCGTCAGGGCAAGCTGCTCCATCACGATACCGTCTATCCTCACTTTTCCGATAAGGGCGCCGGGGAAGCGGGGAAGAAGATCGGGGAGCTATGCAGCCGTTTTGGAGTCGAGGCGATCGCGGTGGGAAACGGTACAGCCGGGAGGGAGACCGAAGCCTTCGTCAGAGGACTCGGGCTTCCCGCCGGAATTGTCATACTGATGGTGAATGAAAGCGGCGCATCGATCTATTCGGCGTCCGAGGCTGCGAGGGACGAATTCCCCGATCATGATGTGACGGTCCGCGGGACGGTATCTATCGGCAGGCGCCTTACGGATCCCCTGGCCGAACTCGTGAAGATCGATCCCAAGTCGATCGGCGTCGGCCAGTACCAGCATGACGTCGACCAGACCAGGCTGAAGAAGAGCCTCGACGATGTCGTCACGAGCTGCGTCAACAGCGTGGGGGTGGAACTGAACACGGCGAGCAAACAGGTCCTCACCTATGTCTCGGGGCTCGGCCCCCAGCTCGCAAAGAGCATTGTGGAATACCGGGACGAGCACGGCCCTTTCCTGTCGCGCCGGGAACTGGTAAAGGTGCCCCGCCTCGGGCCCAGGGCATTCGAGCAGGCCGCGGGCTTTCTCCGCATAAGGGACGGTGAAAACCCCCTCGACGCAAGCGCCGTCCACCCCGAAAGTTATAAAATCGTCGACTCCATGGCGCGCGATGCGGGATGCTCGATAAGCGAGCTGATGAAAGACGGGAACCTGAGGGAGAAGATCGATCTTTCAAGGTATGTTACGGAAGGCATAGGGATGCCCACCCTGAACGATATAATAGGGGAACTCGCCAGGCCTGGAAGGGACCCACGCGAGAGGTTTGAGCCCTTCGGCTTTGCGGAAGGAATCGGGAAGATCGAGGATCTGAAACCGGGGATGAGGCTTCCGGGGATCGTCACGAATATCACCGCATTTGGAGTATTTGTGGATATAGGAGTCCATCAGGACGGACTTGTGCATATCAGCGAGCTTTCCGACAGGTTTGTCAGGGATCCGGCAGAGGTGGTCAAGGTCCACCAGAAGGTAACCGTAGCCGTATTAAGCCTGGACCTCCAGCGCAGGCGCATAGCATTATCGATGAAGAGCGGAGCCGGCGCCGGGGTCCCCCGCAGGGAAGAAAAGACAGGCGGGCAGGCAAAGGCGTCCGGCATGAAGCCAAAGGACGACAAAAAACCTGCCAGGTTTGCAAACAGTCCCTTCTCCGACGCATTCAGTAAAAAATAGACAATTAAGGCCTTTAGCGGATCCAGGATCCGTTTTATTGTCCTGCTGCCCGTACGCAGACCCTGCGGCGTAGTGGAGGGAATCTCCCACGGACCGCCGTATGGTGCAGACAATATTGTCCTATCCGGTACAAGTTTGTATAGCACCAAAACAGACCCTTCCGTAAAAAACCGCGTAAATACGCCCTCCCGGAGCTGGCACATCGTTTGCTCCTCTAAAAGAAAAACTCGAACTTGGGAGGAATCATATGAGACAGATCGCAGTGTACGGAAAAGGCGGAATCGGCAAGTCTACTACAACGCAGAATACGGTGGCCGGCCTTTCAGAGGCCGGTTACAAATGCATGATAGTAGGTTGCGATCCCAAAGCAGACGCAACAAGGCTCATACTTCACGCAAAGGCGCAGACAACGGTAATGGACCTGGCAAGGGAACGCGGCACGGTGGAAGACCTTGAAGTCGGCGAAGTGCTTTTGTCGGGCTTTAACGGCGTCAGGTGCGCCGAGTCAGGCGGACCTGAACCGGGGGTCGGATGCGCCGGCCGGGGAGTCATAACGGCCATAAACTTTCTCGAAGAAAACGGAGCCTATGAGGCAGACACCGACTTTGTTTTTTACGATGTCCTTGGAGACGTTGTCTGCGGCGGCTTCGCGATGCCGATGAGAGAGGGCAAGGCAAAAGAGATATATATAGTGACATCCGGCGAGATGATGGCCATGTATGCGGCGAACAATATTTCGCGGGGCATCCTGAAATATGCACACAGCGGGGGCGTGAGACTGGGCGGCCTGATATGCAACAGCAGAAAGACGGATAAAGAATACGAATTGATTTCAGAACTCGCGAAAAAACTCGGGACCCAGCTGATACATTTTGTGCCGAGGGACAACCAGGTCCAGAGGGCCGAGCTGAGGAGAATGACGGTCATCGAATACTCTCCGGAGCACCCACAGGCCGATGAATACAGGACGCTGGCCAAGAAGATCGCCGACAACAGAGACCTGGTGATACCTACGCCCATTTCCATGGACGAGCTGGAACAGCTGCTTATGGACTTCGGCATAATGGAGAGCGAAGAAGCCGCAGCGTAAGAACAGTTAAAACCGTTCAAACAGTTTAAGCGGTTAAAGCGGTTCAAACCGTTCAAACGGATTGAACTACTGCTTCAAGGAAGGAGAAAAAATGAGCACGTCTATTAAAGATACACAGAAGATGATTGAGGAAGTTCTTGATGCATATCCCGAGAAGGCGAAGAAGGACAGGGCGAAGCACCTCACCGCCAACGATCCCACCGGCCAGTGCAGCACATGCCAGGTGAAGTCCAACATAAAATCGCGGCCTGGCGTTATGACCGTGCGTGGATGCGCCTACGCGGGCGCCAAGGGCGTGGTCTGGGGGCCGGTCAAGGACCAGATCACGGTCAGCCACGGCCCCGTCGGATGCGGACAGTACAGCTGGTGGTCCAGGAGGAATTACTATAACGGCAAAACCGGCGTGGACACCTTCGGCACAATGCATATCACCACGGACTTCCAGGAGAAGGACATCGTCTACGGCGGCGACAAGGGGCTCGACGCGGCGCTTCATGAACTGAAGGAGCTCTTTCCCCTTGCGAAGGGCATCGGCATTCTCTCGGAATGCCCGGTCGGTCTTATCGGGGACGATATCGAGGCGGTCTCGAAGAGCGTGGCGAAGGAGTTCGGCATTCCCATAGTTCCGGTCCGCTGCGAAGGATTCAGGGGAGTCAGCCAGTCCCTCGGACACCATATCGCAAATGATACGATCAGGGATTATGTCCTCGGCAAGGGAACGCTCGAAAAAACCACACCCTACGACGTGGCGCTCATCGGCGATTACAACATAGGCGGCGACGCCTGGGCCTCCAGGAGGATCCTTGAAGAGATGGGGCTGCGGGTCATCGCCCAGTGGACGGGAGACGCGTCCGTCAATGAGCTCGGCATAGCCACGAAGGCAAAGCTCAATCTCATCCACTGCTATCGATCGATGAACTACATATGCAGGCATATGGAAGAGGAATACGGCATCCCCTGGACTGAATTCAATTTCTTCGGCCCTACAAAGATATACGCCAGCATAAGAAAGATCGCCTCCTATTTCGACGATAAGATCAAGGAGAATGCGGAAAAGGTGATAGAGAAATATAAACCGGAGA
>JBJKPE010000275.1:0-35113 GCA_046706685.1 Thermodesulfovibrionales bacterium | reverse complement strand
GGTGCACGGCAGGTTGTTTCGTTCTTCGGTTCAAACCATTCAGTGCAGCTGTCACCGGTGTTCTGCCCGCAACTGGCCGCATGCGGCGAGAATATCCTGTCCCTTGCTTTCCCGTATCATTGCGGTGAAGTCGTGCTGCAGCAGGATTTTCTGGAATTTTAAAATATCTCCGTCGGACGGCCTTTTAAGATCGCTTCCGGAATGAGGGTTAAGGGGGATAAGATTTATCTTGCACCTCAGACCTTTCAGGATGGAGACGAGCCTGCGGGCATCATCCTGAGAGTCGTTGATCCCCTCTATCAGAACGTATTCAAACGTTATCCTTCTCCGCGGTTTCAGGGGGTAGCGCCTGCAGGCATCGAGCAATACTTTCATAGGATATCGTTTGTTTACCGGCATGATTTTGTTGCGAGAACTGTCGGTAGCTGCGTTGAGGGACACTGCCAGGTTGATTTCAGGAGCTTTTTCACCCAAGGCAATTATCTTCGGAGCAAGCCCCGCAGTAGACAGGGTGATCTTCCTTCGGGAAATGCCGATAAGCCTTACAATCCTCCAGAGCGCATCCACCACTTCGTCGAAATTTGCAAGCGGTTCGCCCATGCCCATAAACACAATATTTGTTATTTTCTCCGGGCTGATGAGCCTGTTGACCGATATTATCTGGTCAACTATCTCGTGGGAACCGAGATTTCTTGCCAGACCGAGTGTGCCGGTCAGGCAGAAGCGGCATCCCATGGAGCAGCCTGCCTGGGAAGATACGCAGAGCGTGCGGCGGTCTTTGTCCCGGATCAGGACGCTTTCTATCCCAAGCCCGTCATTGAGAGAGAAAAGAAATTTTTCCGTACCGTCCTGGGATTTTAGTCGTTTGAGAAGCTTAAGAGAGCCGATGAAGGCAAGCGTGGCAAGCGTCTTTCTTAAGTCGAGTGAAAACTCGCTGATCTCGGCAAACTCGCAGGCGCAGCGATCATACATCCAGCGCAGAAGTTGGTCCGCCCTGTAACCGGGAAGCCCCAGGCTTTCGACAAAACAGAATATATCGTCCCTGGACAGGGCTTTCAGGTTGATCTTTTGAATCGCATCTCTACCCTGACTTGCGCTTGCCTGCTGCAGCATGGACTATTCCACTAGAGGATCTCTTCGAGCGTAATATCGAAAATGAGATTCTTTCCCGCAAGCGGGTGATTGCAGTCCATTGTCACAGTCAATTCCGATACCCCGACCAGTGTTACAGTCACAGGCATACCGTCCGCCCGGTACATCTGCATCTGCTGTCCTTCGGCAGGCTGAAAACCTTCCGGCAGCTTCTTCCGGTCATATTCAAAGACCCTTCCTTTGTTATGCAGCCCGTACCCCTCTTCTGCCGGGATAAAAAGCGTCTTGGACGCTCCGGTTTCCATCCCTATGATGCCATTTTCGAGTCCGGCCAGAAACTCGCCTCTTCCGACGGTAAACTCAAGAGACGCCCCGCCTTCCGTGGAGTCAAACACCGTGCCGTCTTCCAGTCTTCCTTTATAATGTATTCTTACCGTATCCCCTTTTTTTACAACTGCCATGTGGTTCTCCCTTCATTGTTGTTTGTCTATTATAACCTAAACGGGCTTATCCGCAGCCAGGACCTCGCTGCCACGGAGACACAAAGAAAGACGGGAATGAGAACGATTATCTGACCGGCATCATCTATGAAAAAGGTTGCTGGTGATTTTGAACCGCTTTCTTTCCCCCGATTAATATTGGGGCAAAGAAAGCGCAGGACAAACAGAATTTCCGGCCCGGGATAAGTGGTGCCGACTTTAAGTTAATAGATGGACCTCAGTCTCCCGGTCTTTCTGTCAAACAGCACTTTGTCCACCTGTCTGCCGTTCTTGTAAATGTCGGCCTCAATGAATCTGCCCTTGTGATAGACGTTGCCCACCTCGTATCCCTTATCGCGATAATACTTGCTGATTGCATCAATGGATTCCTTCACCGGAATAACGTCCCGACAAACGCCGTAGCTTGTACACTCCTTACAATAATCTCCGTAGGGCGTAATGATCCTGTCGAATGCTCCGGCACTCCGGATCATAAGAAAAAAGGAACAGACCAATAAAAGTAGAGCCAAAACCCTCGTCATTTTAACACTCTGATAAAAGAGATAATAAATGATTTTCATGAAGAAAATATGAAGACGAGATCTGCGTCACAGTGTTTGTACTCCGGCTATTTCTATGACTTTCTTCTTCGATGAGACCCCCCTGACAATTTTTATACTCGATTTCTTTGCCCCTGTAGCCTCGGCCATGACCTCGATCAGCTGATCATTGGCCGCTCCCCCGACCGGAGGTGCTGTGAGTTTGACCTTTACCACGTTTCCCATGGTCCCGGCTATCCCTTTTCTGGAAGACCTGGGCTCCACTTTCACTTCGATCCGAATTCCGTCACGTGTTTTCGTGAAAGGTATTTCCATCTTCAGCTCCCCAGGGGCAGCCATATTGTGAATACTGACCCTTCCCCCGTCCTGCTTTTCAGGTCGACACGGCCACCCATCATATCCAGAAGTTCCTTTACGATTGCCAGTCCCAGTCCCTTGCCCTTAGAGTCTCCTCCCCTGTAAAACCTTTTGAAAATCAGGGGCGTCTCGTTTTCCGCTATGCCGGATCCGGTGTCAGCTATTTCCACAAAAAACATTCGGTCCGACGTGCCGTAATCGATCCGGATTCCCCCTTCCTCGGTGTTCCTGATTGCGTTGGTAAGAATATTCTGGACAATACTCTCAAGCTTCCCTGGATCAGTGTAAACGTGTAGAATCCTGCTTGTTGCCATCGTCATCTTAAGTCCCTTTTCTTTTGCCAGTGGCGTTAACTTGTTTACCACACTTGAGAGAAAGCCCTGCAGATCCACCTCCGTATAATCAATTCCGGAGAAGAAGCTCGCCTCGGCCTTTGCCAGGTCCTCAATACCTTCAACCAGCCTGATGAGTTTCTCTACCTCCATCCGTACATTCTCAAGCCCCTGCTCCCGGGTGTCCACTACACCGTCGATCATTGCCTCGACGTTAGCCTTCATAACAGATAAGGGCGTCCTCAATTCGTGGGCAACGTTGGATGTCAGGTGTTTGCGCAGGGCCTCTTCCCTCTGGAGCGCCTCCGCCATGAAATTAAAACTCTCAGCGAGCCGGCCTATTTCATCTTTTTTTGAACCCGCTGCAACACGTACACTGAAGTCCCCTTTGGCAAAAGATTCAACCGCTTTTTTCATCCTGTTGAGGGGTTTAGAGAGAAAAAGGCTGAAAAAAAGTGCCAGAAACAGGGCGCTTCCGCCGGCTATGACGAAAGAGATCAGAAGAAACTCCATCCCCCTCCTCTTGAATGTAATCTCTTTTTCGCTTATACTCCCGACCCTGCTCAGCTGCCTTACCCTGATCGTTCCTATCTGACTGCCTTCAATATACAGAGGGTATGTTTCATATTTCCCCTTTGCTGAATGAATATTCACTATTCCTTCCATCCTCCGCCTCATCAGGGGAGTGAGCTCACTAAGGACATCTTCCGAGGTCGTGATCCCTTTCCCTGAGCTGTCGTCAACCTGAACGTCGAAGCCCAGCATTGTGGCCCAATGGACCGAATCTGTCAGTTCTTTTGGATCCCATTTGCCCCTGGAATAACTCCCTTCGATGGATGCGAGGACCCAATAGAGCTTGTCTTCGTTTGCACCTTTCACATAATCATCGAAATCCCTCTCTACAAATTGTTCGAAAATGAGGTTCGAAACGAGGGCTATGATGATTACGATAAAGAAAGCGAAGAAGAGTTTAGTCCTCATCAGGAGTGCCTGTAAACTTGTATCCTATCCCGTATACCGTCCTTATGAACAGCGGCTCCTTCGAGTCTTTTTCGATCTTGTGGCGCAGATTCTTTACATGGGCATCGACCGTCCGGTCGTATCCTTCAAAGTCGTAGCCCTGGACAACATTGACAAGCTGGTCGCGGGAAAAGACTCTGCCCGGGTTCTCCGCGAGGGCTATCAGTATCTTGAACTCCGTGGGGGTGAGGACTACCTGCTTGTCTTCCTTCATGACCTCGTAGTGGATGGTGTCTATTTTCAGGGTGCCGCGGTTATAGCTTAAGATCTTCTTTTTCGTTTTCCCCGCTCTCCGAAGCTGGGCTTTTACCCTGGCTACAAGCTCGCGCGGGCTGAAGGGTTTCACGACATAATCATCCGCACCGATGCCGAGTCCTTTTATCCTGTCCTCTTCGGCGCTTTTTGCGGTGAGCATGATCACCGGGACATCGGAATTTTCGCGGATGATACTGCACAACTCCTCGCCCTGGATGTCAGGTAGCATAAGGTCGAGTATTATCAGGTCAAACGGCTCGTTGAGGTACTTGAACGCCTCTTCCCCTGTTTCTGCGTGTTCTACACGGTATTTTTCCTTTTCGAGATAGGCCTTGACTATCTCGGCTATTTTCTTTTCATCCTCAACGATCAGTATCGACTCTCTTTGACCTGTATCCATAATATGTCTCCCCTAATATTATCGTTATAAAAGTGAGAATTACCCCTGCTATTACATCTACCACATAATGATACCTGCAGTAAACCGTCGAAAAGATCAAGGCCGCCACTATAGGCAGGAAGATCCAGAAAAGCCGTCTCTCGAACCTGAATGTCAGATATAGTACGACGAGGGACACCGCGGTGTGTCCGCTAGGGAAAGCGTCCCGTTTGACACCCTCCAGCTTGTTCAGGAAATCCCTTATGGGGGTGGCCACTATCCAACCCCTTAGCTCAGTCCCCTGAAGGGCATGGATAGAAAATCTCGGCCCCAGGGCGGGCCACAGAAGATATCCGACATAAGAGAGGTAAAAGCATAACATGATCAGAAAAAGAGAGCGCTCGAAGCGAGAATCTTCACTGTGTGCCCTGAGCGCAATGCCGAGTATTACCGGGAGGAAGTAGTAACTGGAATAGGCGAGTTGCAGAATGTCCGTCAGCAGGGGGAACTGTATATTTTCCAGGATTACCGAGGGGTTGCCGTGAAAGAGCATGTAGTCCAGCCGGATCAGTAGAGGGTCTATGTCCCTGGGGTTGATCGAGTGGACTATCCATCCGAGACTGTCAAAGATGCAGATAATCGATATCACGGGGAAAACAATGTCGTAAGACAGCCTGAGCAGACCGTTTCTGTCCCTGAAAAGGATCAGCACAGACTGGCAAAGCAAGAGGACAAGGTAAAGCGATATAGGCTTCCAGGGACTGTCTATCTTCTGATGGAATACCGCCGTAACCGCAGTCAGAAAAAACAGAAACAGAAAGTTCAACAGGTCGGCTGGCCGCACTCTCAGCAATGCTTTCACCATCAGAGTTTCTTCAGGGTCCTCAGCAGCGCCCTCTCTTTTTTTGAGGGCTTCCTCGGGTTTCCTTTTCTGTCCGGCACCCCGTCATATTCATCGAGAGGCTCATAATACCCGGAGAACGAAGTGGCGGCTTTCCCGAGCACTTTCCGGAATTCGGCCGCCGGAACTGCAACGCCGCCGTGAGACCAGGCATATGCCGCGATGTCACGGTCCGAACTCACCACTATCCATTCTTTCTGCTCCTTCGCCAGCATTCTTTTTATCACGAAGTCAGCGGTTTCACCGAGCCTTGAGTAAATGATCCTGACACTGCCTGTCATCATGGACACTTCCCTCTGTCCGCCCGATTTCCAGCCGTCGAAGACGACGGTGATGTCATGTCCCTTTATCTTTCTGTATTCAGCAAGGAGGCGGATCAGTTTCTCCCTCTCGGCGCCCAGATCGCCATGGTCGATTCCCGTGAAATTATAACCGTCTATAATAATCGATGAAATGTCATCACCTCCACAGTCTTCAGGACTGAAAAAACCGATTTATTATATCATCAATTCTTGACAAAGCACCCGGTTGTAACCCATATTATTCCGGGTTCGTCGAAGTACGGTTATCTGCGGCGAGGTGAACTGCTTTTCTTGCGTCGACGGTTTTCGGCAAATTGGTCCTTCAGTGGACTGCTCCATCCGTCCGCCTGTTAGCACTGATGACCGGCTGCGCGGTCAGGGAATTTATATAAATGACGAAAGAGCAGGACAAATATAAAACAAAAGAGCAGCTGATGGCCGAAATGTCGGTTCTGCGCAAGAGGGTCGTCGATCTTGAGAGAAGGGAAAAGGAGCGTACCGCCGAGTTCAAAACGGCTATAAATTTTCTCAAAGAGGAAATTCAGGTTCGCAAAGAGGCGGAGAGGGCACTGAGGGAAAATGAGGCCAAAATCCGCCATTTTCAGAGGATGAAGGTCATCGGCGAAATTGCCTCAGGCGTTGCGCACGAAGTAAGAAACCCACTCCACGCACTCATGTCGGTTACTGAAGCGCTCAAGCTGGAACTCAAAGACAACGCCGATGTCGAGCTATATCTTTTTCATATACACGCGCAGGTGAAACGTCTCTCAGCCCTGATGAAAGACCTGCTGGAACTCGGGAAGCCGATCGAGACTTCCAGGTTGCGGAGGGAGCCGCTGAGCGAGATGTGCTATGCCGGTATCAATCTCTGGAGCAGTCTTCCCGAGGGAAGGGAATGCGAGGTCATTCCGGTTTTCCCGCCTGACCATCAGAAGTTGCATGTATATGCTGAAAGTCATAGGATCCAGCAGGTTTTTCTCAATCTGTTTGACAACTCGGTCCAGCATAGTCCGGAGGGGGCGGAAATACGTCTCATCGTTCACGCCCCCGAAGGTAATACTGTTAAGGTAAGTGTCGTTGACCGAGGCGCGGGGGTACCCGATGAATGTGTGTCCCGCATTTTTGAGCCCTTCTTTTCGTCGCGGAGGGGCGGCACCGGCCTGGGTCTTAACATCGTAAAGAATATAATGGAAAGCCACGGCGGCGATTTTGCACTGCGGAACAACGATCCGCCTCCAGGATGCACGGCGGAGTTGAGTCTGCCGCTTGCAGCGGAGGAGGAGCTGTGAAGCCCGGGCTCCTCGTTGTTGATGACGAACAGGCGGCACTTTTTGGGCTTACCCGTTATCTTACGAGCGCCGGCTACTATGTCGGCGGCGCATCCTGTCTGGCTGAAGGCCGGGACATTATTGCATCCCGGCGTTTTGACGCGGTCATACTGGATCTGTTCCTTCCGGACGGGAACGGCCTTGAATGGATTGATGATCTCCGGGCTTCTTATCCAGACATCGCTATAATCGTTATTACAGGTGCGGGCGACATTCCCCTGGCTGTGGAGGCGATGCGCAGGGGTGCGGACAATTTTCTCACCAAACCTGTCGACATGACCGAACTCGATGTCTTTCTGCGCAAAAGCCTCGAACTCTCAGCTCTGAGGAGAAAGAACTCGGCTGAGAGCCGCTTATCGAAGAAGAACCACAGATATTTCGGAATGTCCCCTGCCATGAAGGAAGTAATGGACCTTGCGTCATTGGCGGCGGAAAACGAATCTGCGGTGCTGCTTCAGGGCGAGAGTGGCGTAGGTAAAGGTGTTTTGGCCCGATGGATCTATGAAAAGGGTACCAGAAAATCCGGGCCCTTTGTGGAGATCAACTGTTCAAGTCTGCGGGGTGAACTGCTTGCGAGCGAACTCTTCGGCCACGTCAGGGGAGCTTTTACTTCGGCCGTCCAGGACAGGCAGGGTCTTATTGAGGTTGCGGACGGCGGTACTCTTTTCCTTGACGAGATAGGAGACATGGATTCGGCGGTCCAGTCCCAGTTTCTGAAGGTGATAGAAGAAAAGTGCTATCGAAGACTTGGGGACGTAAGACTCAGGAGCAGCGATTTCAGATTGATCTGCGCTACAAACAAGGATATTGGCGAGGAAATAGATTCCGGGAGGTTCCGCCGCGATCTATATTTTCGGATAAATCTGTTCCCGATCGCCATCCCGCCCCTGGAAAGAAGAAAAGAGGACCTTCCGGCACTGGCCGGGCATATGCTGTCCGTCTGCGGGGCTTCCGATGTTGAGGTCTCGGCCCCGGCCATGAAACTACTGATGGATTACAGTTGGCCCGGCAACGTACGGGAGTTGAAAAACGTTATCGAAAGAGCTTTGCTGCTGTCGCGGGGTACAGGCCGCCTGAAGCCGGAGCATTTTCCGGGCATAGGCGGGGCGCGAACGGCGCCTGTAACGGCGTCTGGAACGCGACTGGCTCAAATCGAGAGAGAATATATAAAGTCTGTCTTGGATCTGGTGGAAGGCAACGTGGACAAGGCCGCCAGAGAACTCGGGATTTCACGGGCCACGCTGTACCGCAAGCTGAGAAAAACGAAAGACCTGTATTAAGGCCTTTTTTGCCGCAGTGCGTCTCATATCTGAGACTGAAGGTCTCAGATATGAGACCTGTCTTCATCCGTTCAGTATTAATCCCTTTAAAAATCAGATATTTGTCGTATTCCAGACGCTGGTATGGCTCTTGCTCCTGTGGGATAGTCATGGTTACCGCCATTTTCAAAGGAGCATGCCCTTATCTTAAAGATGACGCGACCCCCTTTTGCACTGCGGGTGGGTCTTCCTACATCCCCAGCGAGTTCCAGATTCAGGAATACTGCACGGGCGGCGCGTTCAGCAGGTGTCCCTTCTTTTCGAGGAATGCCGACAAAAGATGAGAGTTTCCGGAAAGGACAATTTTTGTAATCTGCGATCCGGAGAGTGGTTTCGGCGGTGCCTTTTTACATGCGGAAATCATCGTTTTTCAAGCAACGGAGAAGGGGCGGACAGTGGACAATAAGAGAGTTTTGATCGTAGATGATGAAGTTGCCTTCCTGGTGTCGATCAAAAAATTGCTCCAGAGTTTTGAATTTGAGATTCACACTGCGGAAACTCTTCGGGAGGCGATGGATCTTCTCTCTAAATATAACTTCTACGCTGTAGTCACAGATTTGAGACTCAGCACAGTCATGGGCAAGGAGGGATTTGAGATACTCAAATACATCCGGCAGCATATACCGGCCACGATAGTCATAATTCTCACCGGATATGGCGGGGGCGAGGCGATGGAGACGGCTTACGCGCTGGGAGCGAACGTCTATCTGGAAAAACCGGTTCCGGCCGACGTCCTGAGAGGCATTTTGGAAGACTCTGCCGCGAGTGAACCCCAGGCAAATCAGTGAAAGCGCAACTCCTTTGTCAGGCGACCGTACACATGGTTGGGCAAAAGGGCGGAGATATGATCCGCCGGCATGATTGGCATTTTTATGACGAAGAATACCGTTGAGAACAGATCGCAGTACCTGTCTTTGCGGGAGATACTGCAGAACACCGCAGGAGAACTCGTGGACGGTATTCAGGCGCTGGAAGTTCTCTCGACCATGACGGAAGGGGAATTTCTATACGTCGGCTCGAAGCTTGAGGATTTTTACGGCAGGGCAGCAGCCATGGCCGAATTTTCAAAGTCGGTGGCCGGTCTCGTCTCCGGGGATGAAATCAGGCTGACGATGGATGGCTTGAGGAATCTTGTTGATGACTTATGGGCCGGTTCGAAAAATTCTGAAGCTATGGCTGACGTAAGCCTGACAAAACTTAAACACATCTTGGATCTTATAGAGGAAGTTTTTCTTTGCCTGGATGATCTTGAAAGGATAACCCGAACGCTCCATATGCTGGGACTTTCCATGATTATCCAGAACGCCACACTTGCCAGCCCGGTGGGCAGCCTTCATGCGCTCGGCGAAGATGTAAGAAAACTCTCTGCGGCGATTGACGAGAAGGCTTTCCAGATCGCAGTCGAAACAAAAGGGGCGGCGCAGTCGATCACAAGTATTCTTTCCCGTCTCAAGGGGCTTCAGCTCACCCAGCAGACAAAGGTCGACGGGATCCTGAAAAAGACACAGTCGGGGCTCTCTTCTCTTTCCGAAAAATATGATTTTTCGGCAGAAATTACCCGGGATATCTCGGAAATCTCTGCCACAATTTCCGGGAGTGTCGGAAATATCGTGACCTCTACGCAAGTCCACGATATTACCCGTCAGCAATTTGAAGGTTCCGCCCGGGCATTCAAAGATCTGCTGGCGGCCCTGACCGCCGAAGGCGAAGACGGAGGATCGCCTGGCGAATGGGAGAGAGCCCGGCGGTTGGTGCGTGAGGTAGTACATTTTTGCGACAGTCAAGGCTCGTCGCTTTTCCATGCGGGAGATCACTTTGTTTCCGCCGCAAAAGAGATTATCCGAAACCTGAAGTCACTGACCGGGACGGTCCGAACCATACTGGGAAAGACCATGGCGGTCATGAGTGCCGAAAGATCGACAAGCGGTTCATTCCTTCTTCGCATTGAAAGCGACCTTGATTCGGTTAGGTCGGCTCTTTCGGCTCTTTCCGAGACAGTGCAGATAGGGAACGAGATTTCCGGAGCGATAATAGTGGTGGCACGAACCGCGGGCAAGCTGTCGGGATTTACGGACGACGTGGAGAATATCGGGGACGAAATAGTGCTTATAGCACTCAATGCCGAGGTGAAGGCCGAGGGTATCGGAAATGAGGGCAGGGGCCTGGCGGTCATCGCCGAATCGGTGCAACGTATTTCCGTTGAGGCACAGAACTGCATCCGGGGCATATCCCGGCTGCTTCGGTCGATAACTTCGACGGCGGATGAGCTCTCGGATGGCGTAGTTGCGGCGGGAGGGACGGTAGTCCCTGGAGAAAAAAAAATGTCGGACGGGCTCAGGGCTTTTGTGGAGTCTCTCCGTTCCGTTAACGGTAAACTCTTTGCGGTCCTTAGCAAGGGTGAGGAATTCGGACGCGGCCTTTCGTCCGATATCGAGGAGGTCAGCGCGGCGATAAGCGTCCACGAGTCAGTGGACAACGTAACTGCGGAGATTATTGCTAACCTCCAAAAAATAGGCTCATCCGCCAAAAGGGTGCTGCGCGAGGATACCGGGGAAAGAAGAATTTATGAAAGAGTCGGGGAGGCAAAAGACCCGTTACACTCCGAAAGGGACGGAAAAGCGCCTGGCGGATCGGGCGAATTTGGATGGAACGTTGAGTTGTTCTGATCTTTTCTGCAGTGACGGGCAAGAAGAATGTTCGAGGAGGATAATTATGGATGGAGTGAGATTTGTTACGAACGGGAATGAGGGAGAGCTGATCATGGAGAGGGCCCTGACAATAGACAATGCAGCAGAAATCAGGACAGCGATCAGCGAGGCCCTTGCGGGAACGGACCGCTTAATCTTGACTATTGGAGAAAATGCTGCTGTAGACGTCACCTTTCTCCAGATCCTCTGCTCGGCCCACCGCACGGCAATGAAGGCCGATAAGCGGCTGGGCATAAGTACGTACCGTGAAAGTATTTTTTTTAGTGTTGTCATGGACGCAGGTTTTGACGGTCATGAGGGCTGTTCCCTCAAGCTCTCCGGCGGTTGCTTATGGTTAAGGGGAGGGAGCAATGAGTAAAACCATAATGACGGTCGACGATTCCGCAAGTGTGAGGCTTATGGTCAGTTTTACTCTTAAACAGCTGGGATATGAGGTTCTGGAGGCCGCCAACGGAAACGAAGCTTTGAAAAAGCTGGGCGAGAATCGGATACACATGTTGATTACTGATGTTAACATGCCTGAACTCGACGGCATCAGCCTTGTGCGCAAGGTCAGAGAAAATCCCTCCTACCGGTTTATCCCGATAATTATTCTCACCACCGAATCCGAGCAGGCAAAAAAGCGCGAGGGCAGGGACGCAGGCGCCACAGGGTGGATAGTCAAGCCTTTCAGCCCCGATCAACTGACTGCCGTTGTCAAAAAGGTGATGGGATGAGTGAGATGGACGACAGAATCAGGCAGGCATTCAAAGACGAGACCCTCGATCTCCTATCTGAACTCGAGGTATCACTCCTTCAGCTTGAAGAAAAACCGGACGACCACGAATCGGTCTCGGCGGTTTTCCGCGCCTTTCACACAATAAAGGGCTCCGGCGCGATGTCGGGTTTTGAAGAAGTCTCCAGATTTACCCACGATATAGAGAATGTTTACGATCTGGTGCGAAGCGGCAGGATCGTGGCCGACAGGTCCCTTATAGACCTTACCCTCAAGTCCTGTGATCTGATCCGTGAGATGATCGTCTGCCACGATACCGGCGTTTCGCAATTCCGCCAGTTGAAGGATGAGCTACTCTTGTCTTTCAGATGCCTGCTTCCGGAGACGGCTGGCGATGGGCACGGTAAAACGAAGCTGCCTCCGTGCGGATTGTCTCCGTTTCTCAGCGATGATCAGGAAATGCCGACGACCTACAGAATATTTTTTGCGCCCGGTCCGGGGATACTTGCCACGGGCACGAATCCTCTCTTGCTCCTGAAGGAACTCCGGGGCCTCGGCACCTGCAGCGTTGTCGCACATACGGAGGCGATCCCGGGCATCGAGGACCTGGACCCGGAGGTATGCTATGTGCGCTGGGAAGCGGTATTGACGACCCATAAGGATATCAACGCCGTCAGGGACGTGTTTATTTTTGTTGAAGATGATTGCGAATTACGGATAGATGTGATCGGCGTCGGGAGTGGTCCGGAAGAGGAAGATCCTGAGAGAATACTTCAAGATGGAAATCCCGCCGGCGAAGGCCCTGTGGATGAGGCCCCCCGTCTCAGGAAGTGCATCGGGGCCGCGCCGCCCGGGCTGGAGCGGACAGCGGGCGGCGGGGCACTCCGCATAAGTCCCGATGTCATCCCGAGGATAAAGGTTTCTTCGCAGAAGCTCGACACTCTTGTGAACCTGGTGGGAGAGCTGGTCACTGTTCAGGCGCGCCTCAGTCAGGCAGCGACCTACAGGGATGATCCTGAACTTGACTCCATTTCAGAAGAGGTGGAACGTCTTACGGGAGAGATCCGCGACATAACGATGAACGTGCGGATGCTGCCCATCGGGACGATGTTCGGCAGATTCAGACGTCTCGTGCGCGACCTTTCTCTGGAACTGGGGAAGGAAGTCGAGATGACCGTCGACGGAGCGGAGACGGAACTGGACAAAACGGTTATAGAAAAATTGAACGACCCGATGGTCCATCTCATCAGGAACTGCATTGACCACGGGATAGAGCTTCCCGGGACGAGAGAGGCGGCAGGGAAAAAGCGAAAAGGCACCGTTCATCTCTCTGCGCACCATTCCGGGGCAGAAGTTCTGGTGAGGATAAGAGACGACGGAGCAGGTCTGGATGCGGAAATAATAAGTGACAAGGCGATCGGGAAAGGGCTGATTCCGCCCGACGCTGAACTCAGTGAAAAGGAGCTGTTTTCTCTGATCTTCCTCCCGGGCTTTACAACGGCGGTCAATGTTACGAGCGTGTCTGGTCGGGGCGTGGGGATGGACGTCGTCAAGAGGGCTGTTGAATCTCTGCGGGGCTCCATAGACGTGGAAAGCGAGAAGAAGCTTGGGACCACGATAACGCTGCGTCTGCCGCTGACGCTGGCCATAATCGAAGGGCTCCTGGTGAGGATAGCGGAGGAGACGTTTGTCTTTCCTCTTTCGCTGGTCGAAGAATGCGTAGAGTTGACGCGAAGGGACATTGCGAGGGCCGGCGGAAGGCATATCGCAAACTTAAGGGGGAAGGTGGTCCCATATATGCGCCTTCGTGAGCAGTTCGCCATCGGAGGGGAACCCCCGTTCATCGAACAGATAGTGATCGTGCGGGAGTCCGGACAGACCATAGGGTTCGTGGTCGATGAGGTCGTGGGACAGCACCAGACTGTAATAAAGACGCTCGGGAAGGTACTGAGGGATATCGAAGGGATATCCGGGGCCACGATCCTGGGAGACGGGAGTGTGGCGCTGATACTGGATATTTCAAAACTTTTGACGATCTTTGAAGAGGAGGAGGTGGAAAAGGCAGGGAGGATACTGCGGTAACGAGGTTAGGGGCAATCCTTAAAGAATATAGAGGGAAAACTGAGGAGGAGTATATGTTTAAAAACATGAGGATAGGGATGAAGTTATTGGTGCTGGTGGGCTTCATGTCCGCCCTGCTGGTCGGCGTCGGTATATATCTTTTACATGGCATTTCGAACATCAACGGAATGATGGTCGGGAGCTTGGAAACAGCGAAAACCTATACTAAGGCCGTCGACGACGCAGATGGTGTGGTAATACATTTCAAAAAACAGGTCCAAAACTGGAAGGACACCCTGCTGAGAGGCGAAAATGCAACGGATTTTGCAAAATATAACGGGTTATTCATGGATGAGGAAGCCCAGGTTCAGCAGACAGGAAAAGAGCTGAAAGTCCTGATGGAAAAATTGAACCTGGACACGACAAAGCTCGATGAATTCCTGCAGACACACCGTGATCTCGGCAGCAAGTACCGCGCCGCCCTGAGCCACTATGGTTCCGGCGACATTCAGAGCGCACGCGCCGTGGATACGATGGTAAAGGGCATGGACCGCGCGCCAACCGATCTTATGGATTCCATCGCCGAATTAATGCAGAAACAGCAGAGTGACGCCTTCGAAAGTATGACGAAAGCCGCAGCCGACAAGTACGGGACGATCTTCTTCAGTTCGATCATTATTATCGTGCTCGGCACAGTGCTCGGCGGTGTGATCGCCATAATGTTTATCAGAGGCATCACCTCGCCGCTCAATGAGGCCGTCGCGGTGTCGAACGGGTTGGCCCAAGGCAAACTGGATATCGATATCGAAGTAAAGAGCGAAGACGAGACCGGTCAGCTTCTCCGGGCCATGAAGAACATGGTCGAGAAACTGAGGGAAATAGTGGCCGATGTCAGGTCCGCAGCAGACAATGTCGCATCAGGCAGCCAGGAGCTGAGTTCAGGCTCCGAGGAGATGTCGCAGGGCGCCTCCGAACAGGCAAGTTCGGTTGAAGAGGTATCGTCATCCATGGAGCAGATGGTATCGAACATAAGACAGAACGCGGATAACGCCCAGCAGACCGAGAAGATCGCCATGAAATCCGCAGGAGACGCGCGTGAGAGCGGCTTGGCGGTTTCCGAAACGGTCGCGGCCATGAAAGACATTGCCGGCAAGATATCGATCATAGAGGAGATCGCGAGGCAGACCAACCTTCTTGCGCTGAATGCAGCCATCGAGGCTGCACGCGCCGGCGAACACGGCAAGGGCTTTGCCGTTGTCGCCTCGGAGGTGAGAAAACTCGCCGAGCGGAGCCAGACGGCTGCCGGAGAGATAACGCAGTTGTCGTCGACGAGCGTGCAGGTCGCTGAGAGGGCGGGCGAGATGCTCTCAAAGCTCGTGCCGGACATTCAGAAGACGGCGGAGCTGGTGCAGGAGATCAACGCAGCCAGCATGGAGCAGAACAGCGGGGCCGAGCAGATCAATAAGGCTATCCAGCAGCTCGACCAGATAGTGCAGCAGAACGCGGGCTCCGCGGAGGAGATGTCTTCAACGGCGGAAGAGCTTTCCTCCCAGGCGGAGCACCTTCAGAGCAGCATTGAGTTTTTCAGGATTGAGGAAAAAACGAGACGGATATTCAGAAGGGCGGCGGCTCCGGCAAGACCGGCGCGCAGAACACAATTTGCTGACATGCAGCGTGAAAACCCGCAAACGGCCAAAGCGGGGGCGCCCAAACCAGCCGGTATCGCTCTTAATATGGGTGGCGACGGAGGCAGGGATGCTGAAGACAACGAATTCGAGAGATTCTAGGGGGTGATGATATGAGTGTAACGGAGGTTACGGGAACGACCCAGTATCTGACCTTCAAGCTTGGAGACGAGGTGTTCGCGCTGGAGATATCGAAGGTCCGGGAGGTCCTGGATTTTACTGCCATCACGAAGGTGCCCCGTACGCCCGATTTCATGCGGGGAGTGATCAACCTCAGGGGCAACGTGGTACCTGTTGTGGACATGCGGCTGAAGTTCGGAATGACCGGGACGGAAAGGACTTTAAATACCTGTATCATAATCGTCGAGATCGATCTGGACGGTGAAAAGACCGTCCTGGGCGCACTGGCTGATTCGGTGCAGGAAGTGATCGATCTGGGGCGGGAGGATGTCGAGCCGCCGCCGAAGATGGGGACCCGGCTGAAGACCGAGTTCATCGAAGGAATGGGCAAGCGGGAAGACCATTTCATCATCATCCTGGACATCGACAAGGTATTCTCCTCGACCGAGCTGTCTCTCGTCCAGGAGGCCGGCGAGGGTCTTCTGGACGAAGATTCGGAAGAGGCAGAGGAATAGCTTCCGTGAATAAAGGATGCTGCGCCGTAGCGGAAGACAGCGGGTGTGAAAGGACCGTCATGTCGGCGGTTCTTTCACACTCGGATTTCCGGCAGTTGAGCGCGCTCATCAGGACTGAGTGCGGGATCAAGATGCCCGATGCAAAGAAGATCATGCTCGAATCCAGGCTCAGGAAGAGACTGCGGATTCTGGATATGAAATCATTTGCGGAATACTGCGAGTATCTCTTCAGCAGCGAAGGGATGCTCCGGGAATTGGTCCATATGATAGACTCGGTCACAACGAACAAGACCGATTTCTTCAGGGAGCCCAGACACTTCGACTTCCTCACGGGGACTGTTGTCCCCGAGTGGATGAGATGCCGCGGCACCGGGACGGGGAGAAGGCTGAATGTCTGGTCGGCCGGATGTTCCACAGGGGAAGAACCGTATACGATAGCCATGGTGCTCAGCGAATTCGGAGAGAGACATTCCGCCTTTGATTTCATCATCACCGCCACCGACATCTCCACCAAAGTCCTTGAGGCGGCGATAAGAGGCGTCTACAGGGAAGACAAGGTCGGCACAGTCCCTCCCTCGCTGAAGAAAAAGTTCGTCATGAGGAGCAGGGAAAGGAGCAGAAAACTAGTCAGGATGGCTCCTGAAATCAGAGAGCGGATCAGGTTCCGGCGACTGAACTTTATGGGGGATGACTTCGGGATGAAGGAGCAGGCGGACATTATCTTCTGCCGGAACGTCATCATATATTTCGACAGGGCTACCCAGAAAAGGGTGTTGAAGCGATTGCGCGACCACCTGGTTCCGGGCGGGTATCTCTTTATGGGACATTCGGAGACCCTCAGCGGTCTGAACATCCCCCTGGTGTCCGTGGGACCGATGGTTTATCGGAAGCCTTCGTGATAACTCAGGAATCAGCTCATCTGCCTTCGATCTATCTCAGGCCAGGCGAAGTCTCGATCTGCAAAGAACCCACAAAGGTCGTGACCGTTTTGGGCTCGTGCGTATCCGTTACCATGTTTCACAGAGGCAGCGGACTTGGGGCTATCTGTCATGGTATCCTTCCCAACTGCCGGCACGGGAAATTGTGCGGCGGCGCCTGCGATGAAATGTTCAAGTACGTTGACTGTTCGCTGCTTTATATGCTATCCATGTTCGGGAAGCGCGGAATACAAAGAAAGGACATGGAAGTGAAGCTTTTCGGCGGCGCCGACACCCTTGCCTCAAAGAGGGACAACACCATCGGGAGCCAGAACGTGAGAATTGCCCTCCATATCATAGGGCTCGAAAAGATGAAAATAACGGCCGCAGATGTGGGAGACTCCTTCGGCCGCAAACTGATTTTCTTCTCCCACACAGGAGAGGTTTTTCTGAAGCGTTTAAAAAACGGAACGGCGGGATGGAGAAACCATGCCGGGAAAGGTTAAGGTCCTCATTGTAGACGATTCCGCTGTCGTCCGGCAAACGCTCAGACAGCTCATTTCTTCCGACCCCTCGTTGGAGGTAATGGGAACGGCGTCGGACCCTTTTATAGCCGCCGAGAAGATTCGCCGCAAGGTCCCGGATGTCATTACGCTCGACATAGAGATGCCGCGCATGGACGGCCTCACCTTTCTTCACAAGATCATGAGCCAACATCCGATTCCCGTGGTGATCTGTTCTGGCCTTGCCGTTGAAGGAGCAGAGACGACACTGAAGGCTCTGGAATACGGAGCAGTCGAGATCATAGCGAAACCCCGCCTCGGGACCAGGGAGTTTCTCGAAGAATCGAGGGTCCGCATCTGTGATGCGATCAAGGCCGCATCGATAGCCAAGATAAAATCCTTTCCGACAGCGGGTTTTAAGGTATGTCCGAAAATCGACGCTGATGCAGTAATAGTAAGGCCTTCGCCGAAAGCAATGCTGCAGACCACAGAAAAAGTAGTGGTCGTCGGGGCTTCAACGGGAGGCACGGAAGCGCTGAGGGTCTTTCTTGAGGCCATGCCGCTCGATGCTCCCGGTATCGTTATCGTGCAGCATATGCCCGAACACTTCACCTCAGCATTTGCAAAACGTCTCGACGGTATCTGCCGTATTTCTGTTAAGGAGGCTGAGGATAACGATACGGTCATAAGGGGCCGTGCCCTGATTGCGCCCGGCAACCGCCATACGCTTCTCAAACGAAGCGGGGCCCGCTATTATGTCGAGGTGAGAGACGGACCTCTCGTTTGTCGCCACCGCCCTTCTGTGGATGTGCTGTTTCGCTCTGCAGCGAGGTATGCAGGGAAAAACGCGATCGGCGTTATCATGACCGGCATGGGCGATGACGGCGCGATAGGACTTCTCGATATGAAGAATGCGGGATCTTTTACGATTGCCCAGGATGAAGCCTCATCTGTTGTCTTCGGAATGCCGCATGAAGCTATAAAGATGGGGGCAGCGGTAAAGATACTGCCCCTTGAGGATATCTCAAAAGAAGTCAGAAGGCTTGTCTCGTTCAATTAGAGAGTCTTCTTAAAGCCGTCCCGTCTTCTCATATTCGCGAATATAAAGCCTGACGGCCCTCAGGATTATCCAGTCTGGGGAGAGGCCGTTGTCGGACGCTATCCTGAGGAGTTGGTCGATGTCTTCCCTGCCGATTGTGGCACCGCCGGCGGTGTACTCCTCACGCATGGCATCAGGCTCACCCTCCTGACGTCTTCCGTGCTCTCTCTTCAAAAGGTCCACGAGTGTCTCCATGTCGCCGGCCTGCGCGGCTTGGCGCAGATCTTGGGGAGGTTCGGCGGCCGGAGGAGCTTTCTCCGATGTTTTCTCCGGGGAGGGACCGGAAGCCGTCTCTGCTCCTGCTTTCTGCAAGCCCTGCGGCGGGAACATACCTGTCATTCCCATCATCATCGAGACAAGAGTTCTGGCCTGTTCGCTGTCGGGGATCTCCTGCTCCATGAATTCATCCAGCTTTCCTTCTGCCAGGGCCTCCGCGATCTTATCGGCGAGGAGGGGGGTGTTGTCCTCCCCCTCATGAAATGTTTTCCGCCCGCTCGTTTGCCCGGGCGGTTTCGGCAAAGGCTTTTCTTTCTCGGACATGACGGAACCTCTCTTTCTTAATCATCCTGACGGGTCAGTATCAGAACACAAAAGTCATAATGGTATAAATTCTAAAGAAGGCGGTTTTGGAAAAAGATCCATGCATGCCCTCTTGCTTAAGCGGCATCAGGGTGCTCATATCTCATTCATCTTCTGATGTCTCATAATGATCTTTCGCGGGATGGATTTTCCTGATCAGCGTGAGATCAAAAATCTCAGTCTGCGGGATTTCCCGGCTTATATACCCTAATTTCTTAAGCACCTTCACAAATTCCATTGATGCGGCGATGTAGTCATCGGTAAGTTGTGCGCAGTACTTCGGAGAGAGTTGAAGAGTGTCGAACACGAATTTCCTGTCTATGAACCCGACATAGTCTGAAATGACCGCAGCGGCTCCGGCCGGGTCTTCTCTCAAAAAAGATGTCGCTTCCTCATGAAGCTTAAGAAACAATTCTGTCTCTTCCTTTCTCTCTTTCAGAAAGTCCCTGTCGGCAAGTATGCCGTAACTCGGATTATACGGCCAGAGTCTTGAAGGCGGGTAAATCACCCTGCCTCCTGCGAATCGTGCCACGGCCACGGCCAGTGCCGGTGTTCCGACTGCGGCTGCCACTTCGTCTTTCACCATCGCTTCCGTGATCAGATCGGCCCACGGGAAATTCACCACCTCTATATCGCCGCCAAGACCATACTTATCGAGATATTCCATCAGTATTACATCGTGAATTGACCCCCTGCCCGGGACTCCTATCTTCAGGCCTCTGAACTGTCCCAGGACGTCCGAGGGGTCTTCCATCTCAGGAAACCCTCCGTAGCCACCCTTGGCGCTTAACACGGTCCCTTCGATGTGTCCGCCCGCGATGCAGGTAATGGCGACTCCGCGGTCTATTCCGATTACAGCGGGAGGCAGACCTATGTAGGCAAGGTCGATTTCCTTTTTTTCGAAGGCATTTACTATGGCGGGTCCTGTACCGAACAGTGTCCATTCGATGTCGGACCCGAGACGCCGTGTCGTTTCCCTGTTTGCCATGAGCAGGACCGCCGTGTGGTAGAACGTGGAAAGATGTCCGATCCTCAGTGTTGCCAACGGTCCTCCCCGAGCTGCAAGCCCGTCGTATTCAGTCGTGCCACCGTGTTTTTTGTACGCCTAAGGATTCAAGAAGTTCTATAGCCGCCTTCAGCATTCCCGAGACTTTGTCGTCAACGGGATGGCCGAAACTGTTCTGGTCGAAAACGGGGATATGCACGGTCACATCGGCCCTCATATTCCTTTCATGGGAATATGTTATCTGGCTTGGGTCGAGAATGGCGGACTCGCACATATGGAGTGCCCCGCATGTGTGTGAAACGGCTTCGGCGAGTCTGCGCACATCTCGTTCCACTTCTTCATACCCCGGCGAGTCCGGAGTGGCGAACTTCACCGGCTCGGCGAATGTACCGTATATGCTGAGCTGGTAGCCGATCTGTACGAGCTTACCCTTCTTGTTCAGATAATAAGGCTCCGTGTCGTAGCAGATTTTCCGCTTTCTGACTACCTCTCCGGCTTCTTTTTCGTTTTCGAACAGTCCCTTTATATTGAGTTTCAGTTCCAAGTGCACATTCCGGCTTTTTGTCGGCTTCCAAACTCACTCCGGCAGCATGCTGCGATGCCGGTCTACTCAGACGGCCTCTTTTTTAACCCGCCCGAAAGAAGTGAGGAGAAAATCGTATTTATGCTTCAGGTCCACTATCGACCGGAGAAGGACGGCATAAAGGGGGTTCAACTTTAGATAGGGTTTGAGGGTGTTTGCCATCTTTACCAGGTGTGATTCGCATTCCTCAACGAAGCAGACTGTACGGTCCTGGAAGAGTTCATCGCAGGTATAAAAGATCTCGAGGAATATGTCTGTAACGAGGCAGAATTCGTTGAGAATGGTCTGCGATATCGCCTCACTCTGACTTATCTTCTTCTTCCTGAGCCGTCGCATGAACTCAACCTGCTCGGCCTGGATATTCTTCAGTTGCTTGATAATTACCTTGAGATCGTCCGTGGTCCTGTTAAAGAAATTCCTGTATACGAAAGATTTTGAAATCTTCTTCCAGTGCTTGAGATGGCTTTTTTTCCAGTCTGACATCTCGGCCCAGAAAGAAACGAGTACCTTGTCGAAATCCTCACGCGCAGCAAAAAGGTTGTAAGTTTCATATGAAAGTTCGTCAAGACGCCTGCCCAGTTCTATGATCTCTCTTATTTCTTTTGTCACTTCAGATACACTTCACCCTTTGTAGTGGAATGCCGACCGAAAACATACATACAGATAAAGATTACCATATCGCGGCGCAAAAATATACAGCTATTTCTTCTCATTTGTCCGGACATTCCCGGGCCCGGAGGCGAGGCCCGGACCGGCATCATGTGGCATTACCGCCATTTCTTGTACTATCCCAAATAGGGTCCTTGCATAAATTGCCTGATTGGCTGAAAGGGCTGTCATTTTCGCAAATGAATTGTCGCGATTGTCCTCGTGCCTGAAATGGCCGACATCCTGGGGATGCCCGGTCGTAGGTTATACTCGGCCTGTTGTCTGTTTTTTGTCTCACGAGGCATTGAGGGGAGAACGGAGGAGAAGCCCGTCACCCATGTGATGTGTTAGAATGAATAAATACAAGTGCTCGAAGAAGACCGGAGGCCGCGGACGCCGTGAAAAAAGAGGTGAAGGTGAGTTACAGTGACCTGGTTTTTACCGGTGACAACTCCGAAAACATCCGAAGGGTCATGGGCCTGTATAAGAACGTGCTTATCTGCGGGATCAAGGGGGTGGGCAAGATAACCAAAACGGTTACGGCTGTTAAGGATAATACCAACGTATATTATGTCGGAAACCCTCTTGATTATGAAGGCAAAAGACGGCCCGGAAGTTATGAAAAGTATCTCTCCTATATCCACGCGCTTAAAGATGACATCACTATAGTCGAAGACATCGCTAAATTATTCAGAATTAAGACCGATATTGTACTCATTATAGACGAAATATACGGGAGAAGTGAGACCCAGCTTGAACGGATAGACAGACTCATGGACATGGAGAATATACAGATTTTTCAGATAGTGGGGTGCCTGAAAAATATGGGATCGTTAATCAATAAAGTGGATATCATACTGGAACTGCACTATGACGGGGCATTCGTTGTAGACAAGGAAATCGCCAAGGCTATATGTGAGATATTCGGGAAAAAAACTCACTGAGTCCCGAAAGTGCGAAGAGAGGCATCATCACGGCGACTGCTTTTTGCCCGGTACATGGCTGTATCGGCTTTTTTAAGGAGTGTTTCGGAGTCGACGGCGTCAAAGGGATAGATGCTTATTCCAATGCTGGTCCCAATGGCGCACTTTTGCCCCGCAGGATAGAAAGGACGGCTAAGTGATTCACTGATCTTACCGGCAACCCTTTCCGCATCCCGAGCATCGCTTATCCTGGTGAGTATTATGGCAAATTCGTCCCCGCCCGTGCGAGCCACAGTGTCAGACTCACGGATGAAATCCTTCAGTCTCCGGGCCACTTCTTGAAGCAAAAGGTCTCCCGTGCCGTGGCCAAAGCTGTCATTGACGAATTTGAAACGGTCGAGATCAAGAAACAGAAGGGCAAACATATCGTCATCACGCTTTGCCATAGAGACCGCGTGGTTCAGCCGGTCGAAAAACAGCCTTCTGTTTGGAATTCCGGTGAGGGTGTCAAAATAAGCAAGATACTCCAGTTGCTGTTCAGCAAGCTTGCGTTCTGAGATATCGATTGTGTACTCGATCAGTTGAACAATGTTCCCTTTTTTGTCCAGAATGGGAGAACAATGTACCTCCACATTCCTGCTCGTGCCGTCGGAGCTGCAATGGATGTGCTCGACTACTGCCGGCTTGCGGGTTTTTCTCACCTTCTCTATCGGACATGGATGGTCCTTTCCCAGGCATGGATAGATACTGTTGTGAGAAAGCTTATGACAGGTCAAACCGGCTCGCAATTGTCCCCTGCATGCCGACGCGTTAGCGAGTTTTACGAGGTGAGTGTCTGCATCAATCACATACAGGGGGTGAGGGAGGGCATTAATGACTGCTGACAGAAATATATTCTGCTGCCGTATCTGCTCTTCGGCCTTCCTGAGTTCCGTAACGTCGTTTAGTACGATTATGGCACCTATACATCCGTCATCTTCATAAAATGGTGAAATAGATATCTGGGTTTGTCTCAACTCACCCCACTTGGTCCGAGTTTCCGCCTCCTTATGCAGAATCGGCGCATGTTCGGTCATGGCTTTACGGGGCGGACACTTCCCCTGGCAGAGATCGGACCTTTCGCAGAAAATATCTTCACATTTTTTCCCGACAGATTCCGGGGATGAGTATCCGGTTAATTTTTCGGCGGCAGGGTTAGTGTAAAGTATTTCCATCCCCCGATTGATCACATAGACCGCCTCACTCATACTTTCAAGAATCGACTCGTGTAAGTTGCTGAATCTCATGTGTAATACCATCCCGTACAAGGTGCATTAATTCTGAAAAAGGAGGTCTGTTTTATCCCGCTATGCGGCAGGATAAGGCTCCGCAGGGATCGCCGAATATGTTATGCAGAAAATCACCGAACGTTATGCCCACTCCCCCCGTGTAACGTCAGGGTTTCTTCTTCGGAAACGCGGTAGCAAGGAAATACGGTCCTATCTGCAGCCCTTAGAATCCCTTGTCAGCCAAGAGGGGACGGGGAGACCTTTCCGTTTCATCTTCTGTATAAGTTTCTCTCTCACGGAGGGATTGACCCCTCCTCATAAGAGCCTTCTGTAACCCATCCTGAGAGTTATTCCCGCATAAGCATAAATAGCCAGAACGACAATTAAAAAAAGAAGAAAAGCTTTCATTCCCAATTATATCATGTCTTAAAGAGAAAAGGGATGCAGTAAGAGCCCTCTGTTTTTCTCTCTTTCGGCCGTAGAATCTTGCCGGGGGAGCTTTTAGCCGGCATCATGCAAGAATTCCCGGGTGGAGCAGGGATAGCGGAATGAATAATTTAATGACGCAAAACGGTTACGCACCGCCGGCACAGAGGATTTCTTGATATCCGAATATCCGGGCCTGAAATCAGATGTAATTGAGTCCGGTCGCCAGCTGTTTTTTCCAGGCTCTTTCTTCCTGCGAGCTGTCCTTTTCACGAACTCTCTTCTTCCTGCTTCTGGATTCCAGTGAGCCCACGGAACTACTCACCAGATTGAGCAGTTCGACCTGATCAGAGAGTTCCATACCTGCCAGTTCCGCGCATAGCCTGAAGTCTTTACCCTTGAAAAAGGTGATGCAATCTTCCCGGCAGTTTTCGTTCCACAAATCTTCAATTGACTGCAGGATAATACCTTCGGCAAGCATCTTCAAACTCATAGTCCATCTCCTCTCCCTCTTAAGGGGATGTGAAAAGATAAGGCTGCCGTGTTCATAGCGCCTGATTGCAAACCAACCCGGAGGATTGTCTGCAGCACTCAAATTTCCTTAGAGTGTGGATCAGTTGCTGCGGGATGAAAGGCTTTGAAATCCAGCTGCTAACGCCGGCCTGTTCCCCCTCCCGCCGTTTGTATCCATGGAAGTCCGATGTCAACATGACGACGGGCACATACTTGTAGTCAGCATTCATCCTGATCTCCCTGGTGAGTTCAATACCGTCCATCTGGGGCATGCGGAGGTCCGTTATCACCAGATCGATTGCGGCTCCGCTCAGTTTGTCCAGGGCATCCTTCCCGTTGACCGCCTCCACTACTGAATAACCTGCAGACCTCAGGATCAATGAGACTAGCTGTCTGATCAGAGCATCGTCGTCGACTATCAATATATTGTTTTTCATGCTTAGTTTCTCCGTTCTTAATCCCGTCGGAGCGTCTACTTACCGCCCGGCGGCCTCCGTATATTTCTTGTAAACATCGCAGTTTTCAAAATTTCCGCCGCAATAACGAATCGTTGCCTCCGTATGGAGGCTGCTTGTGCTGGCGCAATAACATTCGTCGAATGGCGCCAGAATGAAGGGACAAAGTATTCTGTTGAGTGGCTTTTGCAACATCATTTGCTCCGTTCTATTTATTGTTTCCAGACCTACAACCATTTGATTTCTTCAAACTCTCCATTTTTAGATTAAGTAATAATTAAAGCTTCACCGGTTCATAGTTCTATCAAGAAATATGCCCGGAGAGGATGAAGTGGATATTTTATTTTTTCTCTGTATTTTCAATGGGTTTAGATTCTCGCTGATATATTTGGACATCGAAAAAAGTGTGGCAGGTGCAGATATGGCCGCCACACTTATGGGACATGCCACACTCTTGGGACTGCAAAGCTGGAACGCGCGTGCCCGGGAGAAACCCAAAAAAGCTCACTTTGAGGCTTATTCACGCAAAGGCGCCAAGATAGCAGAGGAAATTCAAATATTTATTGAGATAGATAAACTCACCAATAGGTGAACCGTTTGGTTTTGATCCTATAAATGGCAGTTAACCACGTACGAGCACGGACAAAGACAAGTATTTCTATCCGGAATGGTTCTCGCCTATTTGGTGAGTGATGAAAAGGCTTCAAGATTCCTGGGTATCTGTGTCCATTCGTGTTGATTTGTGGTTGAAACGCCTTTTGACGTAGACAACTGTCTGATGTTTCTTTGAGCCTTTTGCGAGAGCCCGCTTTTCTTGAGGCTTACTCGTTTTTACCCATCCATTGGCAGGCTATACTTTTCCATTTTCCTGTAAAGGGTCTTTCTGTCGATACCCAGAAGCCTCGCTGCCTTTGCCTTGTTCCCGCCCGCCTTTTTGAGCGCAAGAAGGATTTCTTCGGTCTCATCCCTTTTTCCCGGATCTGGCCGGCCAATTCCGGGTTGCGCGACGCTCTTGAGATTTCCCGGCAGATGATCGATGGTGATGATGTTCTGCCGGCAGAGGATAAAGGCATGCTCAAGGGCGTGTTCGAGTTCTCTTACATTGCCAGGCCACTGATAGTCCATGAATATCCTCTGAACATCGGTCGAGATTCCGGTGATCTGTTTGTTGAATTTCTTGTTGAATTTTCTTAGAAAGTGGTCTGTAAGCAGAGGTATGTCTTCCAGACGGTCCCTGATTGCTGGAAGTCGCATTTCTACAACCTTAAGCCTGTAATAAAGGTCTTCCCTGAACTCGCCGGCGCTGACCTTTTCAGTAAGGTCCCGATTTGTTGCTGCTATCACCCTCACGTCCACCCTAACAGGACTGGAATCCCCGACCCTTTCAAATTCCATTTCCTGAAGCACCCTGAGCAGACGAAGCTGCATTCTCTGGGAAATATCGCCTATCTCATCAAGGAAAATCGTCCCGCCATCCGCTTTCTGAAACCGGCCGACCTTGTCCATGATGGCGCCTGTGAACGCTCCCTTGACATGTCCGAAGAGTTCGCTTTCAAGCAGATTTTCGGACAGGGCGGCGCAGTTCACTTTCACAAGCGGCTTATCACTTCTGACCCCGCGGTAATGCAGTGCCTCGGCCACCAGTTCCTTGCCGGTCCCGCTTTCGCCGGTTATAAGAACAGTAGTTTGAACATCGGCCAAGCTTTCTATCAGAGAATAAATCTCCTGCATCTTCCAGTCGCTGCCTATGATGTTATGAAATTGCCGGCGCTCTTTCAAATCCCTTTCCAGGTCGGCCAGACGGGTTTCGTCTCTTACCACTATAACAACACCTGAAAAAAAGCCCTGGTGGTCCAGAAGGGGAGAAGTGGAAAGCGTTACGACATGTCCCGGGCTCTTCTTATGACCACATTCGAGTCGAAAGACCTCTACCGGCTGCTTTGTTTCGATTGTTTCACTGAGGGCATCGAGGCAATTTTTGCGGCAGTCCGCCGGGAACATGCTGAATTGTTGACCGATGGCCTCGCGGGACAGGCCGCAGATTTTTGATGCCGCCGCGTTAATCTCCACGATCTTCAATTCCCTGTCGACGGTAATGATCGCATCTTTTACGCTCCTGAAGATCGCCTCGAGGTTCGAACGGTATCTTTCCTTCTCCTCGGTTACAGTCTTGTGTTTCAGCGCCATTGCAGCGACTCGCAGCAAGGTGTCCTGACGCACCGGCTTCGGGATGTAATCGAAGGCCCCGAGCCTGACCGCATCGGACGCGCTCTCAACGTTCGGATCACCTGTGATCATGACTACCGGACAGTCCAGATTCCTTTCTCTCACCTCCCGGATGACGTCTATGCCTGACTTTCCGCCGGGAAGGATAACGTCCGCGAAAATCATATCGAAGTCAGCGTTGTTTATGAGGGCGACGGCCTCGTGATATCCTTTTGCAGTATCCACCGCGTATCCTTCGTCCAGAAGAAAGCTCTCGAACGTATACCTGATACTCTCTTCGTCGTCGATAACCAGGATCCTATGTCTCTTTTCCACCAGTTCCTCTCACCGGAAGATCTATCATGATTTTGGTGTACTTCCCTTCCGTACTTTCAACGATCAGTCTCCCGCCGTGGTCTTTGATAAGGCCGTGGCTGATACTTAACCCCAGCCCGGTGCCCTGGCCGCTGGGCTTTGTCGAAAAGAAAGGGTTCATTACCTTGTCCAATATATTCGCCGGTATGCCCGTTCCATAATCGCAGAATGTGAACCTCACATATTGTAAATCGTCAACTCTGACATTTTCACCCGAAATCTCCAGAAGTTTGCTTTTGTCCGCCCCGGGATATTTCTGATTCAGAGCGTATCTGGCGTTGCTTATGACGTTCAGGAATACCTGCTGAACCTGCTGCGGGTTCGCGATTACATCGGGAAGATCAGCCGGGAAATCCATCCTCAGCTCTATGCCGTCTTTGCGGAACTGCGCTTCGGACAGCGTAAGAGCTTCGAACAGTATGATCTGAAGGCTGCTGGGCACTTTTTCCTCTTTTCGTTCGCGGGCAAAAGAGAGAAGACTTCTGACTATCCCGGCGATCCTGTCTCCCTCTTTCATGATCCTGCCGGCGATTTCAGCCTCCCTTGTGCGCTGGGTACTCCTGTTGGCAAGCATCTGGGCGTAGTTGATGATGCCGTTTATCGGATTGTTGATCTCGTGGGCGACGCCCGCCGCCAGCTCTCCAAGTGACGCAAGATGGCTCGCCCTCATTGCCTCTGCCTCCAGGGTTGCCTTCTCCGTTATGTCGGTGACGATGAGGATCACGTTGTTCACCCGTCCGTCATCATCCTTAATGGGGAACGCGCGCGAGTCGAGCAACCGGTTTCCGATGGTTGTCCTTTTCGAGCTCTCAGGGGTACCGGTCAGGAAACTCTTCATCGCATGGCAATTGTCGCAGGCAACCGTACTGCTGTGCCATATATTGTAACAATGCAGTCCTGTCAATTCCGATACTTCTTTGCTGAAAGCCTTTGCCGCCCCTTCATTTGCCCACATAACCTTCAGATCGGACGACAGCAGCAAGAGCGTGTCCGGGATCGCATCCAGGAGGGTGTGGAATTCCTGGGAAAGGTTTCTGTATCTGGTCTCACCCTCCCTGAGTGTTTCCTCCGCCGTCTTTCTGAAGGCAATTTCCTGCGTCAGCAACTGGACGGCTGTCTTCAGTTCGGACGTCCGCTCCTCCACCATATCCATAAGATGTTCACGGTGTTTCTTCAGTTCCTCTTCTACTTTCTTGCGCTCGGTGATATCCCTGATGATCCCGATCACGGCGATTGGAGTTCCGCCGCTGTTTTTGACCGCCGAAGTGGAAAGCCAGACAGGGAATTCCTTTCCGTTTTTGTGGAACACAGTGAGTTCCCCGTTCCAGCGGCCGGTCTCTTTTATGCTCGGCAGGATCACTGTACGGTCGAAATCCCTGTCTACGTTCAAATCGCCGACGCGAGTCCCTATCAGCTCAGCCGCGGAAAATCCATAGATCTCCTTCACTGCCCTGTTGGAATAGATGATACGTCCGTTAAGATCAACGATCTGGACGCCGTCCATCGCTTCTTCGATGGCCTCCGAAAAAAGCCTCAGTTTCTCTTCCGCCTGTTTGCGCTCCGTGATGTCTCTTGCGATCCCCTGCGCACCGACGACTTCCCCCCTTTCATTCCGCAAAATCCTCATGTTATGGAGTACATTCAAAATCTTTCCGCTTTTTGTTACCTGTCTGTTTTCGAAGTTGAAGACATCAAAGCCCTGCTCAATCATGTCTAGGAACTTTCTGAAGGACTTCTCCCTGTCATCGGGATGGATCAGCATTGTCCATGGTTTCCCGATGACCTCCTCAGGAGTATAGCCGAGCACCTTGTAAGCGGCATCGTTCATGAAGGCCTGGTTCCCCTCGCGGTCTGAAATATATATGACATCGGTCGTAAGCTCGACGAGGTTCTTGTACCGTTCTTCCGACTCCCTTACAAGCTCTTCTGCGCGTTTGCGCTCAGTGATATCGCGGACAAGCTCTATCCCTGCGATGACTTTTCCCGAATGGTCTCTCAACGGAGATGCCTTGATCTCGATATAAGCCGTCTCATCTCCTCTGCGGACGGCCTTCTCCAGGGTATGGACGTTGCCGTCATTGAACGAAAGCGCAACCGGACACCCAAGACATACGAAGCTGCTTCCGGCGTAAGCCTTGTAACAGTATTGACCGGTACATTCTCCCAATAAATCCATGTGGACCTGGTTCTGATATAGGACCCTGAAATCCTTGTCCTGCATGCTGATGCCGTCACCCAGGGCGGCCATTATCGCTTCAGACTTGGCCCGTTCTTCCTCCGCCCGCCTGAGTGCCGTCGCCAGCGCTTCCTCAGCTTTCAGCCGTTCACCCATTTCTCCCTGCAGACGTTCATTGGCATCAAGCAGTTCTGATGTGCGCTCTCGCACTTTTTCTTCAAGCTCGTCGTGGGCCCTGCGGAGTTCCATTTCGGCTTTTTTCCGGTCGGTCACGTCTGTAAAGATCCCGACAAAATTCCGGATATCACCGGAAAGGTCTACGATGGGATTAATTACGGCGTTCCATGTTTTTACCTTTTCCGATTCCCCGTCGCCGGGGCAGATGCTTGAAACCTCAAAAAAATGCCGGTTCCCCTGCCTGGCATCCTCGATGGCAGAATCAAAAGCACGGCTGGTCTCTCCGGTCCAGAACCTGTCGAGACGGTTGCCGGTGATGTCATTCTGGCTGCATCCGATCGATTCCAACCCGGCCTTGTTGACTGTAAGACACCTTCCTTCCCTGTCGAAAAGGATAACGCAGTTGGGTGACCCTTCAACCAGACTACGGTAACGGCGTTCGGAAAGGGCAATCTGTGCAGTCGTCTCCCTGAAGAAATAGAGGGCAGCAAAAAAGATCAAGGTCAGGATAAAGAAGGCGAGGGTGGTAAAGATTGCGAAGAGACGGTAAGCTTTGATATGTCCTGTCATGTTCAGGAGTACGAGCGACCAGCCGTCTCCGATAAAATTGCGGGCCACAAGCAAGCGCTGTCCGTTCATTGAAACGTATTTACCGTCAACGGCTTCTCCGGACAATATGGGTGTGAAGGGTCGGGGCTCGAAAAGTCCCGACTGCGCAAGCCTTCTTGATTCGTTTTCTTTCAACGGCCAAAGGGCCTTAAGACGCATCTTTTTGCTGCTGGACAGAAAGACGATTCCATCGGGGTTGACCAAAAAGCAGTGAGGGTGCTTCCGAAAGACCTCCTCCAAATCCGTTAGGTTCTCCATCGCCGCCAGAATACCGATAGTTTTTCCTTTTCCGTTCCGGATGGGATAGCGCGCAATGAAATTCCACTCTCTCGTTCTGTTGTCAAAAAAGTAGTAACTCCGGTCTGCGGAGAGGGTCTTTTCATTCATTCCGCCACTGCCAGGCGACATAATATCCGGCCCCAGCTTGTTCGAAGAAGACATCGCCGGTTTTCCACTTGCATCAAAGAGGTAACAGGCCGACGTAGCAGAAGACATCACATTGCTGCATTGTCCGAGAACCGAAGAGGCCTCTTTGACATCCGCCGGTCTTCCAGTGTCAAGTGCGGCTGCCAAGGCTGGCGATCCGGCGCCTGTTTTAGCCGCGCGTCTGACATCTCTCAATATGTGATCAATATTATTAGCCAGAGTACCTATAAAAAGATCGCCCTCCCTCGTCTCCTCCTTTTCTGCATGGTTTCCCGCAAGCTGGGTCAGCCCCCAGCCCAGGAGTATTATGAACAGAAGAACCGGTACGGGGCGGAAAAAGTGTCTGTAACGCGGGATGTTGAAGGGTATCACCTCTCCAGGCGCCGACTGGGAATAGGCCCATAAAGAAGTTGCGGCCAGCATTGCCAGTGTCCCTCTCAGAAGCTGGACAGGGAAGCCGAACGTATCCAGAAATACTTCAGCGTTGATACGGGAGGCAGGGAAAAAAACGGCACGGGGACCAAAAGCCGCCGCCAGCGCATAAATCCAGACGGTGACCCCTAATGTAAACAGCCAGTGTCGCGATGATCCCTTCATCTCTTTGGATGCAAGGACAAGGGCATACCCTGACCAGAGCCCTCCCGCAAGCCCGATGATAGGCCATGACGCCTCCAGCCCCTCGGGTCCGGCGGCAAGTCCCCCGGCTGCTATCATCATCAGGAGAGGGATAAAAACCCATCTCCCAATCCCCTTTCCACGAAGACCGGCCAGGCCGGACCGCCCGAATTCCACAAGGAATAAGAAAGAAACTATGCCTAAAAAGACAGCGGCGAACTGCAGGGCAGGGCTGTCTCCGAAATTAATTTTGACGAAGTCCATCCATTCGTGCGCGGTGTGAGTAATAGCGAACAATGCGAACCAGATCCACGGAAGGCGTTCATCCTTCCTCCTGGCCATAATGAAACCGCCGCCGGATACTATGAAGAAAGCGAGGCCGTAAAAGAAGTAGATGTAATCCATCTGCCCTCTGAAGAAATCAATCATATGTAGCTAACACCTTTTTCACAAAAAGAGGAGCCCCCGCAGATGCGGAATAACAACCTGGATAAGAGAAGAATATATGTTGTCCCCCTTGGTGCCACCGGCAGAAGACCACTCCATAAATAAAGGGAAAGATTGGCAACAATATTATTTATTTAACCAGATTTGACCGATTTTTCTCAATCTTTAAGATTGTGGGTATTAACAATTCAGTTGAAGCCTCTCCGAGATCTTTCCCGTCTTGATAAGCACAACTGCGCAGTTACCCTAGGTATTTCTCTGTAATTGCCGTATATGGCCGGACTGCTTTATAATCATTCCTTATGCGTCTGAACGTATCGCCCTATCTACAGGTGTTCAAAAACCGCCGCATAGGAGTAATGGTTCTCATGGGTTTTGCCTCCGGACTTCCGCTGGCATTGACCGGGGGTACATTGCAGGCATGGATGGCGGTTGACGGGGTGGACCTGCGGACGATTGGGGTATTTGCCCTGGTGGGAATGCCTTATACGTTAAAGTTCCTATGGTCTCCCCTGATGGACAGATTTGTTCCCCCTTGGCTCGGGAGACGCAGGGGGTGGATAATATTCACCCAGGTGGTACTTATTTTGAGCATTGCCGCCATGGGATTCAGCTCGCCCAAGCAAGCGCCTGTCGTCCTGGCCGTCCTTGCCCTCCTGGTGACTTTTTCTTCGGCCTCGCAGGATATCGTTATCGATGCTTACCGGACGGACGTACTCCACGAGGAGGAGCGTGGTGCCGGGGCCGCCGTTTTTGTTACAGGGTATCGCATCGCCATGCTCGTCTCAGGTGCCCTTGCACTCATCATGTCGGACCGGATAGGCTGGAGGACGACCTATCTCGTGATGGCGGCAGTCATGTCTATAGGGTTGGCCTCGACGCTTTTGGGGCCGGAGCCTGAAATAAAAGCTATACCGCCGAAGACTATTAAGGAGGCAGTCTGGGGGCCGCTTAAGGATTTTGTTTCGCGACGTAAGGCCTTTATGCTTCTCCTTCTTATCGTTCTTTACAAGCTGGCCGACGCCTATGCGGGTTCCCTGACCACGGCGTTCCTTATACGGGGAGTCGGTTTTTCCGCCACCGATGTAGGCACGGTGAACAAGGCGTTTGGTCTTGTCTCGACTATTGTCGGCGCAATGTTGGGAGGCGCCCTCATGGTAAGACTCGGACTCTTTCGCTCCCTCCTGGCCTTCGGCATCCTGCAGGGGATATCCAATCTGGCGTTTATGGTCCTTGCGTGGACGGGCAAGAGCTACGGGATGCTCATCTTTGCCGTAGGTTTCGAAAACTTTACGAGCGGCATGGGCACGGCTGCTTTCATAGCGCTGCTGATGGCGCTGTGCAACCAGCGGTACACCGCGACGCAATATGCCCTTCTGTCATCGCTTGCCGCCCTCGGAAGGATATTCATTGCTCCCACCTCAGGCTATGTGGTGGAGTCCATCGGCTGGCCCGGCTTCTTTTTCGTCACCACTCTGAGTGCGATTCCCGGCCTGGTGATGCTCTGGAGACTGCGCGAAGAGATTGAAGGCCTGAAACATGAGGCCGCTTAATGTCTGGTGGTTTGTCCTTAGCCCTTCGGTCTTAACACTACCAGGCCCGGCCTGGTGGAGACATACCTTCTGAGGTTTTCATCGAGGACCTTCCTGCGCCCTTTCGCTGAGGAGGCATGACGTAGATAAACTGAGCCTCCAGCCTTTATGACGATTCCGGCGTGGGATACGTCGAGCCCCTCGCGCCGCGAGTATATTCCCACATAGTCTCCTGTTTCAAGCCTGCCCACGGCAGCATCATCGAGCGCATCCGAAGGGACAAAGCATAGTTCTCGCATCCTGGGCTCTACCCCGGGAAGCAATTGCGAGCCGTCTTCACTTACGTTCAGTATCTTTACGACTTTTTCCGTTTTGACACCGCCGACCGACTGCGTAACATCGTCGATACGGCCGGCACCGTATTCCCTCCAGTCCGTGAAAAAATGGTTGCGGGCAGAAAAAGATAGTATTCCTTCGCGGTATCTTACTCTTGCGACGTTGTCCTCGAAGCAGACAAAAGAACTTGAAATTCTCATCGCCTCCACGTAGTCGAGGAGGGTGAAGCAGTCAACCCCCTCCAGATTTATTACAAGAACCTCTTCTGTGGCCATGGTTCCCACTAAAGTAGATTCCCGGTAAGCGGTACCGAGAAACTGGCGCGAAATAAACTCAACCTTTTCGCCTGTATCCCCGAGCAGGGAAGCCTGACGTATGAAGCTGTCCAGTTCTGCTTCGGACCATCTGCCGGTATAAAGAATCATATTTTCCTTTCATAAACAGTGAATAAATTGAAGGTAACAGAAGGGGACACAAATATCAAGAAACCGGCGCGACAGATATTCCGGTGTCAAGCATGATATAGGTCATATACTTCCGGTTCTTACTAAAGCTACCATATAGGTGTGGATGTTGGGAAGAGACATATGAGAACGCTGAGATATGCCATACAGATCTTCTTTCTCCTCCTGTCGATTTCGATAGGGTTTCAGTTCTACCAGTTCGTTGCTCAGCTGGGGACCGGAGGCCATCTCTTGGTGCAGAGGCCTCCTTCCGTTGACGCGTTTCTGCCCATCGCCGGCCTGATGTCGTTTAAGTATTTCCTTTTCACGGGGAACATTGAGCCTTTCCATCCGGCCGCCCTTGTCATGTTCGTAGCTATAGTCGGTGTTTCTCTTGTGATGAAGAAGGGTTTTTGCGGCTGGATATGTCCGGTAGGCAACATCTCGCAGGCATTGTGGATGACGGGGGAGAAGATCTTCGGCCGGAACCTCAGGATCGAAAGATATACTGATGCATCATTGAGGTCGGTCAAGTACATAGTTATGGCGCTTTTCCTTCTGCTTATCGGCGTTGCCATGGCTCCCAACATGATGGTTCTGTTCTTTGTCACCGACTACTATAAGATAGCGGACGTCAAGACCATGGAATTTTTTACCGTGATGTCCTCGACCGCCTTTTGGGTGCTTCTGAGTATCGGCGGCCTTTCCGTCGTCTACAAGAATT
>JBJKPE010000274.1:0-22559 GCA_046706685.1 Thermodesulfovibrionales bacterium | reverse complement strand
CAGTGGATCGGCGAAGTCGGGCGGCGAGGGTTTGATATCGGTGTGCATGGCATAGCCTTTGCCGACGCAAGTGGTATCACTGGAGAGCGTGATCTTTTCAGGCAGATGTCCGAAACGGACGTCTTCGGGGTGCGGATACATGACATAGGAACGGGAACGCAGGACGTTGTCCTGACCCCTAACCACCTGCATCTGCTGAGTGAGGCGGGATACAGGTTCAGCAGCAGCACCTTCGAATGGAAGAGCCCTTTTAAGGTCGGCGAAATATGGGAATTCCCGGTGAACCTGATGGACACGCAGCTTTTCTGCAAACAGGCCCGCTGGCAGAATCAGACTCTGGAGCAGGCAAAAAAGGAGACGGAAAGACTGCTCGAAGACGGCCGGAGGAAAGGGCTGCCCTTCTTCACCATATTGTTTCATGATATGTACTTCAGCAGGATGTTTAATGCGTGGAGGGAATGGTACAGCTGGCTGATCGACTTCTGCGCCCGGAGCGGTCTGCCCTTCGTGAATTACAGGGAAGCCGTGAGAGAACTGGAGCATAAGTGAGACCAGGGCCCGGGACGTTCTGGTCTTCGCGCATTGGTATGCGATATATGCTCTTCCAGAAGGGAATGAGGGATGTTATAGATTCCCTCCCCTCAAGGGAGGGGAAGTGGTATGAACCTCGTCGAAGACCCCTTGTGTCGTCATCCTCGCTTGTCGTGGATCGGACGGCGCAATACATTAACAAAGAAAGATTCCCCGTGAAGGCCGGGACAAGCCGGAATGACGAGAAGACAAAGAAGCGTCCAATCTGTCACGAAATAAGATAAAAAAATCATGTGCGGCATTTTCGGGGCTATAAGATTCAGGGGAGAGTTCAGGGGCGAAGATTTTGAGGAGTTCGTCCATTTGACTGACATGGTTAAATACCGGGGACCGGACGATTCCGGATATCAGGCATTTGACGCAGACGGAGTCCGCCTGGCGAATCCTGCCGAAGGGTTCAAGCTCTTTTTCGGACACAGGCGGCTCTCGATAATCGACCTTTCCCAGGCAGGGCATCAGCCTTTTGTCGATGACAGCGGACTCTGGATAGTGTTCAACGGCGAGATATTCAATTATATCGAGCTACGGGAAGAGCTGGCGGGGAAGGGGCACACGTTTAGATCTAGTACGGATACCGAAGTCATTCTGAAGGTTTATCGCGAGTATCGTGAGGAGGGGTTTAGCCGGCTGAACGGGATGTGGTCCTTCGCGATCTTCGATCCCGTCCGGAAGGCCGTAATCCTGAGCAGGGACAGATTTTCAATAAAACCTCTCTTTTTCACCGAGACCGAAGACGCCTTCTATTTCGGCAGTGAAATAAAACAGTTACTCCCTCTTGTACGGAAAAAAGCCGTAAATTCGGGCATCATGTATACCTTTCTTGAGCAGGGTATATCGGACCACAACCGCGAGACTTTCTTTGAAGGGATATTCAGGGTGGAGCCGAAGACTAATATTGTCATAGATGCCTGCGCCGGGAGGTCCGGGACCGGCAAATACTGGGATTATGAGATTGAAGATATTCCGGACAACGAAGACGGGTTAGATAAATTCAGGGAGCTCTTTCTCGACAGCATCAGGATACGTCTCAGGAGCGACGTGCAGGTGGGCTCGCTCCTGAGCGGCGGCCTGGATTCTTCAAGCATCACCGTCTTTGCCGACAGGCTTCAGGGCGGGAATTTCCATTCTTTTTCCGTCGTCTCCAGAAACAGGAAATACAGTGAAGAAAAGTTCATCGACTCGCTCTCCGAAAAACGGGGCATCCGCAACACAAAGCTCCACCTCGAACCGGAGGGGGTCCTGGGAAGCATCAATGAGGTCCTTTTTCATAACGACGAGCCGTTCGGCGGACTGAGCGTGGTCGCCCAGTATAATATCCTCAGGAAGCTCAGGGAGGATTCCGGGATCGTGGTCGTGCTGAGCGGGCAGGGCGGCGACGAGGTCCTTATGGGGTACCTCAAGTATTTCTTCTTCAACCTGCGGGAGCTCGTGGACAGAGGGAAGGTGGTGGCGGCGATGCGGGAGATAGTCGTGTCGCTCCTGAAACGGACCGTCATCTGGCAGTTCGATCTGAAGGAAGCCAGGCGCTATGCGCCTTCGCTGGGAAGAAAACATGCAAGGCCGTATCTGAGAAAATGCGGCAATGTCGAGCCGGTCAGCAGCTTCAGGGATCTGACGGAAAGACAGATGCTGGATATCGACAAGTATTCGGTCCCGGTGCTGGCCCGTTATGAGGACAGAAACTCGATGGCCCATTCGCTGGAGATAAGACTTCCCTTTCTGGATCACAGACTCGTCAACTTCCTGCTCAGCATGCCGACTCAGTCAAAGCTGAAGGGCGGCTGGACTAAATATATACTCAGGCAGGCACTGGATGAGCTGCCTGACGACATAAGATGGCGCCGCGACAAGAGGGGGTTCATTACTCCAGAAGAACTGTGGCTCAGGACGGACCTGTCCTCCACCATCGAAGGACTGTTTGCCGGGAGCGCCCTTGCCGACCTGGGTTATATCGACGCCGGCGAGTTTATGAGATACTACGGCAATTTCCGGAGCAACAGGGGGGGGATCCTTTATTCGGATATAGCGAGGGTCTTTATTGCCGAGCTGTGGGCGCGGAGCTTCTTCAGCTGAGGGGACCGGGGTGCAGCCGCTATGAGTGATATTGTATCTATCGTAATTCCCAGCCGGAACGAGGAGAACTTTATCGGCAGGTGCCTCGATTCGGTTCTTGCGCAGAGCTACCGGAAAGACCTGATGGAGGTGCTCGTCGTCGACGGCATGAGCGAAGACAGGACCCGGGAGATCGTAGGGGATTACTGCAGGCGGCACCCCTTCATCAGGCTGATCGACAACCCGCAGCGGGCCACTCCCTATGCCTTCAATATCGGCATCTCAGAGGCAAAAGGCGACTTCGTTATGATCCTCAGCTCCCATTCCGAGTGCGGGGAAGACTTTGTCAGAAGCGGTGTGGCCCACCTCAATGTCACGACCGACGATGTTGTCGGCGGGCCGATAATCACACTCCCGGGCGCGGATACCTATATCGCAAAGGGCATCGCGCTCATCACTTCGCATCCCTTCGGCGTCGGGAATTCCAGGTTCAGGACTTCAAACAGGGAGGGATACGTAGACACCGTTCCTTTCGGGATTTACAGGAGGGATATTTTCCGGAAGGTCGGCGGATTCAACGAGAAACTGGCCCGAAATCAGGACAACGAAATGAGCGACAGGATCACAAGAAGCGGAGGCAGGATCTATTTCACCCCGCAGCTTATAGCCACTTACTATAACCAGTCGACGGTGAGAGGGCTGATCAGGCAGGCCTTGAAGACGGGCATGTGGAACATGATAACCCTGAAGATCAGCAAGACGGCGCTGAGCTGGAGGCACTTTGTCCCGCTTGTCTTCGCGGTATCCCTGCTGTCGTTGCTGCTCATTGCGCCGTTCAGTCCTCTTGCTGCAATCCTGCTGATCGTCCTGCTCGGGCTTTACTGCAGCGCAGCAGGCATCAGCTCGCTCATGATCGGCAGGAAGAGTGGGATGAAATATGTCTGGGTCCTGCCGTTTCTGTTTTTTTTGTACCATATCAGTTATGGCATCGGCTCCCTTCGGGGGCTGATAAGATTGCTAGGCGGGGACCATGAGGGTCTGCTCCCGGCGACGGAGAAGAAAACAACCTGATGACTCATATAGGGAGAAAGAAATGAAACTGACTCTTATTCACGGCAGATACTTCAACTCCTGGGAGGCCCTCGGTCTCGGATACATCGGTGCTTATCTGAAGGGGAAGAGAAGTGACCTTGAGGTGGGCTTCTATCAGGGGTGTTTCGACGACGACGATACCATAATAGCCGGAAGCCGGGATTCCGATATAGTCGCCTTTTCGTGCACAACACCCACGTTCCCTCACGCACGCAAGATCGCGGGCCTCCTGAAGGAGGTCAACCCAAAGGTGAGGACCGTTGTAGGCGGATATCACGCCTCCGCCGTGCCGCAGGACTGCCTGGTCCCTGGAATCGACCAGGTGATCGTGGGCGAAGGCGAGGTCGCAATGCTGGATGTGCTCAACGGAAATACGGAGAGGATCATCTGCGGCCGTCCGGTTGAGTTCGCCGAACTGCCGTGGCCGGACAGGGCATTGATCAGGAATGAGCGGAATATAGGAGTCGCATATAAGGACAACAAGAAGAGGATCACGTCTTTTCAGAGCCACAGGGCCTGCCCTTTCAGGTGCAAGTATTGCGCCGACGGGTTCAATAAGGTTCTGTACGGCGACGTCAAGAAGGCGCCGGTCCGGTACAGGCCGGTCGGGGACCTGCTGGATGAGATGCGGGAAGTAACCGCGGCATACAACCTAGATCTCCTGAAATTCTCGGACCCCACGTGGAATACGAGCATAGACTGGGTAAAGGACTTTTGCCGGGAGAAGATCAGCCGGGGTTTCGGCATTCCCTTTTATCCGAACATCCATGCCGGCATGTGCAGCGAGGAGATGTTCGGTCTCATGGCTGAGGCGGGGTGTTACGAGATTGCCGTCGGCGTGGAGTCGGGCTCGCCGAAGATCCTTAAACAGATAGGGAAGGGCACGACCGTCGACGGCATAAGACGGTCCGTCGGCTGGGCCAAGAAGGCCGGCATTCTGGTGAGGGGATATTTCATACTGGGGATGCCCGAAGAAACCGAAGAGGATCTGGAATTGACGGAGAAGCTGGCGGAGGATCTGGAACTTGACGAATACGGCTTCACGATCCTTTGCCCCTATCCGGGTACGCAGATGTATGACCCGGAAAAATACAAGTCAGTTGACTGGGAGCACGCCGACGAATACAGCAATGATTTCTGGCAGCCCATGTATCTTTCCAACAGCCGGCTGAAGGAATGGCAGCGCTATCTGATCGAAAAGTTCAGGGAAAAACTTACGTGGCATAACAAGGCCGTTCGGAAAGAGGAAAGCTAATCACAATCAAAATGACGAACAGAGCCCCTATTTCAGAGACTGAACCTTGCAGTTGCATAAGAATCTGAAAGATAGAAGGTGGACGTGATAAAAAAAGATTCATGGGCGGAGGCTCCACAAGTCCTGGAATAGGCCGGCCCGGCTACTTTCGGGGATCTACCGTTATAGTAAAATAGGATGCCTGCCCATATCTTTTCTTTGCCCCTTGGCCCCATTTTGCGGACGACGAGATCGCTGCGGTAGAGGCTGTCCTCCGTTCCGGCAGGGTCAATTGCTGGACCGGGATGGAAGGAAGGCTTTTCGAAAACGAGTTCGCCTCTTATACGGGCTGCAAGTATGCAGTCGCCCTTGCCAATGGTACGGTCGCCCCTGAACTTGCTCTTCACGCCCTGGGGATATCGACCCCAGCAGTGACGGAGTTAATCAGGGGCTTGATGTAATATATGATAATACGTAAAATATGATTGTCATATGGCGGAGGAAAAGTGGTTAAGACGATCAAAGCAACAGATGCAGTAAGAACTTTCTCGGAACTACTTAACTCGGTTAAGTATAAAGGAGACCGCTTTACAATTGTGAGGGGGGGTAAACCTGCGGCATCTATTGGCCCGGTTGAATCCGGTGCTTCCAAACGCACGCTGGGAGAGTTGCGGGTGATTATAAAAAATCTTCCTAGCCTCGGGGGAGATGCGGAGCAATTTGCTCACGATGTTGAAGAAGCTATACGCGAGCAGCCCTCGATGCCTGAGAAGGCATCATGGGAGTAATCTTTGATACCAGCGAGATCATAGCCATTGAGCGCCACAGACAGGATATAGACGGCCTCATAGAGGGACGCGAAGACGAACCCTTTGGCATTAGCGTGGTCACCGTGGCTGAGTTGCTGCATGGAGTTGAACGCGCCGATACAGAAGCGAGGAAGGTGAAGAGACAGGCATTTGTGGAGAAGGTGATCGAATCTTTCCCTGTATTTGTCTTTAACCTCACCACAGCGCGTATTTATTCAAAGCTCTGGGCGACGTTATCCGGTAAAGGCATTACTGTCGGTTCTCACGATCTTATTATTGCCGCAACTGCCATTGAGCTGGACTATACGGTATTGACTGCCAACGTAAGGGATTTCGAGAAGATCGAAGGCCTCAGGGTCGAAAAGCGGTAGTGTAGCTCGCATGACTTTTTTCTAAGTACGCCAGAAATACCGGATGCAGAAACAGCAGAGTTTGATAAGCAGTGACCCGGATGCCTGAAGTTGTGTCACGCGATATTATTATGCGATTGAAGAAATCTTTTGCCCCCTGGCCCCATTTTGCGGACGACGAGATCGCTGCGGTAGAGGCTGTCCTCCGTTCCGGCAAGGTCAATTACTGGACCGGGATGGAAGGAAGGCTTTTCGAAAACGAGTTCGCCTCTTATACGGGCTGCAAGTATGCAGTCGCCCTTGCCAATGGTACGGTCGCCCTTGAGCTTGCTCTTCACGCCCTGGGGATCGGGGTCCACGATGAGGTTATAGTAACCTGCCGGACATTCATCGCCTCGGCAAGCTGCGCCGTATTGCGCGGAGCGAAGCCGGTTATGGCGGACATCGATCCTGAATCGCAGAACATAACCGCCGAAACTGTCCGTGCTGTGATGACGCCGAAAACCAGGGCTATTATCGCCGTGCATCTTGCGGGCTGGCCGTGTGACATGGATCCTATTATTGATCTTGCCGGTAAGCATAACCTGTTCGTTATTGAAGACTGCGCCCAGGCCCACGGCGCCACTTATAAGGGGAGGCCCGTAGGGTCGATGGGCGATATCGCGGCTTTTTCCTTCTGCCAGGACAAGATCATGACGACGGGCGGCGAAGGAGGGATAATCACCACAAATAGCAGGAATGCCTGGGAAAAGGTATGGGCCTTCAAGGATCACGGCAAGAGCTACGAGGCCGTCTATGGCAAAAAACATCCGCCCGGCTTCCGCTGGCTGCATGAGTCTTTCGGCACGAATATGCGGCTGACGGAAATGCAGTCCGCGATCGGCAGGGTGCAATTGCGGAAACTGCCGGAGTGGATAAGGCGGCGTAGGCAGAACGCCGCGATACTTACAGGGTGTTTTAGAAAGATGCCGGCTTTACGTGTTACCGAGCCGCCTCCGGAGGTGGGCCATTCCTACTACAAGTATTATGTCTTTGTACGTCCCTCAATGCTTCGGCAAGGCTGGTCCCGCGACCGCATCATTGAAGCCGTAAACGCCGAAGGGGTGCCCTGCTTCAGCGGCAGTTGCGGCGAGATTTATCTGGAAAAGGCGTTCCAGAAAACGGGCTTGCACCTCAATGGCAGGCTCCCCGTGGCGAAAGAACTTGCAGAAACAAGTCTGATGTTTCTCGTCCACCCTACGCTGGAAGAGGAGGCCATGCGATATGCCTGCTCCGTCGTGGAGAAGGTTATGTCCCGGGCCGGCAGGGTCACAGAAACATAATTCCTGTCATATAGTATCTTCACTATTAAGCACGACGCCGCATAAAACCCGGAATATTATAATGCTTTCTCATTTAACCCCCGAACAACGGCTAATTCTCTTAATGACCGGGCTGCGTCAACCAAAGGAGGTTATTGAAGATGCGGAAAGACTGCTATCCAAAGACAACGCTCCCATAAATTATGATGAATTGTTCAGGTCGGCGGCTCAAAACGGCGTGATCTCGATTCTTTATAAGAATTCCCTGAAGCTTCACTGCCTTCCGGATGATTTCACGGGCAGGCTGAAGTATTCTTACTATCGTGCCCTCCGCAACAATACGATACATCTGCAAGAAACTTTGAACGTGTCAAGAGCCCTGCGAAAGAGTGGGATAGAGGTGATCATTTTGAAGGGCTCACTTGCGTCAGACGTTCTCTTTAAGGATCCGGGGCTTTATCCTACAGGGGACATAGACCTTCTTATAAGACCGTCTGAGATCCGCAATGCATCCGGGACACTCATGGGCCTCGGCTACAAAATGGCAGATGAGACAGAACAACCCGAACGGGGTGACTGCGCAAATTTTTTCAACGGGGTTTATTCTGTCGATCTTCAGTGGAATTTGGGTGAACCCTACTTCAATATTCCGAACGATTTCTGGTGGAAGAACAGCCGGAAGATAATAAAGGACGATGATGAACTGACTATTCTTTCAGCCGAGAAGTATTTATTATTTGCGATATCTCATCTTTTCTCCCACGGCTTCACGACACTCAAGTTTTTCAGTCTTATAGATGCTGTAATGAACACCTACAAAGACGAAATAGACTGGACGAAATTGCTTCATTATTCGGAAGAATTCGGGATGGGAGGACTCGTATTTTTTACTATAAGGCTATTGCATGAATTGCTGGGGGTCGAAGTCCCGGACCGTCTGATAACGAGGAGACTGCCCGGATACGGAGTATGCAGGAAGGTTGTTCTCAGCGGCATTTTTAAGAAAGAAACCTTATTTTATATGCGAATGGCGGTTTGTTTGCTGCTGCTTGCCGGACCCTCTGCCCTGTTCAGAGTGACAAGAAAAGCCCTTTTCCCGAACCCGGCCCGGCTGCGGGCAAGATATGGGCTGCCGGAGCACTCAAAATTAATTTATATCTATTATGTCTTGAACCCTTTCCGGATATTGTTTGAAAAAATATAGATTTATTAAACGGCAGTTAACCACGGATGAAAACAGATAGACACGGATAAGCAAAAGCATTTGCTTAATTTTTTATTAATCCGCGTCCATCCTTGTTGATCCGTGGGTGGAATGTCTCTTGTGTAAAGACGCTAGGAAGAGGCATTCAAGGGGAGCTTCGTGGTATTATGGTTCAGTCAGAAGAAGGGACAGGCAGAACGTGACCGACATTCATACAGTATGAGCCAGCGCCGTCTTAATTCAAGGTAAAATGTACTTGTTGTCCCGACTTCGCAGGTCCGGAATCCTTATAAAGAATTGCATGAAAAGATATTAGCGAAGATGGTGAAACGCGCAAAAAAGAAGACTGGAAGGGGGAAGTGCCATGAAAAGGAAGACGCAAAGAATTTGTTCCCCGAAGGTGTCTTCTCGGCTTCTCAAACTTCTCGTGAGATGAAGAGGCTCTTCGACATATTTTTTTCTGCTGTCGGCCTCGTTGTTCTTCTGCCGTTGTTCGCGGTTATTGCGGTGCTCGTGAAGTGGGACAGTGCGGGGCCTGTGTTCTTCGTGCAGAGACGGATCGGTAGGAATCTGAAACCCTTCAACCTTTTCAAATTCAGGACAATGGTCTCCGATGCCCCTGAAAAAGGGATGCCGCTTACTGCCGGCAATGATCCACGGATAACAAGGGTCGGCAGGATGCTCAGAAAGACGAAGTTCGATGAACTCCCCCAGCTATACAATGTACTCAGAGGCGACATGAGCCTCGTAGGACCGAGGCCTGAGGTTGAGAAGTATGTGAATCTTTACAGGTCCGACTATGAGGAAATTCTGAAGGTCAGGCCGGGCATCACGGACATTGCGTCCCTCACCTACCGGGATGAGGAGCGGGTTCTGCAAAGCAAGGAAAACTATGAAGGGTATTATGTCCAGGTGCTCCTTCCGGAAAAGATAAGACTCTCCAAGGAATATGGAAGAAGGGCATCGATCTTCTATGATGCTAAACTGGTAGTTCTGACAATGTTCAGTGTCCTCTATCCAAAGGAAAATATTCTTGTATTGATCGACAGGATGACGCCTTACAGGAAACTGGTCGTCGTTGGGATACAGATATTCATTTTTGCCTTGTCCAATTATTTGGCATTTTTCGTGCGCTTTGACGGGGTCATCCCCTTACGGGAATACAGTCTGTTTCTAAGGTACCTGCCTGTCCTCCTGCTGCTCCGCATCTTTTTCCTTTTTGTCTTTTCCCTGGATACTGGATTGTGGAGATATGCGAGCGTCAGGGACCTCGGGAATATAACTGGCGCAACAAGTTCGGGGTCGGTGATTTTCCTGGTCTTCGTCAGACATGTAATGGGAATAACGGCATACCCCAGGTCAATATTCATAATAGACTGGTTCATGAACATCTTCCTCCTGGGCAGCGTGAGGATGCTCAGGAGGCTCCACGAAAAGGAGATCGGCAACGGCGTTTACAATAGAAAGGTCATCATCATCGGCGCTGGCGATGCGGCGGAGATGCTTCTGCGGGACATCGATCACAGTTCCTCCTATTCATACAAGGTGGTGGGCTTTATCGACGACAACCCGGCAAAAAAGGGCCTGAAGATAAGAAATGTCCCCATATTGGGAACACGCAGGGATGTTGCCGAAGTAGTTGAAAGGGAGCGGCCCGATGAGTTTATCATCGCTATACCGACAGCATCCAGGGAAGAGTTTCAGAGCATCGTAAAGGATCTCAGACAATATGCCCTGCCCATAAAGACTGTGCCCAGTTTCTGGAGTATTCTCAGCGGAAGGGATTCCCTTACGTCGATAAAGATAATAGAGCCGGAGGATATCCTGTTCAGGGCACCCGCCTGTGAAGGCATCGGTGATCTGAAAAGCCTTCTTGAGGGCAGAGCCGTCATGGTGACGGGAGCCGGGGGGTCGATAGGTTCCGAGCTTTGCCGGCAGATTGTCGGTTTTAAACCCGGGAATCTCATACTTTTTGAAAGGCACGAGGAAAATCTTTATAAGATCGATCTCGAACTCAGATCTCATCCCTGTGATCCGTCGAGTATCACTTCCGTGATCGGAGACATCCTTGATGAAAGAAGGCTTGATGAGGTTATGGGAAAATTCAGACCCGAGATCGTGCTTCATGCCGCCGCTTACAAGCATGTCCCGCTGATGGAGGGAAATCCATATGAGGCCTTTAAAACCAACGTGCTCGGCACAAGAATGGTCGCCGAGAAGGCGAGACAATTCGGCGTGAAGAGGTTCCTGCTCATCTCCACGGATAAGGCGGTAAATCCGGTAAATGTCATGGGCATGACCAAGAAGATAGCTGAGGACATCGTCCGGCATTATTCGGAAGGCGGGAAAATGGGAGGAGGTTCTGGAATGGGATCTTCTGAAAGTGAAGAGGTTACAACTTCGCAGCCTTTCTCCTTGTCGAGTTCCACGAAGTTTATTGCCGTTCGTTTCGGTAACGTGCTTGAAAGCAGCGGAAGCGTGGTTCCCCTGTTCAGGGAACAGATAAAGAGGGGCGGTCCTGTGACGGTAACTCATTCGGATATGACCAGGTATTTTATGACGATACCCGAGGCTGTGAACCTGGTTCTCCAGGCGGCGACGATAAGCAACGGCGGGGAAGTGTTTGTGCTTGATATGGGGACGCCTGTGAAGATACTCGATCTGGCGCAGCGGATGATCAGTCTTTACGGCTACAGGGCCGGCATCGACATAGATATATCTTTCATCGGGTTGAGACCTGGAGAAAAGTTATATGAAGAACTATTCAACCTTGATGAAACGGTAGAAACAACTTCCCATCCCAAGATCAACAAGGCTGTCTTAAAAAGGGAGGTCAATGAGGCGGTCGTGGACCTGGTTCGAGACCCGGCGGCCTGTTTGCAGGAAAACGACATCAAAAATCTCCTCGCGAGGCTTGCAGAGCAATTACCGGACAAAGCCGTCAAAAGCTGATATTTCGAAGAATTGGGCTGGCCGGTGCGGGGGGCAGGATTATGCTGAATCCTGTAACGTTCGACTTTTGAACATTGAACGGAAGAGATTGAGTTTTGTATAGTATGAGAGATCTTGATTTTTGTGCGGAGGAGGTCTTATGCACGCCGTAATACTTGCAGGGGGAAGCGGTACGAGGTTCTGGCCGATGAGCAGGGAGAAGACGCCGAAACAGCTGCTCAAGGTCTTTGGCGAGTCCACGATGATACAGCAGACGTTCGAGAGGCTGAACGATTCCCTGCCGGTAGAAAACGTCTGTATAGTGACGGGACAGAAATATGCGTACGATATAAAGAACCAGTTGATGGAGGTCTGCGGCTCAGACAAATTCAGGATGCTGATCGAGCCGGTGGGGAAAAATACCGCGCCGGCCGTCGGACTGGCGGCGGTCTACATCCGCAAGGAATCGCCCAAAGCGGTCATGTCGGTCATGCCATCCGACCATATTATACTGAAGAGGGCCGAATTCACGGAAGTTCTGAAAAAAGCGTCGGAAATCGCAGCGAAAGGCTATCTGACTACCGTAGGCATAATACCGGACAGGGCCGAAACAGGGTATGGATATATAAAGAAGGGCAAAAGGCTCCCGGCCGGCGGCAAGGGGCCGGGCAAGACAGGCGGAAAAAGGATTAATCCGGACGGAGAAGCCTTTATTGCAGAGCGTTTTGTCGAAAAGCCGGACCTCAAAAATGCCTCTGAATATGTTAGATCCGGTGATTATCTCTGGAACAGCGGGATCTTTGTCTGGAGGGTGTCCGATATTCTTGAAGAGATAAGAAAGCAGCTGCCTGATCTCTACAGCGGGCTGATGAAGATTGAAAGGGCAATCGGCAAGAAGAACGAACAGGATGTGCTGAAGGAGGTCTTCGATGGTCTGGAATCGGTGTCAATCGATTACGGGATAATGGAGCGTGCAAAAAAGGTGGCGGTCATTCCGGCTGATATCGGCTGGAGCGACGTGGGTAGCTGGCGCGCCCTGGACGACATTGCGAAGAAGGACGCATCAGGTAATGTCATCACCGGCAATGTAATCGATGTGGGATCGAAGAATTCGATCGTATACGCCGGCAAGCGACTGATTGCCACTGTAGGGCTTGACAACACGGTTGTGGTGGATACGCCCGATGCAACCTTGATCTGCAATAAGGACAAGACCCAGGATGTGCGAAAGGTCGTGGATGAACTCAGGAAGAAGGGGGCCGACGAGCTTGTCGAACATGTTACTGTTCACAGACCCTGGGGTTCTTACATACTTCTTGAGGCCGGCAGCAGGTACAAGATAAAGAGGATCGTTGTGAAACCAGGCGCCAAACTGAGCCACCAGCTTCATCACCATAGAAGCGAACACTGGGTGGTGGTTTCCGGCACGGCGAAGGTGACTGTAGGAGACAAGTCTTACCACGTACATCCCAACGAGTCTACGTACGTGCCCATTTCTACTAAGCACAGGCTCGAAAATCCCGGCAAGGTCCCTCTCCATTTGATCGAGGTGCAGAACGGAGATTATATAGAAGAAGACGATATCGTCAGGTTCGACGACGAATACGGAAGAAAAGACAGTAAGTAGTAAATAGTGAATAGCCAGAGGCTGAAGCTCATCAGGAAAAAAGAGATGAAAGAAAAATTGGCTGGTATGTCGGAAAAGAGGCCGTTATGAAGATACTTGTTACGGGCGGGGCGGGGTATATAGGGAGTCACATGGTGAGGACCCTCGGCGACAGGGGGCATGACATTGTGGTGTATGATAACCTTTCGTCTGGACACGAAACATCGGTCTTGTACGGCAGGCTTGTTGTGGCCGACCTTTCTGACAGGGAGACCCTCAGGGCACTTTTCGAGGCCGAAAAGTTCGATGCTGTGATGCACTTTGCCGCCCATATAGAGGTGGAGGAGTCTGTCAACAACCCGATAAAATACTACAGGAACAATTTCTCGAACGCCCTTAACCTTATCGAGGCATGTATCGAATTTGATGTCGATAAATTTGTATTTTCATCCACCGCCGCTGTATACGGCATACCCGGAGAAACTCCGGTAACGGAAGAAACCCCCTTGCTGCCTATAAACCCGTACGGAGCATCAAAGTCGATGGTGGAACGGGCCCTAAGGGATGTTGCAAACGTTTCCCACTTCAGATATGCGGCGCTGAGATACTTCAATGTGGCCGGGGCCGACTCTCTTTCGAGGATCGGCCAGAGATACCGCAATGCCACACACCTGATCACGCTGGCGCTCAAGACGGCGCTGGGGTTAAGGGACAATCTGAATATATTCGGGACCGATTATGAAACGCCGGACGGCACCTGCATCAGGGACTATATCCATGTGGATGACCTGATCGATGCCCACGTCCTGGCCCTGGACTATCTGGCGTCCGGCAACGACAGCGGCATCTTTAATTGCGGATACGGCCGGGGATATTCCGTGAGGGAGGTAGTCGAAACCGCCAGGAAAGTCACAGGAATAAAGTTTCCGGTAAGGGAAACAGGACGAAGGGCGGGTGACCCGCCGTCTCTTGTTGCCGATTCATCCAAACTCAAGAAAGAATTAGGCTGGAAACCGTCGCACGACAATTTAGAATATATAATTAAAACCGCGTGGGACTGGGAAAAGAAGCTCAAATCCGGTTTGTCCTGAAAAAGGCAGGTCACCGCAGAGACGCAGAGGGCGCTGAGATAAGTAAATTTTTGTTTTCCGCTGAGAGGCCGGAAAACAAAAAAATGTGCTAACTTTATTCTCCTTTATACCTTACGTTTGGGGACCTGACTAAACTGCAATGGCGGTTTATATGTTTCCGCCCTCTCAGCGGAAATATATAACATCCCCTCTCTGCGATCTCTGCGTCTCTGCGGTGAAAATATGGTTTTTCTTTTTGCCACAGGCTGAACCATTCTATATTTTTAACAGCACCATTCCCGAAACAGGGTCCAGTTCCCTCCTGGCCGTTACCCCCTCTATTTCGGTAACCACCGCCTCCAGTACGAGGAAGGTCTCGGTATTTTCCCTGAGGCATCCGACTTTTACCATGTCTTTCTTGCCGAAGGCGGCGTGACAATGTATCTTCGGGTCTTCTCCCTGCCAGAAGATCGTGCCGAAACCGACCACTTCGTGGCTTTCCCCCAGTGATTTCCAGACAGGGGTGGGAGGAAACTCGTCCTTGTCCGGGCCCACGACCAGATTCCCTTCCCGCATGCCCCCGACGAGATAAAAAACCGCCGCCCTGATTTTTTCTTTCTTTGCCAGATCTACCAGGCCCCCGAGCACATCGTCCCTGTCCTCAAATCTGACCACAATGACCCTCCCGGGCCTGCCCACCTGATATTTCATCATTTCTCCTTTATAGCACTACAGCGAATTTTTAAATAATTCACCGCGGAGACGCAGAAGGCGCAGAGAGTGTAATTATACATTTCTGCTGAGAGGACAGAAATATATAAACTGCCATGGGGATAATTTTTTGTTTCCCGGCCTCTCACCGGGAAACAAAATTAACTGAATCTCTGCGATCTTTGCGCCTCTGCGGTGAAAATATGTTCTTTACTGGTTTTGTCTTTTACTTCTGCAATCTGCATTCTAACTTCTGACTTTAGTTTACTTCTGACTTCAATTACTCGTTTTCCACTGTGATTGCCTCGACTGGGCAGTTCTCTTCCGACGCTTCACAGCATCCCACGAACTCGCAGGCCTCGGCATCTATGACTTCCGCCTTCCCGATAACTTCGTTGAGGTGGAAAACAGAGGGACAGATTTCTTCACAGGTGCCGCACCCGATACATTTCTCCTGGTCTACTATAACTTTCATTTCATCTCCTCGGTTACGGCCGCGGCAAGAAGAGGGAACATGATCTCATGATGTCCGGTGAGGGCGTAGTTTCTGCCGTTCAGGGATGTCGGTCTTTTAAGGACATTCTCACGCGGCCTGTAATGCTGGATAAAATCCATATTTACAGTCGTTATATGCTCGACTTTGCTGCCCAGATTCCTGGCTATGTTCAGAGCCTTGAGAAAGACCTCGGGAAGGACGACCGCGGACCCCAGATTTATGTAGACACCGCCTTCCAGGTCCGAGACGACCGAAGCAAACAGCCTGAAGTCCCTCATGCTCGCCGTTCCGATGGCCGCTCCGTCGGCCTGGGGGTGCATATGGACGATGTCCGTGCCTATCGCGATGTGGACGGTAATGGGGATATCGAGAGAGAAGGCATTTGCGAATAAGCTCTTTTCCCTGAAAGGGAATTTCCCTTTATGGATATATTCGGCTATTGCCTTCCCCGCGCCGTACCCTTTCCTTACCCCCCTTTTTATGGCCGCGTTTACTCCCCTTCCGGTCTCCTGGGCCATGCCGAAGGAGCCCGTGCAGAGTTCCATCGCCACGTCTTCAGATGTATGGCCCACGAGTGCCAGTTCGAAATCATGGACCGCACATGCGCCGTTTACGGCCACTGCCGTGATGACCCGTCTTTTCAGAAGATCTATGATAACAGGGGAAAGACCGAGTTTGAGAGAGTGGGCGCCCATGCCGAGGATAACAGGTCTGTCGTCACTCCTTGCGGAGACTATTGCATGAACTACTTCCCTGAAATCCCTGGCAGCCAGGACGTCGGGCAATTTCCCCAGGAAGTCCTTAAGCGTATCGCCTTTTGCAGGGGCTTCGGCGAAGGATTTTATTGACATCTTGCTCTTCCTGGCGCACAATTTGTATGACTTTGCTGATCTGAGGGACAAGGGTCTGTATTTCATTCGAACAATTTTACCATATAGTCTACTTGATTTAAAATGAGCGGTTGTGTTAAAAAATAAGATTACTTTTCGAAGGAGGATGCGAATTGGCAGCTAAGGCACCGGTAAAGAAAAATCTTTCCGCCCTGAAAAGGGCCAGACAGGCTGAAAAGAGGAATATGCGGAACAAGAGTGAACGCACCAAGATAAGGGGTGCCGTCAAGGCTGTTGAATCAGCTGTAAGAGAAAATAACAAGGAGGCCTCGGAGGCTGCTCTCCAGAAGGCCGTTAAAACGATAACCAGTTCGGTCCCGAAGGGTGTGCTCCACAAGAACAACGCCTCAAGAAAGGTTTCGAGGCTTGTTAGAAAAGTGAATGCAGTTACAGCCGGACCAGCCTAGCCAGCAAGAGCTCCACCGGGTAGGCATCTCCTGAACTTTTTATATCCACGTCCGCTCTGTTGAGAATGCTGAACACACGATAAAAGTATTCCCTGTCCTCCGGCGTGTTTCTGCCGGCAAGGAATCTTCCGTATTGCCAGTTTATTGCACCGAGGAGACTGTAAGGCTCCTCGGTTTCCCTTAATACCCGGTAAATCCGGAAAACGCGCTCTGCATCCCCGGCCCTGATGGCATCGACAAGGTCAAAGATGCCGTACTTTCTTTTTCCTTCGATTATCTCGGCGATGTCCTTCTTTTCTATCACCTTTTTCCCGATAAGAGTGCATTTTTCGATTTCTGACGAGAGAAGGCCGAGGTCGGGTCCTATCGTGCCGATCAGGTAATCTGCCGCGGAATCGGGCATTTCGAGACCCTTTGATTTCGCCTTTGCCTTCAGCCAGGAGGGGATTTCTTTTCCGCCGATATCCAGCACTATCTGTTTAATGCCGCCGGACTCCCTGAACTCCTTCTTTACCGGCCCCGAGTGGAGCATTACCAGCACCGTCCCTTCAGAAGGCTTGTCAAGATATTGCCGCAGTTTGAGGATGTCTTTTTTCAGGAGCTTCTGAACATTTTCGATCACCACAAACTTTTTGCCCGAGAAGAAGGGGACGGTATTGAGGACGTCCAGTATCTGGTCGAAGGTCACGGAATTAAGATTCAGGATATCGAATACCTCGAAATTGAACTCCCTTTCCACGGGGGGAACGAGCTCCCTCAGAAGTGAAACAGCTTCGGAATGGAGAAAGGGGTCGGAGGACGAAAGGATATAGCGGGAGGAGGGCATCCCCTTCTTCAGTTCATCGAGGAAATTACGGTAGCTCACTTGAAAATCAATTCCCCGACCAGTTCTTCCGACAGGTCTTCCATCGCCTTTTTTTCGGCCAGGTCCCTGGCAGCGAGAAGGTTAGCCATATCGCCCGTCCCGGTAAAGGAAACGATGAAGGGGGAACTGACATGTCTGGCTTCCCGGACCTTGCCCTGCGCGTCCGTTATCCTGAAATCGGCGTCTATAATCACCCGGTATTCCACTGTTATACCTGCCTTTTCCGAAAGGCTTATCATGTCAAATTTCGTGATGCTGCCGGTGAGTTTCAGTTGTGCCTCGGGGGTGACCATAATACCCTGTTTGCTGAATTCTTCTGTGAGAGCCCTGGAGAGCTTGTCCTGGAGCTTCGGTTCGAGTGTTGCGTTATCGATGGGGCCGATGTTTATCTCGCCGAAGGGCAGGGAGGCGTGCCTGTGAACACTGTAACCGCAGCTGCCAAGCAGGAGAATAAAAGTTATCGCTGCAGCCTGGAAGATGATCTGTGTCCCTCTATGCATTCGTCTCATTCTTCGCCTTTCACTTATTCACTACGCCAAAAAAAGTCGCTCTTGAAGCCGTCATTCCCGAAGTGCTTAATCGGGAATCTATTCTTTTCAAATAGTTGAATCTCCCTTGGATACCCGCCTGCGCGGGTATGACGTCCTTTTTCTGTCGGTCGGGTGTCTTCATCCGATAACAATATTGACAAGCCTTCCCCTTGCGACTATTATCTTCCTTATCTGCTTTTGCCCTACAAATTCCATTGTCCTGGCGTCACCGAGAGCGATCTTCTTTATCTCCTCTTCCTGCGTATCCCTCGGTATCATGAGCTTGCCCCTGAGTTTGCCGTTGACCTGTATGACGAGTTCCACCTCTTCTTCCCGGGCTAGGTTCTCGTCCCAGACAGGCCATGGCTCTTCCGAGACCGAAGGGTCATTGCCGGCTGCGGTCCAGAGTTCCTCGGCTATATGAGGGGTGAAGGGAGAAAGAAGGAGCAGTACGGTTTCGACCGAGAATTTGAAGACCTGCAGGTCTTTCCCGGCGGCCGGTTCATATCCGGTCATCTCATTGACGAGTTCCATCAACGCCGCAATTGCGGTATTGAAATGATATTCACGTTCGATATCGGAAGTGACCTTCTTTATTGTACGGTGGGTCTTTCCAAGCAGGTTCCCTGCCGCTCCGGAGATTTCTTTTAAGCCGGCTTCCGGCGGGCACCACGAATTGACGCTCCTCAGGGCGTCGAGGTTCCTGTGGACTATACTCCATATCCTGCCGAGAAAGCGGTAAGCCCCGTCGACCCCCTTGTCCGACCAGTCAAGGTCTTTCTCGGGCGGGGCGGCAAAGAGGGAAAAGAGGCGCGAGGTGTCCGAGCCGTATCTGTCTATCAGGTAATCGGGGTCGACGACATTCCCTTTCGATTTGGACATCTTCGATCCATCCTTTATTACCATACCCTGCGTCAGGAGGTTCCTGAACGGCTCGCCGGAGTCGATAATGCCGAGGTCTCTTATGACTCTTGTGAAGAACCGCGAATATAGAAGATGCAGTACGGCATGTTCAACCCCTCCTATGTACTGGTCGACCGGCATCCAGTAATGGACCGGCGACGCAGGATTGTTAACCGCCGAAGCGAGGTCGATATTAGCGTTATCGAAACAGTAAGCCACAAAATACCATGAAGAATCGAAGAAGGTATCCATCGTGTCTGTTTCGCGCCGTGCGGCACCGCCGCAGGCCGGGCACGAAGTGCTGATGAAAGAGGATGAGTCAAGGAGTGGCGATCCCCCCTTGCCGGTAAACCTGACGTCTTCCGGGAGGATCACCGGCAGGTCCTTCTCAGGGACCGGCACGATGCCGCATTTGTCGCAGTAAACGACCGGAATGGGAGTTCCCCAGTACCTTTGCCTGGAAATCCCCCAGTCCCTCAATTTGTAGTTCACGACTTTCTTTCCGAGCCCCTCCCGCTCGATATAATCCGCGATCTTTTCCCTTGCTTCGTCGCTCCTGAGACCCGTAAAATTCCCTGACTTTGCCAGGACCCCTTCGTCTTCGAAAGCCGACTGCAGGGGTGGCTCCTCTTGCTGCCCGCCGCTATCCCGGCCAGGCACAATCACCGTCCTGATCTCAATGCCGTATTTCTTTGCAAATTCAAAGTCCCGCTGGTCATGGGCGGGCACAGACATGATCGCCCCTGTGCCGTACTCCATCAGGACGAAATTCGCGATATAGATCGGTATCTTTTCATCGTTTACCGGGTTGACGCAGTAACGTCCGGTGAAAAGTCCTATTTTTTCTTCCGTCTTGCCGTAATGGGCTGTAATCCCCTCCAGGGCCGACCTGTCGGCCACGAGCTTCTCCGCAAGGGGATGGGGCGGCGAGAGGCAGAGGAAGGTGGCGCCGAAGAGTGTGTCGGGCCGGGTCGTGAATATCCTTATCTTGTCGTTTGTTCCGTCTACCCGGAAGTCGACTTCGACTCCGTGGCTCTTTCCGATCCAGTTTTTCTGCATCAGGACAACCCTTTCGGGCCACCCGGCAAGATTATCGCAAGCCTCCAGGAGTTCCTCGGCGTAATCCGTTATTTTCAGGAACCACTGGAAGAGTTCTTTCTGGACAACGACGCTGTCGCACCTCCAGCAGCGTAAATCTATGACCTGTTCGTTGGCAAGGACCGTCTCGCAGGAAGGGCACCAGTTGACATAGGAGGATTTCCTGTAGGCCAGCCCCTTTTCGAACATTTTGACGAAAAACCACTGGTTCCAGCGGTAATATGCGGGGCTGCATGTGGTCACTTCCCTGTCCCAGTCATAGCTCAGCCCGAGTTTGTTCAGCTGGGTCTTCATGTAACTTATGTTTTCATAAGTCCACCTGGACGGGTGCACCGCGTGTTTAATGGCGGCGTTTTCGGCCGGAAGGCCGAAGGAGTCCCATCCCATGGGGTGCAGTACGTTATAGCCCTGCATTTTCTTGTACCGCGCGATTACATCGCCTATGGCGTAATTCCTTACATGTCCCATGTGTATCTTTCCAGAGGGATAGGGGAACATCTCAAGGCAGTAAAATTTCTTCCGGAAGGCATCGGGACCGGTTTTGTAAAGATTCCTTTCAGCCCAGTACTTTTGCCATTTCGGTTCAATTTGTTTAGGGTCGTATCTTTCTTCCAAGGTCCAATCCTCCATCCGAATTAACGACAACGGGAAGTTCCCTCACCGCGAATAAAATATACACCAGGGCAGCGCGTCTTACAAATTAGCATAATGAGCCATATTGTTGCAATGAACCTACACAGTGTCAGTGTCAGTCTTTAGTGTCAGCTTTCGGAACATCTGTTGTTGTTTTCTGACACTCATCACCGACACTGATTACTGACACTGACACTGTACGGCTAGAATTTTACGCCGAAATCGGGGAAGAAGGATGAGAGTATTCTCAGGTTGTTAGTGAGCAGCAACACGCCGAACGCGATCAGAAGGAGCCCGCTGGCTGCCATGACGACCTTCATGTATCTCCGGATCTTGGCCGAATAGCTTAAAAAGGAATTGAAGGCCAGCGAAGCCGCAAAAAAAGGTACGGCAAGACCGAGCGAATATACCGCGAGCAGTTTGAGGCCGTAGATGGCCGAGCCCTTGGAGCTGGCGTAGACCAGGATAGTGCCGAGGATCGGTCCAATGCACGGGGTCCACGCAGCGGCAAAGGTCATACCCACCAGGAAGGACCCTACGTACCCGGCCGGCTTTCCGCTCATATGGAACTTCCTCTCCCTAGTGAGAAAGTCGAGCTTTATGACACCTGAAATGAAGAGGCCGAAGATTATTACCAGAATGCCCCCGACGTTCCTTATCCAGTCCTGGTAATTGAAAAAGAACTTGCCTACCGCCGATGACGAAGCACCCAGGGCTATGAAGATCGATGAAAACCCCAGTATGAAGGCAATGGAGTTCATCATAGTGAGAAATCGTATCCTCTTTGACTCAGTCCCTTCTCTCAGATCTTCGAAAGAGACGCCGGTTATGAACGAAACGTATGAGGGGACAAGTGGAAGGACGCAAGGAGACAGAAAAGAGAGTATCCCCGCTAGAAAGGCAAGAGGGAAAGATACATCTTTCATCGCGGATTATCCGGAGGGATGGCGCAGTCGCCGGAGTCGCCCTTTATTTTTTCGACTGCATGGGGTATCACTTCCAGCACCGCTTCGAGACCTTCCTTTATGGCCTTGGGGCTGCCCGGCAGGTTTATGATCAGCGAACTTCCCCTCACGCCCGCAACGGCACGTGAAAGCATCGCCCTCCTGGTCTTTTTTAAGCCTTCAAGCCTCATCGCTTCGGCAATGCCGGGGACCTCCCGTTCTATCACCTCCAGCGTCGCCTCAGGCGTCACGTCCCGGGGAGAAAGTCCGGTCCCTCCCGTCGTAAATATGATGTCCACGATTTTACTGTAATGTATCAGCTTCTCTTTTATCAATGCCTTTTCGTCGGGGACAACCTCGTAATGAGTGACTTCGATACCTATCCCCCCGACGAGTTTCCCGATCGCCGGACCGCTGAGGTCCTCGCGCTCGCCACGTGACCCTTTATCGCTCATGGTGAGGACTGCGGCGGTTATCATTTAGTGTCAGTGCCAGTGCCGGTCTGAACGTCAGTGTAAGATAGCGACTTAATCAAGCCGGTCAGCATTTTACTGATTTCCTGTAATTCGCCTATTAATTCAGCATACTCATTGCCCGGAAGATACCCCAAATCTCTTGAAAGGAGGAGATGATATTTCATTTCCCCGGCAGAACCTCTCGATATACTCGCAAACTGGCGAAATTCTTTTCTGCTCAACCGATGGCTGCCTTCGATGAGGTTCGTCGCAATTGAAGACGAAGCTCGTCTCATCTGAGATGTAAGTCCGAGTCTTTCCGACTGAGGAAATGAATCTGTCATTTTGTATATCTTTAGAGTAAGGGTGTGACTCCTCTTAAACACT
>JBJKPE010000273.1:0-20632 GCA_046706685.1 Thermodesulfovibrionales bacterium | reverse complement strand
CCGCGGAAAATACATTGCCCGTTTTTTCCGCCTGCGCCTGCAGGATCGCAAAGATAAGGTCCTGCTTCCTCAATCCCGCCGCGCCTTCAACCTTCAGCTCCTTGGCCACGTCGCTCAACTCGTCAATTGTCTTTTCCTTCAATTCGGAAATCGAGATGTTTCCCATAATATACTCCTCGCTAGGGTTGTTACTTTTTAGGATTCACTATTCCCGGTAGATTGCAATTATCCATGTAGGGATAGGGATTTTTAATCAGAAGAACTGTTCCTAGTTAGTAACATACTAAAAGACAAATATCTTTGTCAAGCAAAACTCTGCGTAAAACCTTTACAAAGCATGCCCCCTAATGGTAGATTTCAACATGAAATACGGAGAACGCGCGGTAAAACATGCCGGTATCGAACTGTGGGACAACCCGTCTTCCGAAAGGAACTACGAAATACACATTACCTTTTCGGAATTCACGTGTCTCTGTCCGCGCTCGGGGTACCCCGATTTCGCATCGATCATCTTACGGTATATTCCTGATAAAAAAATCGTCGAACTGAAGGCCCTGAAGCTTTACCTCAATTCATTCAGGGATGTGTTCGTCTCTCATGAGGAAGTAACGAACAGGATATACACTGAGCTCAGCCGCAAACTGAAGCCGCGGTTCCTCGAGGTGGTCGGCGACTTCAATCCGCGGGGGAATGTCAAGACCGTCATACGGGTATCGTCGGAAAATGAAAAGACCGTTAAGCCGAAGAAACGAAAATAGGAAATTCAGCCCGCCGCAGTGACGGTTGCGGGCAGGGCCGGGTCACGCTGCCGACTTCGCCCTCTCTATGAAGCTCTTCATTTTATCATGGTCCTTTTTCCCCTTGCGGAGCTCGACGCCGCTGCTCACATCGACTGCGTAAGGCCTGACATGGCCGACCGCCGCCGCCACATTGTCGGGGGTCAGGCCGCCTGCAAGGATAACCCTGCCGAACTGCTTTGCCTCAAGGGCCACATCCCAGTTGAAAATTCTGCCCGTCCCCCCGAGGGCGTCGGGAGTATAGGTGTCAAGGAGAAACGCGGACACAAGGTTTCTGAACTGTTCAAGCGGGGCGAGGCTGTCGAGCGATTTTACCCTGATCGCCTTTACCACACGGCGCGAAAGCGTGCACATGTCGGGGGTCTCCTCTCCGTGAAGCTGCGCGATATCGATGCCGGTCGATGACAATACGGATTCGATATTCTTCCGTCTTTCGTTCACGAATACGCCCACTGAAACGACAAACGACGGGAGGGACCTGACGATGGCAGACGCTTTTTCCGGCGGGACAAAGCGTGGGCTGTCTTTAAAAAAAACAAAACCGAGTGCATCGGCTCCGGAGTCGACGGCAGCCTCGGCATCTTCAAGGTTCGTAATACCACAGATCTTTACCTTGACCATTACAGTGATATCCTGCGCTTACACATTTGCATTATTACCGCGGCAATTAAATACTTTAAACGCTGTCATTCCCGCAATCCCGAAAGCCTTCGGGAGTCGGGAGTCCTTCCGAAAACAAAGAAAGATTCCGGACCTGCCTACCGGCAGGCAGGCAAGCCGGAATGACAAGCGGCGCAATTTTCATCTATTTAACGTCCAAACTAATAATTCCGAAAAAAAGAGGGCGGGCATGCATGAAAAGATCCATATTCTGTGCGACTCCGCAGAGCGCCCCGGAACTGCCGAATGCGTCGTCCGCTAAATCACGGAGCGTTACGTCTGCGGTTTCCGTGATCAGAATCAATCCTGTCGCCATATATGGGCTTTTTATGCATGCCCGCCCTTATTCCCGTACAAGGTTATGGTATACCAGCGCTATCTGTGCCGGTATCTATTATATTGTAATACTTAATCTAGATGACAGGCAATCTGTCGAGGGCTTCCTTTATCTTTTCCTCGGGATACTCATAGTCGACCAGTTTCCCTGACAGGTAATTCTCGTAGGCCGCCAGGTCGAGATAGCCGTTGCCGCTGAGGTTAAAGAATATCGTCTTTTCTTTCCCCTCCTCTTTCGCCTTCAGGGCCTCGTCGATGGCCCCTCTGATGGCATGCGAACTTTCGGGTGCGGGGATAATCCCCTCGGTCTTTGCGAACTGGATGGCCGCTTCGAACACTTTGGTCTGCTTATATGCAATGGCCTCGATGAGTTTGTCGTGATAGAGCTGGCATACCAGGGGCGAATCGGCATGGTATCTCAATCCCCCGGCATGTATTCCCGGCGGCACAAAGTCGTGGCCGAGGGTGTACATCATCAGGAGAGGAGTGAGGCCGGCCGTGTCGCCGAAGTCGTATCTGAATTCGCCCTTCGTCAGTGTAGGGCAGGATGTCGGTTCGACCGCAACAACCCTGATATCTTTCCCGTTGATCTTGTCCTGAAGGAAGGGGAAGCTCACTCCGCCGAGATTACTGCCGCCGCCGCAGCAGCCGATAATGACATCAGGGTAATCCCCGGCGATCTCGAACTGTTTCTTCGCCTCCAGTCCGATAACGGTCTGGTGCAGGAGCACGTGATTAAGGACCGAGCCGAGGGCATAGTTCGTATCGCCGTGGGTGGCCGCCACCTCTACCGCCTCGGAGATCGCTATTCCCAGGCTTCCCGCGTTGTCCGGGTCGGCTTCCAGTATCTTTCTGCCGGAATTGGTCAGGTTGGAAGGGCTGGCATGGACAGTCCCGCCCCAGGTTTCCATCATTATCCTCCGGTAGGGCTTCTGGTTGTAGCTGACCTTGACCATAAAGACCGTGACATCGATGCCGAAAAGACTGCCCGCCAGAGAGAGGGCCGACCCCCACTGTCCCGCCCCGGTCTCGGTCGCTATCTTTTTCACTCCCGCAGCCTTGTTGTAATATGCCTGCGGTATCGCGGTGTTGGGCTTATGGCTGCCGGCCGGGCTGACGCCTTCATATTTATAGTAAATCCTTGCGGGTGTGCCGAGTGCCGCTTCCAGTCTGTGGGCACGATAAAGCGGAGACGGCCTCCAGAGACTGTAAATCTTCAGGACTTCTTCAGGTATGTCGATCCACCGCTCAGTGGTGACTTCCTGTTCTATAAGTGACATCGGGAAAATTGCACTCAAATCGTCGGGACCAACCGGCTGTTTTGTCCCGGGGTGAAGCGGAGGCTTCGGGAGATTGGGCATGTCCGCCATAATGTTGTACCACTGTTTCGGAATCTCCCTGTCGGGGAGAACGATCTTTGTCTCTTGCATGGTTTCCTCCAGAATTTTTATTGTTCGCCGGCTCCGTCAGCCCTCTGATTCCCGGGGGCCGTCTTCCCGGGCAAGGATGCTGAAAAAGTCTTCAATCTGTCATTCTGAGGGCGAGGGGCTCGTTTTTCGCACTGCTGAAAACCCTTCACTTGGACTACGGTCAGGGCTCGGAGCAGCTTCTTCGCCCGCCCCCTAAGATAGCACAAATCCGGGGCAAAGGGAAACGAGTGTCCTTACGGTACTATTCGCAGGGGCAGAGCTCTTCGGCTTCCCTTTTCAATGCCCTTGCGGTGGCGGGATCGAGTCCGCTTCTCCTGATGAGTATCCGTTCATCGATGCCTGCGACGTCCTGGGCCAGGATAATGTCATGACTGAAAAGGGCCTCCAGGGTCTTTTTTCTCGCGGAGTGAAGGATCGTCGCCGGATAGAGCCTTCTTTCTTCTATTATTTTTTCGAGACTCTCCTTTTCCGGATACTTCCAGCTCATAACCCTGAGCCCGACGCATTCGGCATATTTTATTGCGTCCGTCGTGCACCTGGTGTTAGTAACGAGCATCCCGTGATGAACACCCTGGGGATGTCCCGGCTGCAGTTCGCAGGCCTTTCTGATATCGACAAACCTCGAATGCACGTAGAGCGCCGTTTTGACGTCCGTCGCCGTGCCGCCGTTAATGTGGTACTTGCACTCGATGACGAAGTGTTCCTCTTCCCTGGTTGCCAGTACATCTACTTCGTGCTTCACGCAGTAGCCATCCATGATCTGGTCCACCTCAGTCGAATACCCGTGCGCCTTGAGAATGCGCGCTATGTATTTTTCGAACCTGTAGCCGGCAGGGCCGAGTGCATAGAGCGCGTTTTTCAGGGAATATCTCATTCCCGACGCCCGGTTGTACCGCCTCAGTAGTCTCTTTGCCATCCTGAAGACCGCCTTTGTGCTGGCCTCCGGCGGGATTTTATCTTCGACCTTTCGCGCGATATCCAGCGCCACGTCTTCCGGGGCACCGGAACGCATCAGCGAATCGGCAAGTTTCCGCAAGTCGAACTTCTGCGGCAAACCCGATGCTTTGACAATATCGACAGCCATCAGCAGGAATTTTACACTATTTCTCCTTTTTCTGGAAATGCCGCGGGGGCCGTTATGCTATAATTTTCTATCTGTCTTTAACTGCGGGGGAGGGACAATGAGATTGCATCAAGATGTCTTGAATCTGATCGGGAATACGCCTCTGGTAAGAATCAATCATCTGACTGCCGGAGTCGGAGCCGAAATCTGGGCCAAGCTTGAGGGAAATAATCCCGGCGGGTCGGTGAAAGACAGGATCGCCCTCTCCATGGTGGAGGCCGCCGAGAAGGAAGGAAGATTAAGACCGCGAGGCACTATTATTGAGCCGACGAGCGGCAACACAGGAATCGGCCTGGCTATGGTATCCGCCGTAAAAGGTTACAAGCTGATCCTCACCATGCCGGACACCATGTCGATGGAGAGGAGGCAGCTCCTGCAGGCATATGGCGCAGAACTCGTCCTGACGGAGGGCAGGAAGGGCATGGCCGGCGCGGTAGAAAAGGCGGCGGAAATCTCAAGGGCGAATCCGGACTACTTTATGCCCCAGCAGTTCGAAAACAGGTCGAACCCCGAAGTGCATAAGAGGACCACCGCTCTTGAAATCCTGAATGACCTGGGGACCTCTCCCGACGGGTTTGTGGCGGGCGTCGGCACCGGCGGTACGATAACAGGGGTAGGTGAAGCGTTGAGGGAGCGGAATCCGTCGATATGGATAGCGGCGGTTGAGCCCGCGTCTTCGCCTGTTCTGTCAGGCGGCAAAGCAGGTCCTCACAAAATAGCGGGTATCGGAGCCGGGTTTGTCCCGGGGGTCCTGAACACCGGTATTTATAATGAAGTGATCGCGGTCGCCGATGATGACGCGGCCGGAACGGCAAGGGAAATGGCAAGAAAAGAAGGGATACTCCCGGGAATATCTTCAGGAGCCGCAATGTGGGCGGCGCTGAAAGTCGCAAAGGACCTTGGAAAAGGCAGGAAAGTGGTTGTAATTCTGCCGGATCGCGGAGAACGTTATCTGAGCACCGGACTGTTCGCCCCTGAATCTCCATGAATAATTGCTGCGGCTTTGGCGGCAGTTTACATTGGAACAAGAAAGGAATTCACATGAGGAAATTCAAGGTCTTTCTTCTTTTAGCAGTCGTGGGTGCGCTCCTTTCCTGCGCGCCGGCACTCTCCAAGGAAGAGGCACGGACCATTGTAAAACAGTATCTCGGTTATCCCAAGCCTCTCATGGGTATAGTCACGGCGGGTCCTGAAGGTGATCCGGCGATTGAACAATTTACGAAGGGAATACACAAATTGGAAGCTGAGGGTTATGCCTCGGCCCAACCATCAAAGAACCCGGCCGAGAAATCCTATCTTCCGACGGAAAAGAGCAGGGGTTACATGGTAGGGATCTATGTTAAAGAATCTTACCCTTTCTATGAGGGTGCGGTCTGCAGGGAGGTTCTTAAGTCTATAGACGGTATTGAGTTCACACAGGGACGAGATGCGGCCACGGTAACTTTTACCACCGGACTTGAACCAATTGAACCGGTGTATTCCCTTTTGTGCATCAACAAGTTCTGCGATTGTTTCGGGAAAGATTTTAAAGAAACGCAGACCCTGAAGCTCAATCTGCACAGGTATGAGAAGGGCTGGCGGCTCATGGGCTGAGTTCGTGCCTCACCGCCAGCCGGATCAGAGCAACTCCTCTCGGAGATCCGCTTCGGACTTGCCGCCTTTAGCGCATGCCTTGTCTTGTCTGTTGCTCACCTGTCGCATACGGCCGGCCGGTATTTTTCTGCCACAGCGATAGCGATTTGAAAAACGCTCCTCTGAAAAGATAAAATAATCCGGAGGATGCATTCAGACTTCTCCTAATTTTTCCAGGCGGATCTGAAGGTTACTATTTTTTCCCGGAGGGGATCGGATTGTATGGATGTGAGAGATAGCGAAAGAACACGGGAAGAGCTCTTGAAGGAAATAGGGGAGTTGCGCAGGAGGGTGACAGAACTGCAGGCGATCACTCAGGATCTTACTCGTGCCGATAGGGTATTAAGGATGGCGGTGGTCTCGGCCACTGAGGAGCAGGCCAGAACCGAGGCCATCATATCGGCTCTGGGCGACGGCGTAAGCATACAGGACAGGAACTTCAGGGTTTTGTTTCAGAACGAGGTTCATAAGAGTATGGTCGGCGACCATGTAGGCGAGTTTTGCTATAAGGCATACAGGGGAAGGGATAGAGTCTGCGACGGATGCCATCTCGTCATTTCCTTCGGGGACGGCAGTGTCCACAAGAAGGAACAGAGCAGGGCCACGGATGAAGGAACCCGCTATTTTGAAATCGCCTCTTCTCCCTTGAGGGATGAGGATGGCAATATTGTTGCCGGCATCGAGGCCGTCAGGGAAATAACGGACCGCAAGCTTGCGGAACAGGACAGGGAAAGGCTTATCTCGGAGCTCCAGAAAGCACTGGAGAAGATAAGCACGCTGAAGGGCCTGCTTCCGATATGCGCGTGGTGCAAAAAGATACGGGACGACAGGGGATATTGGAAAAAGGTCGAGGATTACCTCGAAGAACATACCGACGCCATGTTTACGCACGGTATATGTCCCGAATGTTATAAAAAGATAAAACCCGGACAGTCCGCCGAACAGGGGGAGAACCTGAAGCAGCGTCAGTGAAAATCATACTTTGCTTGGCCGATCCCGCGTTCCCGCTACTTAAGTCGGTCGATTACCTTCATGATCTGCCCTCGATGGTAATCGATTATATCCTGCGGTGTTCCCCAGGCCGTTGACTTTCTGCCCAGCACCTCGACGACCTGGGTCAAACTCTTCTTTGTGGGGTTGTTAAAGTCTTCGCCAAGTTCCCTGAATGCAAGTTTAATAGCGGATAATACACTGGCATGAACCTGCGATTCGCCGGAGCTCAGGCCTAGCGACTGCTTCGACCTCGCGAAGGTCTCTCTCTGCGCTTCGTAAAAACAGTTTATAATCAGGTCCCTGGCCGTTGCCGCATTGAGATCCTTGAGATCTTCTTCTTTCAGACACCATCTGTGAAACCTTTCTTTCTCCTGCATCCTGAAACCTTCCTTCTTATTATTTATTTTGCTTATCCGGTTGACCACACCACGATGTCATCTCCGCAATCCCGAATGCCTCTGGAGTCGGGAATCTTTCTTCCATGAGGGATCCCGGACCTGCCTGCCGGCAGGCAGGCAAGCCGGAGTGACAGATTACATGAATCCTGTATTAACCGGAGAAGCATATTATTTATTCTACTTAAAACACTCCCGGTTATTATTAATACCACACTGTCTCCGGGCAGTTAAACCCCTTCCGTCCCGGTGTATCTGCCGGCCGGCCGTCACGGTCCCCAGTTTATCACACCTTTCTTGAAATCCACGTAGTACTTCAGGCCCCTCAGGAAGTCCATACCCAACAGGCCGTCACGGCTTTCACGGAGGCCTTTTTCCTCAATGATGGAAACAATCATATTTCTTTTTGTATGAGGTCCGACATTGACATACCCGAGCCTGGCGAATGCCGCCTGTACGAAGGTTCCCCCGACCACCTGGCCCTCGCCTTTCACTGTTTCGGACGGTTCTATGCCCAACTGTTCGGCGATGTCGGTATTGATCATCGTGACCGACGCGCCCGTATCGAGAATGAGACCTGCATCCACTGTCCTGCCTTTGTATTCCAGGGTTACCGGAACCAGTACATGGTTGCCCGTTATGATAACCGTCGTCTCTTTCCTGTCCTGACCGTTGTCCGGCCCATCCGGCTCCGTCGACCCGACATATTGCCAACGTTCCTTTTGCTGCGGCCTTTCCAACTCTCCGCACTGCACGTATCCCGTTGCGGACACGTGTCCCTGTTCAATGATGCCGCACCAGGCACCCTCCGGCCCCTCAATCTCAACGTCGACAGCCACCGATTCTCCCTTCTTCAGAAACTTCAGGACCCTGCCGGCTGCAGACATTTCGGAATAGAGCGGAACCGCGTCGCGCTTTATGACCGCACCTTCCTGCGAGGCCTCTGCGATCCCGCAACAAATCAGGCTAACGCCAAGCAATATCGGGATTAGAAGTCCTGCAACAGAATATCTTGTTATGTTCATAGTATTACCTCTGTGCCGATCTCCCCTTTTATAAAAGTAAAGTCACTTCAGGTTTCAATGATCCGCCGGGATCACAGTTTCTGTTTGCATTATGAACAATTTCAGAAGGCTTGTAAATATGGGTGCCGGCATGTAAAGACAGTAATCCTGTCTGCTCATTAATCCAACTTTTCAGGTGTTCAGGCTTGAGACTGAAGGACCGCTATATCAATCAGTGCGAGGAGACGCCCACGCCATCTCACATCAAGGCTATCTGCCTGACCTTCCGCCGTATTTCCTGTTTTATTCTCCGGATTCAATGTCTTTCAGCTGCGTGCGAAGTTCCGCGAGTTTTGTCCGGTACGACTCTGCGTCGCCGTAATCGACAAAGCGGTGCGCCCTGGAATGGCGCTGGGCCTTTCCGGAGGCGTGCTTGATCGGACACCAGTATTGCTCCGTCCGCGCTGCGATTTCAGTCGCATAGGAAGAAAGGCCGTTAAAGTAGCTGCAATAATCACAGTTCAGTCTTTCGAGTACGTTCAGGTATTTCAGATAATGACGGTCAAGAACGATATGGTCGCTCCGCTTTACTTTTCGGATTCCGTAAACAGGGAAACAGAGCGTCTGATATATCCATAAACAGAGGTCCATTAACATTGTCGGGACAACCATCGCGTATATTATCGGCGCGGACAGGACCGTAAGAAGCGGTGCTCTGACTATATAGAAGAATAAAGAGCCCGCAATTCTTTTGTGAAAAGCAAGGATCTCCTGTTCGAATATTACCTTGCCCTCGATGACCCTGTACTTCAGATCCTCTTCCTTCCGCTTCATCTCCGACTTCACTTCCTTTTCCAGTGCTCTTATCTCTTCGAGAATATCATCGAGACGACTGTTCATGGCTCCTCCCTTCCGGCATCACAGCTCCCTGCATTTTATCATTATATGTTAAAGAATGCCCCGAACACCTGAGGCCTCCCGGAATAGTCAGTGTTTCAGATTATAGGCGACTGGACATGGCGCCGCACACGGGCGTCGCCGGAAAACCCCGGGGGAAAATATGTTATTGATGGTATAAATGGTATAATAAAAAAGTTGAAGCGAAGCGATTGCAGCCAGCACTTATTTTCACCCCAACATCCCGCACAATCGTTGTTCCCTTTTATAAACCGTCTCAGCCTCGCAAAAGGAGTTCATTTGTGAATATCCTGCTGGTTTACCCGGAATATCCGGATACTTTCTGGAGTTTCTCCTACGCCCTTAAGTTCACTTCAAAAAAGGCGGCCTATCCTCCACTCGGCCTGCTGACCGTGGCCGCCATGCTCCCGCCTGAATGGGAGAAAAGGCTTGTGGATATGAATGTCCGGAAGCTTAAGGACAAGGACCTCCTGTGGGCCGACTATGTCTTTCTCGGCGCCATGTCCGTCCAGAAGGAATCCGTTAAGACCGTCCTCGCCAGATGCGGGGACCTGGGCGTCAAGGTCGTAGCCGGCGGACCTCTTTTTACCAATGACTACGAAGAGTTCGGAGAGGTCGACCACCTCGTGCTCAATGAGGCTGAAATAACCCTGCGGCCTTTTCTCGACGATTTAAGGGGGGGGATGCCGAAACGTCTCTATGCATCCGATGAAAAGGCCGACGTGACGAAAACGCCCATTCCCATGTGGGAACTGATAAACATGCGGCACTATTCCTCAATGAACGTCCAGTATTCCAGGGGATGCCCTTTCGACTGCGAATTCTGCAATATCACATCGCTCTACGGCCGGGTCCCAAGGACAAAGGACAGCCGGCAGCTTGTCGCGGAACTGGAGAAGATATACTCCCTCGGATGGAGGGAAGGGGTTTTCTTCGTAGACGACAACTTCATAGGCAACAAAAAGAAGCTTAAGGATAAGGTGCTTCCGTCGCTTATCCAATGGATGGACGAACGAAAGTACCCTTTCTACTTTTCTACAGAGGCCTCGATCAATCTCGCCGACGACGAGGAACTCATGAGGATGATGGCCAGGGCCGAGTTCATCACGGTCTTTATCGGCATAGAAACGCCGCACGAAGAAAGCCTGATCGAATGCGCCAAGGCCGAGAACCGGAACCGTGACCTTATAGCCAGTGTCAAAAAAATACAGGACTTCGGGCTGGAGGTACAGGCGGGATTCATTGTCGGGTTCGACCAGGACCCTGCTTCGATCTTCGAAAGGATGATTGCGTTCATACAGGAGAGCGGGATCGTGACGGCAATGGTGGGGCTGCTGAACGCGCCCCGGGGCACAAAACTCTACAAACGGCTGGTCACGGAGAACAGGCTGCTAAAGACTTCCACCGGAGACAACACGGACTTTTCCATGAACTTCGTTCCCAGGATGAGTTATGAAAAACTCATCACCGGGTACAGGCAGATCATAGAGACCATTTATTCCCCGAAGCATTATTACACGAGGGTTAAGCTCTTCATGAAGGATTACCGGCCCATGCAGCAGAAGGTGGTCCAGATGCGTTACAGCTACTGGAAGGCCGGATTAAAGTCCATCTTCATATTGGGTGTCCTCGGGAAGGAACGTTTCTACTACTGGAGGCTTGTCTTCTGGTCTCTCTTCAGAAAACCCAAACTGCTGCCGATGGCCGTAACCTTTTCCATTTACGGTTTTCATTTCAGGAAGATATTCGAGAGACACTTCAGGAGGATGAAAAGGGCAGATCTGGGTCGGGCGTGATACCCCGGGCCGGGGGAAAGTTCGACAATCAAACAGTGAAGGGTCAATAGTGAAAAGCGAAAGAAGAGTGCAGGGGAGTCAACATTAACTCTTTTCCGTTCATAGTCAGGCCTCATCGCTCCACTTGTCTCTATTTACTCCTATCGCTTTACTCACGCCTTCCGGATTTTTTTGGGCCACTTCAGAATGGTTTGCAGAATTTCGCGGACATATTCGCACTCACATTTCGCCGGACATGGACGCAAATCATCTTTGTGAAGACAATATTCCCCGCACTTTTCCGTGCCGTTAAGCCTTTCGGTAAATATCGGTCCGCCATAAAAATCCCGAAATTCGCCCGCCTTAATGGAAAAAGTGGTCCCGCAGGTATGGGTAAACAGAAAAAGCCCCGCCATAAGCTCATCGAAGTTCGCCTGATAGCCGACCATGCTAAGCTGCGGGTCACTGAGAAATGACGTCCTTTTGGGCCATATAAACCCGCACTTGGAACACTGTTTGAACGACGTCGGCTCTGGCTTGTCCACTTTATTCAGATCACTCCGTGACTTTTCGGACACTATGTCCAGGTGTCTCGCTCTCAAACAACGGACGCCCCGGCTTACCTTAAACGTTCTCCCGACCGGCGATATCCTCGTCCCACAACTCCGGCCGCTCGGCAATAAAGCGCCTCATGAGAGCTACGCATTCAGGATCATTCAGCAGGACCACATCGACGCCGCGGCTGCGCAAGAGTTCGATGTTCCCCGGGAAGTTCTGATTCTCACCGATGACGACCTTCCCGATTCCGAACTGGAGCACCGTGCCCGTACACATCATGCAGGGACTCAGCGTGGTATAGAGCGTTACGCCGTCATACCGCGGACGCCGACCCGCCTTCCGCAGGCAATCCATCTCACCGTGAGCAGTAGGGTCGCCATCCTGCACGCGCCGGTTATGGCCCGCAGAGATAACCACACCCTTCTCTACCATCACGGCGCCTATTGGAAGCCCGCCCTCTTTATATGAAACCATGGCCTGTTGAAAGGCTTCCCGCATGAAGTTTCTGTCGTTTTCGTCTGTCAAGTTATCCTCCTCATGAAAGCCCCGCGACAACCTTTTCCCTTTTTCTTAAATCTTTCCGATAGACTTTACTTCTTGTATATCACTTCTTTTTTCCCCCTATGAATCGGCCCCTGAAGTCGGTGAATCGTGGGTAATATTGGGACACATCGCCTTACCGCCCGGCCTTCGTCCTCTTCACTTTCTTCTTCCCCTCTTTTCCCCTGTTAACCGCCGGCTTTTCCTGCACAGCCAGGCTGCATCCGTTATCGCCCATCATCGAAAAAACAATTTCGGCGGCAGGGGACAAATCCCGGCCTTCGGTCCTGAGGCGGAGGAGAGCCATGCGGCAATATTCCTCGTCGATCTCCACGCCGATGCTGTTCCTTCCGCATTTCATGGCAGCGAGCATGGTCGTCCCGGTGCCGCAGAAAGGATCCAGTACTGTATCGCCCCAAAAGGAAAACATCCTCACCAGCCTGTAAGCAAGCTCAAAGGGGTATGGGGCCGGATGATTTCTTGTGGACGCGACGGTGATGGTCCAGAACTGTCTGAACCAGGTCGCGAAGTCATCCTTTGCTATCATGCTTAACCTGCGCTGCTCCAGTGTCGGCTTCCTGTAGCCCCCGGGCTTGCGCTGCATCAGGATGAACTCGATGTCGTTTTTTACGATAGCGTTCGGCTCATAGGGCTTACCGAGAAATTTGGTGCCGTCGTTCGCCTCGAATGTCGCATTTGAAATCTTGTGCCAGATGATAGGGTTCAGGTTGTCGAAGCCGAGCCTGCGGCATATGACTGTTATGTCCGCGTGCAGAGGCATTACAAGATGCCGGCCATGTTCCTTTCTCGACAGGCATACATCCCCAACAACACAGACCAGCCTGCCGCCGGGCACAAGAACACGATAGGCCTCCTTCCAGACCTTCGACAGTTCCGAAAGAAAACGCTCATAATCGGCGACATGACCGAGTTGGGCCGGGTTTTCATTATATTTCTTCAGTGTCCAGTAAGGCGGAGAGGTGACGACGAGGTGTACCGATTCATCCGCTATAAAGGACAGGGAGCGGGTATCGCCATGGAGCAGGCGATGCGACGTCTTCAGGTTCTCTCTTTTATGGTCGGTGGGCATTACTGCACTTCCCCGTACGCCGCAACATGTGCCGCAAGTGACCTCGCGTAAAGCTCGAACGTGAGGTCCTCGGCAGGCTCTGCGAAATCTCCGGATTGTCCGGCTTTCCTGCCGGAGAGAAGAAAGGCCGAGGCATTATAGTACCGCTCTCTTACAAGCTTCCTGCAGAAGAGCTCGTATCTTCTTGCGTATGATGCCCCCCTGAATTCCTCAAAGACACTGAAATGGGGTTCTTTAACTCTTACGGCGCTTTGCGACCCTTTGCAATCTTCAAGGAGGAAGATGTAGCCCAGCCATGGCCTTATGGTTTTGTTAAAAGCTCCTTCCCGATATGCCGTCCAGAGGTCAAGGGCACTGCCGATGGCCTCCTCAGTGCGGTTATTGAAATTATTGCCGAACGAAGGGCCCACCTGTGACTTTGCTTCGAGAGCCAGGATCAGCTGGCCGTCTCTGATCACCAGGAGGTCCCATTCCTTTGTCGGCCTGAAAAAACCGGGGAGTTCAAGGTTCCTGTTATGAAAGACATGCCGGTCATCGATCCCGGCATCGACTATTATTTCGGTCAATACCCCGATGAAGCCGTCCATCTGGGCGCCGCCCGTCACGGCACTTCTCAGCCCCTGATCTGCGCGCCCCGAGCCCCTCTGCCTTGTGGCCTGATTTTCGCGGGTCAGCCAGTAATGAGAGACCGCCTTTGCCACCCGTTCTCGCAGATTCACTATTGTCTTCTCCATTGGCTATTTTATGCTTTTTCGTGGTTATGCGGCAAGGCGGCTATTGCCCGGGCCGATACGATAGCGGGGCCCCCCATGCCGCAGGAATTCCCTTTATGCTTGACGGAAGGCATACATCTGCTACACTGGGAATACGATTACCCTGAGGAGGTGAACATGGCAAATCCATTTGTTCATGTTGAATTGCATACGAAAGACGTGGACAAGTCGAAGAAGTTTTACACCGGCATGTTCGACTGGAAGCTTGAAGAATTCCCCGGCACGGACTACGCGATCATAAACGTCGGCGAAGGCACGGGCGGGGGAATTATGAAAAACCCAATGCCCGGAGATCAGGACAGCTGGCTTCCCTACATCCTGGTAGACGATGTGGAGGCATCGACAAAGAAGGCGAAGTCGCTCGGGGCCGCCATTGCCAGGGACATCACAGAGGTTCAGGACATGGGGTGGTTCAGTGTGATTATAGACCCGACCGGCGCAGCTTTCGGACTCTGGCAGCCAAAAGCAGGCAAGTAAGGCGGATGGGAGATTATTCGTCGCAGTGACGGAGGGCCGCAGGAGCCATGAAGATCCTCGCCGGTACAAGCGGGTATGGGTACAAGGAATGGAAAGGAAGCTTCTATCCTGAAAAGATCTCCCCAAAAGAGATGCTTCGCTTTTATTCGGGGCGCCTCGGTGCGGTGGAGATCAATAATACCTTTTACCACATGCCGACGGAAGGCGTCCTTGCGTCATGGGCGGCACAGGTCCCCAACGGCTTTATTTTCGCCTTCAAGGCGCCCCGGGTTATCACGCACCTGAAGCGACTGAAAAATGTGGATGAGGAGACCGGGTACCTCTTCAGGACGCTGTCGGTCCTTGAGGGCAAACTCGGACCGGTCCTTTTTCAGTTCCCCGGCAGCTTTCATGCCGACCGCCCGGCGCTCGAATATTTTCTCGGATTGATCCCGGGCAACATTCCCTGCGCCTTCGAGTTCCGCAGCCCGTCCTGGATGGACGTTGAGATCCTGGACCTCCTGCACAAAAGGCGATTCAGCCTGTGCGTCGCTGATACCGATGAGAACCCGGCGGATGAGATCATAAAGACGGCGCCGTGGGGCTACCTGCGCCTGCGCCGTTCCGGTTACACGGATGCCGATCTGTCAGGATGGATGGAAAAGATCCTTTCCCAAAAATGGAAGAGGGCCTTCGTTTTTTTCAAGCACGAGGAAGGGGCAACGGGCGCCGAAGCGGCGATGCGATTTCGCGGTCTTGCCAATCAGGGGCGAGGATAAGCTTACCTAATCTGCTTTAGCGGTTCTGGTGTAAAATAGATCGACCCATGAAAGATACAGCTCTCTTCACAGATGCGAGTCTGCATCCCGGGCGCAAGCTCGGGGTAGGCGCCTATCTTCTTCTACCGGCTTCATTCCCTGTTGAAACATCCGAAGCAGCCGGCCGGGTAAAGGTGCGAAGATTTGAAGACACTTCTCCGGCGAAACTCGAACTTCAAACGGCCCTGTGGGCACTGGAAGAGTATCGAAACGGGACAAGAATTCCCGAACCCGGGAAACTATACCTGTATTCGGATTCCCAGTGCGTTTCAGATCTCCTGAAAAGAAGACCCGGCCTGGTTGCCCGCAACTTCCTTTCCAGAAGATCAAATCTGCCGCTGAGGAACTCCGATCTTTATCGCGAATTTTACGAATTTCACGACGAATTGGGGTTCGAGGTGATCAAGGTGAAAGGGCATTCCCCAACCTGCCGCAGGGACAGCGCTCGGCGTATTTTCTCATTTGTCGACAGGGAGGCGAGAAAGGCGTTAAGACTTTGGACAGATGGCTTCGCAGACGCGGAAAGAGACCCTGCGGGTAAATCGGATGATGAAAGCTGGTGCGTCTACGTGCTTAAATGCAGCAATGATTATTTTTATATCGGCATAACCAACAATCTTGACAGGCGGCTTAAGGAACACGACCGGGGAAGGGGCAGCAAATTTGTAAGATCCTGGAGGCCCTTTGCGCTGGTTAAAACCATACAATGCAGGAATGCCGGAGAGGCGAGAAGCCTTGAGCATCATTTAAAGAAACTGACACGAAGCAAAAAGATCGAGGTCCTGGAGCTGCCCGTTGTATAATTCCGGCAACTTCACCGAAGTCAGAAATAATCTTACAGTTGAACAAAATTTGCGAAAAGAGGGCGTACATCGCCCTCTCCCCCATGCAACGTTGGGGACAATCTGTTTATGGGGCTGAAGCATGACTGAGCGACAATCCAAAGATCCTCTTCACGGCGTTACCCTGGAAATGATTCTGACGCGGCTGGTTAAAGTTTATGGCTGGGAAAAAATGGGAAAGATCATCCGCATCCGGTGTTTCAACAATGACCCGAGTATCAAATCCAGCCTGCAATTTCTGAGGAGGACCCCCTGGGCCAGGAAGAAAGTTGAAACCCTGTATCTGAGGACGAATAAGGAGACCGGGAGTAAAACCTCCCCGGGCTGCAATGGAAAATGTCTGAAGAAAAATCCAAATTAGTTTACTCCACCGACAAAGTGGTTTCCCGGAAGGGAAAAAAGGTCGAAGATAGCGTCAAGCCTGCTCCGGGTCCTCCTCATCAGAGGGTGATTGTCCGGCTCGACCGGAAGCGAAGGGGCGGGAAATGCGTCACGGTAATCGACGGCCTCCCGCTGCCGTTAAAAAATATGGAGACGCTGCTGAAACAATTGAAAGCCGGGCTGGGGACGGGCGGCACGGTCAAGGACTCTTCTCTCGAAATCCAGGGCGATCACTGCAATGCTGTCATGACGGCATTGACAAAGATGGGCTACAGGCCCAAACGCTCGGGCGGCTGAAACTGCCCTCTACTTTAATACACCGCCGTGATAATAACTCCCCATTCATCACGATAAGGATATCTTCCCGGCTATTTTCACCGGAGCCTTCGGGTAGGCAAAGGCATAATTTCCTGCTAATATCTCCTTAAGAAGTTCAGGCGTATGAACAGGCTGGCTGTAACGCAACCGGTCATTCCGCCGCCCGCAATGCTTCACGACAACCAAAAAGGAGGACGTTATGGTTAAGACAGCTCTGCTTGTTCGACTGGAGGCAAAACCCGGAAAGGATGCTGAAGTAGAAAGCTTTCTTCGCGGGGGCCTCGCCGTGGTCATGGATGAGCCGGCCACGATCGCCTGGTTTGCGATCCGTCTCGGGCCGTCGACCTTCGGCATCTTCGATGCCTTTCCTGATGAAGCAGGTCGCCAGGCCCACCTCTCCGGCCGTGTGGCCGCCGCGTTGATGGCAAAGGCATCCGAATTGCTGGCGAAGCCGCCTGTTATCGAGAAGGTCGAAGTCCTCGAAGCCAAGCTGCCGGGATAAGTCTTTCATTCTGCATCCAGCTTTTTTCGGCCATCAAGTGGAGAGACTGGTGCTCAGGCTGAAGGATGAAGCCTGCAACAAGCGGAAGGATCCGGTTCGACCGATACCATTTCCTCTTCGAAGTCCTTTCTCTTTTCAGGTAATCGCCGATACCACTATTGCCGCCGAAAGGCGCGGGGGACGAAAACGTTCTGCAACCCTCCGCCTTTCATTACGCCTATTTTCCCCATATAATCTTAGAAGATATGAAAACCGCTTTCATATACTCCGACGATTTTGCGAAGTACGATTACGGGCCGGGACATCCGCTCAAGCCTTTCAGGCTGAGGTTGACCCATGATCTTATAAAAGCATACGGACTCCTCTCTCTTCCGGATGTCCGCATTATCGAGGCGAAACCGGCTGCTGAAGAAGATCTTCTTCTCTACCACACAAAGGATTACATCGAAGTACTGAAGTCCGCAAACCGCGGGCTCGATATCCCGGGTGAGGAACGTTACGGCCTCGGCTTCGAAGACAACCCCGTATTCGAAGGTGTCTTCGAATGGTCGAGGCTCGTGGCCGGCGCATCTCTTCAGGCCGCTGAACTCGTCGACAGCGGCGAGGTCCGAACAGCCTTCAACATCTCCGGCGGCCTGCACCATGCCCTCGCCTCCAGCGCGTCCGGGTTCTGCTACATCAACGACCCCGTGGTCCTGATCTCCCGCCTTCTGGGGAAGGGAAGAAGGGTGGCGTATATAGACATAGACGCGCATCACGCCGACGGCGTGCAGGAGGCGTTTTACCTGACCGATCAAGTGCTGACGATATCCCTCCACGAATCCGGCCGGTACCTCTTCCCGGGCACAGGCTTCGGAAGCGAGACAGGCGAAGGAAAAGGGAGAGGCTATGCAGTGAACGTCCCAATGCCCCCTTACTCCGACGACGAACTCTTTATCTACGCCTTTAACGAGGTCGTTCCGCCGCTGGTCGAACAGTTCAGGCCTGACATTATAGTCGGCCAGCTCGGCGTCGATTCATTTCTCACGGACCCCCTCACCCACCTGAACTATACGACGAAAGGCTTTTGCGAGGTCGTGAGAAAGATGAAAAAGCTTTCTCCTAAGTGGATCGCACTTGGTGGAGGAGGGTACGAGATAACGAATGTGGCCAGGGCATGGACCCTCGCCTGGGCCATCATGAACGACGTCGAACCGCCCGATGAGCTGCCCGCGGAGTTCCTTAAACAATATCCCCTCGAAGGGTTCAAGAACCGGAAGCTGCGGGACGAGGATTACCGGGAAGAAGGGGCGGGAAAAAAGATTATGAGGGACGAGATCGAAGCTGTCATAGCCGGGATCAAAAAAAAGGTATTTCCACTGGTCAACCATGGCTGAAAAAGCTGCCATTCCGTCCATGTGAGCTTTTTCAGCTTGCCGGCTTGCAGGCTTTCACGCTTGCCGGCCGTTTTGCCTATCGCCTATAGTCAGTGCCGCGCAAGTCCCGTCCTTCTTGCCACCTCAGACACCGCAGCGGCCACCGACGACACCACAGTCTTGTCGAAAATGCTCGGAATGATATAATCCTCGTGCAGTTCGTCGTCCTTGACTGTGTGCGCAATAGCCTCGGCCGCTGCAAATTTGATCTCCTCGTTTACGCCTTTGGCCTGAACGTCCAGGAGACCCCTGAATATTCCGGGGAACCCGAGCATATTGTTGATCTGGTTTGGATAATCGGACCTGCCGGTAGCGAGGACCCTGACCAGGGGAAGGGCGTCCTCCGGGCATATCTCCGGCTCGGGATTGGCAAGGGCAAAAACAGCCGGCTGGCCCGACATCAGCATAATGTAATCGGGGGTTATGATTTCGGGAACCGAAAGTCCGATGAACACGTCGGCACCCTTAATTGCATCGGATATGGTGCCTCTTATCTTCCTCGGGTTCGTTTTCTCAGCCAGCATTTTCTTATAGGGGTTCATATGCCGTCTTCTTCCCGCATAAATGACGCCTTCGCTGTCGCAAACGACAATATCCTCCGCGCCGTAGGCGGAGAGCATCAGTGCGTTCGCCGTCCCTGCGGCGCCGGCCCCCGATATGACGATCCGGAACTTTCTTAAATCCTTTTTCACGAGCCTCGCAAAATTGATTAGTGCGGCAAGCACCACTATAGCCGTCCCGTGCTGGTCGTCATGGATCACCGGAATGTCGAGCCGCCGCCTCAGCTCCGCTTCGATCCCGAAGCATCTCGGGGCCGATATATCTTCGAGGTTTATTCCGCCGAAGGGGACGGATATGTTCTCAACCGTGCGTATAATCTCATCCGGCTCCTTGGTCGCCAGCGCGATCGGAAAAGCATCAATGTCCGCAAACTCCTTGAAAATCATTGCCTTGCCTTCCATCACCGGCATAGCGGCTTCGGGGCCGATATCCCCGAGACCGAGGACAGCGGTCCCGTCGGTAATCACAGCCACTGAGTTCGCTTTGATGGTATACCGGTAGACGTGCTCCCTGTTTTCATGTATGTCCATGCAGACCCTGGCCACTCCCGGTGTATATACTTTCGAGAGGTCGCTGCGGTCACGGAGGGGGATTTTGTTGTGTATCTCTATCTTTCCGCCCTGGTGGACGGAAAAGGTGCGGTCCATGACCCTGAGGATCCTGACGCCCTCCAGATGTCTCACGGCCTTCACGATCTCCTTCTCGTGGGCCTCGTTTCTGGCGTTCACTGTGACGACCCTAACCACTTTCCCCGGCTCAGCGCGGACGATGTCGACCGCGCCGAGATCGCCGCCAGCCTGTCCGATGGCGGTCGCGACCCGGGCGAACATGCCTATCCGGTTCTCCATCTCGATTCTTATGGTTATGCTGTAACTGGGACCTGGTACGTGCTGCATCGTAGTCACCTCTCAACCATCGTTATTCCCATTATCGCACAGTGCCGGCAGGTTGAATAGAAAGTAACTACTTGGGTCGGTGAGCAGCCCCCGAATAGCGTCACGGCCGCAAAACGCACAAAAGTCACAAAATGGGTCTATCCTTACTTCGGCAATTCAATGGAGGAAAGCTTGGCGATGCCCGTCATTCCGGCTTGCCTGCCTGCCGGTAGGCAGGTCCGGAATCCATTCTTTCCAGGTAGGTGCACCCACCCTGGGCACCCGCCTTCGCGGGGATGACAACTTTTGCGGTGAACTACTACTGTTTTACCCTCGGCATTTCTCAGCCCATGAAAGAGCAGCAGTAGTCGGTAAGTGTTTTCACTTTCATTTTAAACTTCGAATTCCCCTCCACCTCGAAAGACTCCCCCGCCTTTATC
>JBJKPE010000272.1:0-19644 GCA_046706685.1 Thermodesulfovibrionales bacterium | reverse complement strand
GTCTGAGCGGAGCGAGTTCCCAAAATTTAGCGAACCCGACCGAGCAGACCGGCCCGAAGGGTGTAATTTTCGTCGGGGCGCCTTCTTTTGGATACTTCTCTTGGGCGGGCAAGAAAAGTATCCGGGGCCCGGGGCAGAGCCCCGCCTCCCGGTAAAATATATCGGGCAACCCTGCCTAGCGGACAGGCAGGCACAGGGGATTGCCCCTGCAAATACCGGAAATCGGGGTATTTATTCGATCACATGGGCGTTAAGGCAGGACATTCTGTCCTAGACCGGATAAAGTGGCCTAGATAACAGGACATTTTGTCCGGCCTGTTTAAATATCAAGGTCATTCTACGTCGCAAATAGTTGATTTTAGTGAATATTGCAGGCTGGCATCCTCGTTGCTATTAATGAAGGAACGAGAAGATTTCTCGCAATCACTACACAAAAAAATTAACAAGGAGGAAGCTGGTATGTTATGGACTGATTTTGAGAGGTTCGGGCGACCGATCGACCCGTGGCGGGAACTTGAACGCATGAGCCGTGCCCTGGCGAGGGCGGCGGCTCCTTCGGAGGGAGAATTCCCGGCGATGAATCTGTGGGTAGCAGCCGACGGGGCGACGGCGACGATGGAAATAGCCGGTATCGACCCAGGAGACATCGACATCTCAGTCGCGGGAAAGAGTCTCACTGTGCGCGGTTCGCGCCGGCCTGAAGAGACGAAGGAAGATGAACAGTATCATCGGAGGGAAAGATGGTACGGTCAGTTCAGCAGGTCGCTGGAACTGCCTTTCACCGTCGACGCCGACAAGGTAAAGGCTCATTACTCAAAGGGAGTGCTCTCTGTGGACCTGCCGAGGGCCGAAGCCGAAAAACCCAGGAAAATCGAGATAAAGTCTATAGGAGGTGAGCAGAATGCCTGATACCGTTAAAGAGGTTCAGAAGAAGGAGGCCGAGCTGCAGACGGGTGTCGAACGCACAAGGGCGACGAAGGTTTACACCCCCTCCGTAGATATTATCGAGAGAAAGGAAGATATTGTCGTGACAGCGGACATGCCGGGCGTCGACGAGAAATCCGTCGACATTACACTGGAGAAGAACGTTCTGACGATTTACGGTAAGGTCGAGCCCCGGATGCCGGAAAATAACCGGTTGGTTTTATCGGAATACAGTGTCGGAGATTACCAGCGGGTCTTCACGCTCTCGGATGTTATAGACAGGGAGGGAATCCGGGCGTCGGTCAAAAACGGTGTACTGAGAGTTGTTCTTCCCAAGGCTGAGAAGGTAAAAACGAAAAAGATCGAAGTTACATCAGAGGCGTGAAGTCGACTTTCCCAAAGAAGGCGAAGGTTGTAGAAGAGACGAAGAAAATGTGTGTCAAAAGATAACGAAAGACTTGCCGCCTGGAATGCTGCGGGCCGGGATACCAATCCCGGCCCGCTATGTGCCTGACAGGCTCCTGTCATAGAGTTCTTTCCTGCTGAGGCCGTACTCCTCAGCCACGCGTTTCACCGCTTCTTTCCGTCCGAAGCCTTTCTTCATGAGAGATTCGATTTCCTTCAGGGCCTCCTCGCCGGCGGGGTTCTTCTCATCACGCCTGCCTTCAACAACGATTACGTATTCCCCCGCCGTTACCGCGCTTTCAAGCCTCTTCCTGACCCCGACGGCGTCTCCCCTCATCAGCTCTTCATGCAGCTTAGTCATTTCACGCACGAGGAATGTGTTTCTGTCGCCGAATATCTCCGCAATGTCGTCAAAGGATTCCAGTATCCTGTGCGGGGCTTCGTAAAAGACCAGAGTCCGTTTCTCGCGACTCAGCTCTTCGAGCAATTTCTTTCTGCGGGACTGTTTTGCCGGAAGGAAGCCGGAAAAGATGAATTCTTCCGTTGAAAAGCCTGAAACAGACAGAGCGGCTACGGCGGCCGACGGGCCTGGAACGGGTTCGACCCTGATCCCCTCCTCCCAGGCCCTTCTTATCAGTACGCTGCCGGGATCGGCTATGCCGGGTGTGCCGGCGTCCGAGATGAGGGCCACATTCTTCCCTGCCTTGAGTAAGGAGATCGTCTCCTCAGCCTTCACCTTTTCTTTTTCGCCCCAATAGCTGACGAGCTGCTTCGAAATTCCGTAATGGTTCAGGAGCCTGAGGGAATGTCGCGTGTCCTCGGCTGCGATCACATCGACCTCTTTGAGTACGCGAAGCGCCCTGAGGGTAATATCTTCAAGATTGCCGATTGGTGTGGCGACGATGTAAAGAATGCCTGTTGACATGCCTATGGTTTTCTTCGTTCCTGAGACTTAAGCACCTTCCTGAGTTGTCTGTCCACCTTAAGGATGTCGTCGGCGTCATCGCCTGCCAGTTCCCAGCTGTATTCACCCTTGACCGTCCTTTTCAATTTTATGTGGACCGGCTTCCTGGGTTGTATCCGCTGAAGTTCGCTGACCTTCTTGAACTGAAATCCGCCGTCTTCCGCGGACCTGACGGCTGAAACGGGCAGCAAAGTAAGAAAGAGCACGACAAACAGGAACCTCATCAGGGAAGCCGGGAAAAGCCTGAAACCGTTCATCAGTAACTCCTGTACCTGTTGGTTATCGGGAAACGCCTGTCCCTGCCGAAAGCCCTCGGTGTTATCTTTATCCCCGGCGGCGACTGCCTCCGCTTGTATTCGCTCCTGTCCACCATCTGTATGACTTTTCGTGTGCATTCGACATCGCAGCCGAGATCCAGTATCTTCTCGAAGCTCATCTCGTCTTCTATATACGCTTTTAGTATAGGATCAAGCAACTGATAGGGCGGGAGGCTGTCGGTGTCTCTCTGGTCGTGCTTCAGTTCGGCGGTCGGCTCTTTCCACAGCACCCTTTCAGGGATTACCGCGCCCTCGCCCGAAGCGTTCCGCCAATTGCACAGGTCGTAGACAAGCATTTTCGGCACGTCCTTGATGACGGCGAACCCGCCGGCCATGTCTCCATAAAGGGTAGCGTATCCGACGCTCATCTCGGACTTGTTGCCGGTCGTCAGGACCAGCCAGCCGAATTTGTTCGAAAAGGCCATGAGCAGATTTCCCCGGATTCTCGCCTGCAGGTTTTCTTCAGTCGTGTCCCTCTCCAGGCCCCTGAAATCGTTCTCCAGTTCTTTCAGATAAACTGCCAGAATATGGTCGATCCGCTTCTCGGTCACCCTTATCCCCATATTGTCCGCAAGCCCGAAGGCGTCCTCCCTGCTCTCCCCTGACGTGTATTGAGAGGGCATGAAGAGTCCGTGAACATTGTCCCTGCCGATGGCGTCGACCGCTATTGCGGCCACCAGAGAGGAATCGATTCCTCCACTCAGACCGATTATTACACCGCCGAAGCCATTTTTCCTCACGTAGTCGGATGTGCCGAGGACCAGGGCGCGGTAGATCTCCTCTTCCGTGTTCGTCCGGGCGATCAGAGTCGGGCTGCCGAGGGATTTTCTGGCGGATGCCGGAGACGCGGGCACTTTTATTCTGACAGCCGGCACCGAGGGGTCCGTCCGGCGGCGCCGCCCGCTCTTGGTTTTGCTCCTTGCTCCTTCAACCCCGCCCATGTCGAGGTCTACTGTAAGCATGTCTTCTTCAAACTGTTTTCCCCTTGCCGTTATCCGCCCGGTGTGGTCCGAAACCATGCTCATTCCGTCGAATACCAGTTCATCCTGGCCCCCCACCGTGTTGACATAAGCGATCAGTATACCGTTTTCGGTCGATCTTTCCGCCAGGATGCGTTCCCTGATTTCGGGCTTCCCTTTTTCGAACGGCGATGCGTTGATGTTTATGATAAGTTCTGCGCCCGCCTCAGACTGCCTGCGGGCCGGACCTTCACGGTGCCAGATGTCCTCGCAGATATTGATACCGAACTTTATATTTCTGAAGTTGTAAACAGGGAATCTCGTGCCCGGCCTGAAATACCGGAACTCGTCAAAGACGCCGTAATTGGGCAGAAAGACCTTGTGATATATATCGACCAGTTTTCCATCGGAGATGAGGGCCGCGGCATTATACAGCTCGTTTTTCTTCCCTTTGTCGACGAACCCGACAACTGCCGCTATTCCCCTTACCTTTGGAACGAGTTGCCTGACCACTTCCATGTTTTCAGCGATGAACTGCGGCTTTAATACCAGGTCCTCCGGGGGATAACCGGTAACCGCCAGTTCCGGAAATACCACGATATCGGCTTTCTTTTTCTTCGCCTTCCTTGTCCAATCCAGGATCATCGAGGCGTTTCCGTTAAGATCTCCGACGGTCGGATTGATCTGGGCGAGGGCCAAACGCAGGACTCTCCCCTTGGTGTCTTTTTCACGCATAGTAAATGATAAAAGAAAGGCTGTTCTTTGTAAAGGAATGCGGGAGGTACGGTTGCCGGCTGAATGGACAAAAGTAACAGGGAGAAAGTAAATTACACTATGGATGACTGGAAGGACAATGTATACTTCGTTCTCGTGGAGCCCAAGGAGCCCGGAAATGTAGGTGCCTCTGCCAGAGCGATAAAGAACATGGGCTTCAAAAACCTTTGTGTTGTTAAGCCGCCCGACTCGCTCACCGAAGGAGAGGGCAGGTGGTTCGCCCGGAACGCCCATGACGTCCTGAGTTCGGCGCAGATTTACGGGACCCTTGCCGATGCCGTAGCAGACAAGTCTGTTGTTGTGGGGACGACCAGAAGGAAGGGGAAAAGGCGCGGTCTAATCATGCCGGCGGACGAGGGCGCATCCCGGCTGTACAGAATGGCTGCAGCCAATAAGGTCGCCGTCCTCTTCGGAAGGGAAGCAAGGGGATTATTTAACGAGGAGGTGGAGGAATGCGGCTTCATGCTCTCGATCCCGAGCAGCAAGGCACAGCCCTCGCTGAACCTCTCGCACGCTGTCCTGATCATTGCCTATGAGCTTTTTCTCGCTGAATACCGGGGACCGGGGACTGAGAGCGGCCGGGGGCCTTATATCGTATGCCCCGATTCCCAGCCTTCACCGCCTCTCTCAGGGCACGGAGAAATTACGGACCTTTATGAAAGGATCTCCCACTCCCTCGAATTGCTCGAATACATCCCGAGGGGCGACAGAAACATAAGAAAAAAGATCATGGCCAACCTGAAACATTTCATCGGCAGGGCAGGGCTCACCGAATGGGAGCTCAAGATGCTCTACGGGCTCTGCCACCAGATAGAAAAGAAGGTGAAAAGGTGAAGGGTTGGGTTGTTTCCAGATAATAAAGCTGGAAATTGAAAAATAGAGTCGGATACTAAGGGGTAACTGGTTTAAGACAGTCATGGCGTAAAGAAGACGATAAAGTCATTACCTGATTCCAAACCTAAGACACGGTCCAATGCAAGGTCAAGTTTTCACAGAAGCTGACATCTGATCGACGTCGCTGGAATTCGCGGCGTACTTCCTGTAGCTGGCACGTGACAAAAATGGTCAATGATGTCTGATGCTCTTGGAATTAAACATTCCAAGCATACACGTGAAGAACGAGGTGGATCTCGTCACCCATGTGCAGATACTTAGCCGATAATTTCATATCAGCAGGACAGGATCGGTTATTTCCAATTCTCCAAGTATCATTCGCTCTTCCGGTCCTTTCTGTTCCATGGCACGGTCGCCTATGCCGTATAACTGTCTGGTCTCCATGTCAGAATGCCCTACCGAGGTAAAAGTACCCGGCATTATACCCGCCGTCGGCGTGTCCGAAGGCAAGGTACAGAGGACCGATAATCGTATCGTAGCCGACGAAGAGACTTCCTGCCAGACGAAGATTACTCAAGTTGAACTGCCTCTCATTTTCTCCCCAGACGTTCCCGCTTTCGATTGATCCCCCAAGATAAAGATCGCCGATGAACGACGTGCCTATCTTATTGTAGGAGATCACCCTTCCGAGCACCATACTCTGACCGAGCATCTGTTTGGGACGGAGCCCTGAAATATTGAGGAACCCGCCAAGGTCAAACTGATCATAAAACGGCAGTTTATCGCCTATGTGTGACCCTGCGGCGAGGGAGACCAGAACGGTCTGTTTCCTGTAAGTAAATGCGCCAATAACGCTTCCTTGTACCTTGTAGTATTTGTCAGTCGAGCCAAGAGCCTTCAGAGAGGAGAGTAGCCCGACCTGTGCCAGGTACCCACTGTTAGGGAAATTCACATTATCTAACTGATCAAGCCGTCCTCTGGCGATAATGGCACCGCGCGTTGCATGGTCTTCCGGCAGGTCGACTTCTCCAACCCTCGGCCTTGCCCTGAATGTTGCAAGCTGAAATCCGACCCTGGCCTCTCCATACATCCAGGGCTGAACGCCGAAATCGATCCCGCCCATGTAGCTCTCGACGCGGTACTCGGCCACCCTCGTCTTCCCGTCAAAAATATCATAGGGTTGCTGTTTCCACTCAGCATACGGGGATATGAAAAAAAGTCGCGCAGCGCTCAGGGGTTGGTAGAATTCGGAGTAGATGCCAGTCGGGTTGCCAAAATTGACCTGCGTCTTCCATTCAGCGCCCAAGCCGTTTACCCATCGCCGCGTGTAATCAGCAAGAATGTTGTAGCTGCTCCCTCCTTCGAAGTCGCTTTGGAGGGCCATGCCGAAGCGAAGGTAATTCGGTCCCCAAGACTTTTCCTTCGCCTTCACCACAAGGTCATAGCCCTCCCGCTCCTTCTTTATGTTCAGATCTACTCGTTCGAAATCTCCTGTGCCATATACAATGCCGGCCTCTTCCTGCAGCCTATCTATATTGACCGTGTCGCCCGGCTTTATCGAAAGCCTGCTCGCCACGACTTCCTCCGGAATTTTTGTTTCTCCCTGCATCTCGATCTTTACCGCAGCGATCTTCATCTCTTTCATCTGCTCGCGGTGGTGGTGTGCAGCAAAAGCGGCATATTCGGCATCAGAAACAGAATATCTCTTCAGCGAGTCGAGCTTTGCCAGGGCGGCATTTTCACCGAGACGGGAGATCTCAGCAGCCTTGTCAAAATCAGTGGAGCCAAAAACTCCAAGATCGGGATTGATATAGACATCCTTCGGGCCGAGGGTTTTGACTTGCTCCCTGACGTTCTCCTTCATCATGATGGCGACCATCTGGTTCAGGACCGAAAGGCTTCCGCTGATGTCCTTTCTCGTCTTCATGGGCTTGTCGAGATCAACGCAGATGATGATATCGGCCCCCATTTCCCTTACGATGTCTACAGGCAAGTTCCTGACAATGCCTCCGTCGATCAAAAGCCTGCCGTTCAGTTCCACAGGGGGAAATAAGCCGGGCACGGACATACTGGCCCGTGCGGCATCGGCAAGCCGCCCGTTCTTGAGTACCACCATCTCTCCGGTCTCGAGGTCTACAGCAACAGCCCGGTAGGGAATAGGCAGCTTGTCGAAATCGTGGATCTCAGACGCGTGGAGCATGAGCATCTCAAAAAGCAAATTAACTTTCTGGTCCTTGATAAGGCCTCCGGGCATGGCCACTTTGCCATCCTTGATCCCCAGTGAGAGCCCCGAGAGAATCTCGTAGTCTTCACGCTTCCGTCGATAGTCAATGTCACGACGGTCCGGCTCACCCGAAAAAACATCTTTCCAGTCGATTGCGGTGATCACCTTATCGAGTTCTCCTGCAGAGAGTCCGGAGGCGTAGAGGGCCCCGACGATCGCACCCATGCTGGTACCAGCTATGTAATCGACAGGGACCTTCTGCTCCTCAAGCACCTTGAGAACGCCGATATGCGCCGCACCCTTCGCCCCTCCGCCTCCCAACACAAGCCCAATCTTAGGACGCCGAACATGCTTCGTCCCAGGACCCCCTGCTGCGAAGGAATCCAGCGGCAAGATTATCAGAACCAGCAACACAATTCTCAGTATGCACGCGAACATCATATCTTGGTCATATCGAAGGTTCATTCTCCCCGCACTTCATTTTTCCGGCCGGGGCAGCAGCCTTCTGCCGTTCGCCATCTGAAATCCATGCCTTCAGAAGAGTGAAAGTGACAGCCAGCACAACCGGGCCGATGAAGAGACCAATGACCCCGAAGGCGATGAGGCCACCGATCACACCGATAAAGATCATAATCAACGGCAGGTCCGCTCCCTTCTTAATGAGGAGGGGGCGAACAAAGTTATCGAGGGTGACAGCTAATACCGAAAAGACAAGCAGAACACTGCCCCATAGCGGCCCGTCTTCCCAGAATAGCCAAATCACCGCAGGTATCAGAACCAGTGCTGGCCCTATCTGCGCCAGGCAGAACATGAAGAGCACCGCTGTCAATAACGCAGCGGCCGGCACACCAGTGACGGCCAGACCCATGCCGCCGAGGGTCGCCTGCATGACCGCTGTGACAACGACGCCAAGCGCCACCCCACGGATCGCTTTTGCCGCAAGAACTGCAGCCTCCTCTCCGTGCTGTCCTGCCAGGCGGCGGGCAAATCTGCAAATGCCCGCCGATGCCGTCTCGCCGTTTGCGTAAAGAATCGCGGAGATAATAACGGTCAGTAGGAACTGGACAATGATCATCCCCAAACTACCCGCTTGGACAATAAACCACCCTACCGCCTGACGGACGTAGGGTGCCAGACGAGCAGAAAGCTCCTCGTGGCCAAGGGCTGCAAGTTGCTGCCAGCGATCGGCAAGCCTCGGGCCGACCACCGGAATTCCTCCAAGCCACTCCGGCTGCGGTGGCAAGGTAAATCTTGCCAGTGATTTTACCAATGCGGATATCTCGGGTGCCCTGTCTACAATAGTCGCAACAGCAAGCGAAAAGGGAGCGATTATGATCAGCAAGAGCATAATCGTCATCACTGCGACGGCCAGTCCGCGCTTGCCCCACAGCCTGGCCTGTATTCCCAGCAGGATCGGCCACGTCGTCACGACAATCATGGTCGCCCAGATGATCGCGATAAGAAAGGGAGCGAGTATCCAAAGGCTTGCCGCTATGAACATACCAATGAAAAGCACTGCCAGGGTTGTACCGGTAACATCACGAGTCTCGAGCTTTTTTTCATTCATCTTTCAGCTCCTCATGCTCCGTTTCATAGTGATTCCCCATTAAGTTCACTTCGCCTTCGCAATGTCCGGCAGCGGCCAGGTCTTGCCCAAATAGGCTTCGAGCGGCGCATGGCGGCGCAACCGCGCGAACAATGCTCTGCCCGCTACGGTTTGAATCCAGTTATTCTCCCTGCTCTCGGACCGTTAAAGAAAATTCCCCCTCTGACTATCGTTTATCATTAAGTAAGCTCTTTGTCAACGAGGTGTTGGAACTGCGGATCTATGAGGAATGCCATTGCTTTAGAAAGGTACTCGTCACCGGCTGTCTTATCAGTTAAATCCAGAGCAACCACAAAAAATGACTAGAGGGGATGGCTAATTGCACCAAACGACATAGCACTGCTGAACACCATAAGCTAATCGTGAAAAGTCCTTAAAAAAAGTTGGCCCCGATTCTCGAACCTGCTTCTTTAGAGAGATAAAAGAAGTATATGAGGTGTGTTTCTTTCGGTGAAATGGTGGGTCGTTCTCCTGTATAAAAATGAGATGTAGCATTCGTTCTACTCGCCCTCATTTTTTCCTGAAGGTGTAATATTCCTGATGTACTCATGCTGGGGTTTGGGTTTGCAGAAAGTGTCGGTGGAGTTAGGAATCTTAATCCTTCCCGGAGTCCAGTCTTCACAAAGCATTCGGAATGATGTATGGTGTAACTAGTAATTCTCGACGGGAGCGGCAGAATACAAAGCAAGGTTGTGTGAGGCACTTGGACCTGCTGAGCTACTGAAGATTGGGGCACGTGGAGGTACTTGATGAAGCGGCGTAAACGGAGGAGGGAGCAATGGAAAAAATGTCGACCACAGACAGAGCAGCCAGAACGAAGTCTTTAGCATTTCCTGTAATCTTTGTGACAGCACTATTCATGGTGTCATGTGTTGCCGCAATTCCGGTTGCGATAAAGTATGCAAAAAGCGCCAACCGGACGACTGCAAAAGCCGAGATGCCAGTGCCTGCCGACAAGGTATATCGTACGGCCGTCGAAATGGCCCAGGAAAAAGGGTTGCAGATTGTCAAACGGGAAGATGAAAAACGTTATCTCGAAGTGACAGATGGTGTGCAGACAGGATCTGTCAAGGCAGAGGTCGTAGGGACTGACAGGACCGAAATAACGGTTATGGCAAACGTGCCTTATAAGGAAGGGGAAGAAAAAGCGCGGAGAAAAGAAAAGGAGAAGGAGCTGACGCTCAGAGTCGTCGAACGCCTCTGTGCACGGCTGGAAGTAAAGTGCACAATCACAAAACAGTGAATATGTTTCATACGCCCGATCGTAAACTGGATCAACATCTTGATGTAAAGTGGCACAATGAGCCGCTAAAGCAGGAAACTTTGCCAAAAACCTGACATTTCTATTTTGCCTTGACAATCTTATGCATGTGTGATTGACAACTGCTTTCTTCGGTGATATAAGGATATTAAAAGAAAAGAAAGCAGTTTGAAAGAGGCCAAGACGCTTGACAGATACGAACAGAGCGGTTTGGCCTTTTTTCGTTAACGACTATGGGGGGCGGCGCGGTGAGACGGTCATCACCTCGCTGCGATTTGAAAGGCCATATCTTCCGTCTCGCAATGAAAGGAAGATCGCCATGAGGGGTACCAGCAGCCGGTTCGGAGAGTCTCTGCTGCAGCGCGCAAATAACAAAGGGGGAAGGCCATGGTGAAAGGCACGAAAAGCCCCACCATGAAGATCCTACAGCTAGCTATCGTCGCAGCTTTGCTTGCCACTGCAATCGCACCCCTTGCCGCACGAGCTGCTGAGGTCCCCATTGCGACAGGAGCGTCTGCGGGCGGAGGGAAAGGCGAGTCTTTAACCGACATCAATAAGAAACTCACCAACCCTATCAGCGATGCGTGGTCCATATCTTTTCAGCAGAACAATTACAGGCTAAGCACTTTCCCGGAACAAGGAGATAAATGGAGTTTAAGCCTGAACTTCCAGCTCGTGATGCCAATGGAGTTGACAAAGGATTGGAATCTCATTACAAGGCATGTAAGAACGTGATTAAAAGTGAGTTTCCGAAGACCGCTCGCCTCTGGCGGGGCAAACCTCTCAGGCGCATGCATGTGATGGTGAAGCCCACAGGCTCTTTGTGCAATCTCGACTGCTCGTATTGTTACTACCTCTCGAAGAGGGAATTGTTGGGGGAGCCCGCGCAGTGGAAGATCGCCGACGAAGTGCTCGAAACATTCATCCGGCAATACTTTGAGGCCCAGAATTGTAAGGAAGTCGTCTTCTCCTGGCAGGGCGGGGAGCCGACGATGCTCGGAATTGACTTCTTCAGGAAAGTGGTGGAGCTTGAGAAAAAATATTGTCCACCCCACGTTCGATGCGAGAACGACCTTCAGACAAACGGAACGAATCTGGACGAAGCCTGGTGCGAGTTCCTGCAGGAACACAATTTCCTCGTCGGCCTGTCGCTCGATGGCCCGAAGGAGCTTCATGACCATTACCGGAAGGACAAGTCAGGTCGGGGCAGTTTCGACCGCGTTTTCAGGGCGGCAAAGCTTCTCAGGAAATACAAGGTCAACTTTGCCACGCTGAGTTGCGTGAACCGGCTCACCTCGAAACATTCAGTCGACGTCTACCGGTTTCTGCGCGATGAGATTGGAGCGCAACGTATGCAGTTTATTCCCATTGTCGAGCCGGTCGGCTTTCGGCAGGTGGCGCCCTGGCGATGGGATACCAGACTTATGCCGTCTATAGGCTCCGCGCATGCAAGACCGGGGACTCCCGAGTCGGTTGTTGAAGACTGGTCTGTCGACCCTGAGGACTGGGGAAATTTTCTCTGCACCATCTTCGATGAGTGGCTCAGCAAAGACCTGGGAAAGATATACGTGCACTATTTCGAGGCGGCTGTCGAAACATGGATGGGACACGTCTCGCCGCTCTGCATCCAGTCGCCGATGTGCGGCAAGGGACTTGCACTCGAACGCGACGGCTCGGTCTATGCCTGCGACCACTTCGTCTATCCCGAATATCGCGTCGGCAATATCATGGAGAAGCCTCTCGCGGAAATGGCCTATTCGGGATCGCAGGAGCAGTTCGGCAAGGCGAAAGAAGGACTCCTGCCGGCATACTGCCGCAGCTGTGAGTACAAGTTTGCCTGCTTCGGCGAGTGTCCAAAGAACCGCTTCACCAAAACGCCGGCAGGAGAGCCGGGACTGAATTATCTCTGCCGAGGGTGGAAGAAGTTTTTCGACCACATTGATGAACACATACAGAGGATTGTTCGCAGCCTCGGCGAGAGCGTGGTAAAGGAACCTCGATCGTCTGCTGCAGAACATTGGAGACCGGAAAAGCAAAGATGAAAGAACCCTCGGACAAGACTTTGGCGATAGTTAAGACAGGTGAGAAGAGCGGACGCGTGGCTTTGAACGTCGTCGCCCCGTGGGAGCGGGTCGCCTCGGACTATTGCGACATAGTGGAGGAGTATTCCAGGGTCAGGATCGCGGGCTTCCGGGCAGGCAAGGCTCCCCATCATATTGTGGAGAAGCGGTTTCAGCGCGAAATCATGGATGAGATATCGCGTCGGCAAGGCAGGCGTCTGGGCAGGGAAGCCGTGAGTCAGACTGGAACAGAGCCTGTGGGACCTATTGAGATAGCGGATATCGAGTGCGTGAAGGACAAACCCTTTAAGTTCACCCTAAGGTTTTACCCTATGCCGGAGATTGAATTGCCTGCACTCGACTCTTTCACTGTCAGCGACGCCGGCATAGACCCGAAGGATGTGATCTCGAAGAGGCTGCTTGAGCAGATGCGCTTTGAAGTCCCTGACGAGCTGATCAGAGCGGAGCTTGGTTTGAGCGTTAGCGATGACATTAAGAAGGGGAGTGCGGGATGGAAGGCCGCAGCGGACCGAGTAAGGCTCATGCTGATTCTGAAAAGGGTTGCGCGGCAGGAAGGTATTGAAGTCGATGAAGCAGATGTGGAAAGACGTATCAGAGAGAAGGCTGTTGAATTCAATGTAAATCCCGATGCTCTGAGGGCAGAATTTGAGGAAGCGGGTGGGACGCAGCGCCTCAGGGACATGTTGCTTGCGGAGAGCACGCTGGACTTTTTGATAGAGAAGTCAGGAGAAACAATTGCGGTGGACCCTGGAAAGGAGGAGTTATGAATGGAAAGGAGATCGTAAGAGACAGCAGAGTCCATGTATGGGCGGCCGTGGGCGGCATTCTCGCTGCAGCCGCAATGACAACCGCTGCACTGGCTCCGGCCGTGGCGGCCGATGCGCCCGAGCAGCAAAAAAAACCCAATATTCTCGTTATTATGGCCGACGACATCGGCGTCTGGAATATCAGTGCCTACCATCGCGGCATGATGGGCGGGCGGACGCCCAGCATCGACCGCCTCGCCAGGGAAGGTGCCATGTGGACAGATTACTACGGCCAGCAATCCTGCACGGCGGGGCGGGCTGCGTTCATCCTCGGTCAGACTCCCTTCCGCACCGGGTTGCTCAAGGTCGGCATGCCCGGAGCGAGGCATGGCATCCAGGACAAGGACCCCACGATCGCCGAGCTGCTTAAACCGCTGGGCTACGCTACGGCGCAGGTTGGTAAAAACCATCTCGGCGACCGCAACGAGTACCTGCCGACGGTGCACGGCTTCGATGAGTTCTACGGTAACCTCTACCACCTCAACGCTGAGGAGGAGCCGGAAGACCCCGACTATCCGAAGAACCCGCAGTTCAAGGCGCGCTTCGGCCCGCGAGGGCTGCTTGACTGTAAGGCAACGGACGTCGACGATCCGACGGTGGACCCGCGCTTCGGCAAAATTGGCAAGCAGGCGTGCAAGGACACCGGCCCAATAACCCGAAAGAGGATGGAGACGGTCGAAGAGGAACTACTTGCGCGGTCTCTAGACTTCATCGAGCGGTCTGTCAAGGCCGATAAGCCGTTTTTCCTCTGGCACAACACCACCCGGATGCACGTCTGGACGCGTCTCTCGCCCAAATGGGCCAACAAGAGCGGCTACGGCCTCTATGCCGACGGCATGATGGAACTCGACGACGTCGTCGGGCGGCTGTTGAAGAAGCTCGACGACCTCGGCATCGCCGACAACACTATCGTCCTGTTTACCACGGACAACGGCGCGGAGATCTTCACATGGCCGGACGGCGGCAACACGCCGTTCCACGGCGAGAAGGGCTCGACCTGGGAAGGGGGGATGCGCATACCCGCCCTCGCCCGCTGGCCCGGCGTCCTCAAGCCCGGAAGCGTCCACAACGAGGTCATGGCGCTCGAAGACTGGATGCCTACGTTGGTCGCGGCCGCAGGTGACCCCGATGTTAAGCAGAAGCTGCTCAAAGGCTACAAGGCCGGCAACAAGACCTTCAGGAACCACCTTGACGGCTACAACTTCCTGCCCTTCTTCAAGGGCCAGGAAGCCAAAGCTCCGCGCCGCGAGATCTTCTACTTCGACGATAACGCAAACCTCAATGCGATCCGCATCGATGACTGGAAGATCAGCTTCAAGATCATGCAGGGAAGCATCGCGATGGGCACGCTGATCCAGCCCAACATGCCGCTCGTGATCAACCTGCGCCTGGACCCGTTCGAGCGGTTCTCGATCGAATCCCAGATGTGGTTACGATGGGAGGCTGACAAGTTGTGGATGTTTGTTCCCGCCCAGACCGTCGTCGGAATGTTCGTCGAGAGCTTCAAGGAGTTCCCGCCAAGCCAGAAATCCGGGAGCTTCACGGTGGACCAGGTACTGGAGGCGCTCCAGACTGGCGTCGCCGGCAGCAATAAATGATGGTGCGACCGATGCGAGAATGAGAAGGCTTTTGAATTCGGCACAACTCCATATATTCTGAGGGAGGAATTTGAGGAAGCGGGGGGGACACGGCGGCTCAAGGACATGTTGCTTGCAGAGATCACGCTGGACTTTTTGATAGAGAAGTCAGGAGAAACAATTGCGGCGGACCCTGAAAAGGAGGAGTTATGAATGGAAAGGAGATCGTAAGAAACAGCAGAGTCCATGTATGGGCGGCCGTGGGCGGCATTCTCGCTGCAGCCGCAATGACGACCGCTGCAGTCGCTTCGGCCGGGGGGGCCGACGCGGCGAACCAGACGAAACGGCCCAATATTCTCGTCATCATGGGCGACGACATCGGACAGTCCGACATCAGCGCTTTTACCAAGGGCCTGATGGGCTATCGAACTCCGAACATCGACCGTATCGCCGAGGAGGGCACGCTCTTCACCGACTACTACGCGGAGCAGAGCTGTACGGCCGGGCGGTCTTCGTTCATCACCGGCCAATGCGTCGTGCGTACAGGCTTGAGCAGAGTCGGGCTGCCGGCCGCCCGTGTGGGTCTGCACAAGGAAGACCCGACCATAGCCGAATTGCTCAAGCCGCTCGGCTACGCCACCGGCCAATTCGGCAAGAACCACCTCGGCGACCGAAACGAGTACCTTCCGACGGTCCACGGCTTCGATGAATTCTTCGGCAACCTCTACCACTTAAACGCCGAGGAAGAACCGGAACTGCGCGATTACCCGCAGGATCCGAGGTTCCGTCAGATGTTTGGTCCCCGTGGGGTGCTCCGTTGCAAAGCCACTGATGAAGACGACCCGACAGTGGACCCTCGCTTCGGCAAGGTCGGCAAACAGACCATTGAGGATACGGGCCCTCTGACGCGGAAGCGGATGGAGACGATCGACGATGAGACCTCAGCTGCTGCCATCGATTTTATCAAGCGCCAGGCCAAGGCAGGCGAGCCATTTTTCGTGTGGTACAACAGTACCAGAATGCACTTCCGAACCCACGTGCGAGAGGAGCACCGAAGCCCCAAGGGCGCGACCGCCCTCACAGAATACGCCGACGGCATGATCGAGCACGACGGCACGGTGGGCTCGTTGCTGAAGGTCCTCGATGACCTCGGCATCGCGGACAACACCATCGTCATTTACACGACGGACAACGGTCCCCATGCCAATTCCTGGCCTGACGCTGCGACGACTCCCTTCCGCAGCGAGAAGAACACCAACTGGGAGGGCGCGTTTCGGGTACCGGCCTTCATCCGGTGGCCGGAGCATATCAAGGCCGGGTCGGTCTCAAATGAGATCGTGAGCGGTCTGGACTGGATGCCGACGCTGCTTGCCGCCGCAGGCGATCCTGACGTAAAGGAGAAGCTGCTCAAGGGATATACCGTAGGCGATATGACTTACAAGGTCCACCTCGACGGCTACAACATTCTGCCGTACCTCACCGGCCAGGAAGCAAGAAGCCCACGAAAAGAGTTCTTTTACTTCAGTGACGAGGGTGAAGTGCTCGGCTTGCGGTACGAAAACTGGAAGTTCGTCATAGCAGAACAGCGCACTCCCGGCACTATGGCTGTTTGGCGGGACCCGTTCACCCATCTCCGTATTGCAAAACTGTTCAACCTTCGTGCCGACCCCTATGAGCGTGCGGACATCACCTCCAATACTTACAACGATTGGCTTTTAGACCATATGTTTCTCAACATCCCGGCCATGGCCTACGTCTCGAAATTTCTTGAGACGTTCAAGGATTATCCGCCGCGTCAAAAGCCGGAGGGCATGGACTTCGACGAAGTGCTCAAAAAAATGCAGGAGTCTGCCGTCGGGAAATAGCCGATGTACTAACTCCACTCCCCCCCAAAGGGGAGGGGACAAAGCGGCGTGAAGAGATTATTTTATGAAAGAAAATCAGAAATTAAAAAAAGTTCGAATAAGAATTATCACCTGTCTGTTCGCTGTCCTGCTATCAATAGCCTTCTCGGCAATCGCGAATGCCGATGGGCCTTCTAATGGACTCGGCGCATGCCTGCTGCCGTCGTGGAACGACGGCGCGGCGAAGAAATCCATCACCGAATTCGTCGCCGCAGTGACAAAGGCCGGCGGCCCTGACTATGTACCGCCTGCGCGGCGCATCGCGGTGTTTGACAACGACGGTACGCTCTGGGCCGAGCAACCTATGTACTTTCAGTTTTTCTTCATGCTCGATCGCATCAAGGCGCTTGCACCGCAGCATCCGGAATGGAAGACGGAGGAACCCTTTGCGTCGATACTGAAAGGGGATACGAAGTCCGCCCTTGCTGGCGGCGAGAAGTCCCTCGGCCGGATGATGATGGCGACCCATGCGGGGATGACCTCCGAAGAGTTCGAGAAGATAGTCAGTGACTGGATCGCGACAGCCAGACATCCTAAAACAGGTCGGTTGTTTACGGAGATGGTCTATCAGCCGATGCTTGAAGTGATCTCCTGTCTGCGAGGCAACCGATTCAAAACATACATCGTTTCCGGCGGCGGTGTAGAGTTCATGCGGCCGTGGTCCGAACAGGTCTATGGCATCCCGCCTGAACAGGTCATCGGCTCCAGCATTAAGATGAAGTTCGAGCTGCGCGACGGAAGGCCTGTTCTCGTGCGCCTGCCCGACAGCAACTTCGTGGATGACGGTCCCGGTAAACCCGTCGGCATCCAGATGCACATCGGCCGCCGCCCCATTGCCGCTTTTGGCAACTCCGATGGCGACCTTCAGATGCTCCAGTGGACAGCTGCCGGCAGAGGCATCCGCCTCGTGGTTGTCGTCCATCACACTGACGCCGGCAGGGAATGGGCCTACGACCGCAACTCACCCATAGGCCGACTTGACAAGGCGCTGGATGAGGCCCTGGCCAAAGGTTGGACAGTTGTGGATATGAAAAAAGATTGGAAACCGATCTTCGTTTTCGAAAATAAGCAGTGAGTGACGCAAGGAAATGCATGGCCCCGAAGAAAAGAAAGCTATAACATATCAGACAGAGGAGGAGGTATGAAACGACTCGCGGCAACCGTAACGTCACTGCTCATTTTCGTGACAGGAATGGCGTTCAGCCCGCAGGCATTTGCTGACGACGGAACTACAGGCTACGCAGGCGATCTCTGGTCCAGATCCACTCTCACCGGTGACTGGGGCGGCGTTCGTGACGATCTGGCCAAAAAAGGAGTGACAGTCGACTTTAGTCTCACCCAGATCGGGCAGGGCGATATAGGTGGAGGTATGAAGACAGGATGGGAATACGGAGGCCGCGGGAACCTCACGCTTAATGTGGATACGCAGAAACTCGGATTATGGCCCGGCGGTTTTCTTATGATGGAAATCGAGGGCAATTATGGCAACGACATCAATTTCAATACAGGTGCCCTCATGCCAGTAAACAGCAGCCAATTTTATCCCGTACCCGGCAGCGGTCAGCTGAACATACCGGCTGTGGTCTTTACACAGTTCCTTTCGGAATACGCGGGTGTTTTTCTTGGAAAATTGGACATTACATCAGGAGACGCCAACGAGTTCGCCCATGGAAAAGGAGATACGCAGTTTTTCAATCTCGCATTGAACTTCAATCCGGCCCCCCTTTTGGCCGCACCGTATTCAACGCTGGGCGGCGGGATCATGATATTGCCGACAAAGGACCCGAATGCAGCCGTCATATCCGCGATGGTTATAAGTTCAGACGGGAAAGCAAACAACAGCGGTTTTGATACTTTGTTTCAAGGGAATATAACCTATGCTGTCGAGGGACGGGTGAAAACGGACTTCCTGGGGCTTACCGGGCATCAGTTGGCGGGCGTCATGTATTCGACCAAGAGTTTTACTGCTCTCGATCAGAATTTTCGGTTTATCGTCGAAAATGGTTCCATTGAAGAGAAAGACAATTCCTGGTGCTTCTATTACAACTTCGATCAGTATCTGTACGAACCAAAGAAAGGCACAGGCATTGGCATCTTCGGCAGATTCGGCGCCTCCGACGGTAATCCTAATCCTATTCATTATTTCTACAGCATTGGAATTGGCGGCAAGGGCGTTATCCCCGGGCGGCCACTGGACCAGTTCGGAATAGGATATTACTATATCGATGTCCGCAACCCGAGGTTCACCGGCCCTCTCGGGACCCATGAGTTCCTGCGGGACGAGCAGGGAGGGGAGGCATATTATAATTTCGCGATAACGCCGTGGATGAAGCTGACCCCGGATATACAGGTCGTCGGGCCTGCTCAGAAACAGAACATAAGCAGTATCAGCATGCCGGGGCAGACCATCAGTGGTAACGATATCCACACAGCAGCAGTCCTGGGCCTTCGGCTCCAGCTTATTTTTTAATCGGTTATTGTCAGGGGCTATTTCGACACGACAAGGAGACAAATGGAGTTCAAGCGAGCACTTTATGCGTCATTCTTTTGCTATGACTTCTTGAACGGTTACCCGGCAGCACGGTTTCACATTGGGCGCCGCCAAGGATCCAGAAAGTTTGCGAGATTCTTGGTGAATGATTCTGGGGTTTATAAGACTCGTCGCCCAACCTCACAATTCCGCGAATGCAAAGGGACGTGCCGCTTCACATCATTGTTGTACTACCAGTTACTTTACTTCCAAATTCCTTTTTTTGAACGCTCACTGTGAACGTTACGTCCCGTTAGATTCTCTTGTCAATCGCCAGTAGTTGCAAATCGCAAGACCGGTCGATTGGCCGGTGAAATCCATTGAGCAGCGGGATACTTCCACTTTGCGGGTTATCAGTGCATGCCGTGTAAAACGTATGACTTGTCGGTTAAAGTCCGACCGTGGGAGTTCGGTAGTTCACCCACGTAGCTTGAAGGAGGTGTAAAGGGTAATCTGAAACACTGAGTTCCTTGACAAA
>JBJKPE010000271.1:0-10738 GCA_046706685.1 Thermodesulfovibrionales bacterium | reverse complement strand
CCGATAGAGGAGGCGAGAGAAACCATTTCGGAGAAATGGTCCGCGTTGATCTCTGAAAGGGTGGCATTCAACGTGACCGTTATGCCCGCGTCGAGGAGGAACGAAATACCCCTGAGAGACGATGCGAAACTCCCCTTCCCCCTTATCCCGTCATGGATCTGCTCCGGCCCTTCTATGCTAACCTGCACGCCCTTCACGCAGGTCGCGGCGAGCCGTGCCGCTTTTTCCCTGTCGATGAGCGTGCCGTTGGTAAGGAGGTATAACTCGAAGCCCTGCCCTCCGAGGTAATCCAGGATACCCAAGAGGTCCTGACGCAAAAAGGGCTCTCCCCCTGTGATATTGAAACTCGGCGAAAACGCGATATCGTACATTTCGGACCACGCCGCAAGCATATCAGACACATCGGCCGCTACATCCCGGATCTCGGCAAAAGACAATTCATCGGTCCTGTTGCCGCTCTGGTAGCAATGGCTGCACCTGAGGTTGCACCTCTCGGTCAGGTGCCACTGGATAAAAAAATCATGAGAATCGACTGTAGACAATTTCAATCACCTCGCCGAAGATAAAGACGGCCGCGTTCTCAGTATCTAACAGTTAATGATAACACCACCTCATAAAAACGGGCAGATATGGCAGAAATATCGACAATTCCGCCCTATCTGCCCAAACTGGTTTCGTCGCCGACCGGCGACTTCAGCTCTTTCAGCTCTTTCACTTGTGGCATATCTTGCCAGGATTCTCCTTTACCGCATTCCTGAAGCTGCTCCAGAAGGCGGCCTCCTTGACAAGAGCCTTTTTGCTCAGTGTCTTTTTCATCCCGCTTCACCTCCTTTCCTGACAAAAAGACGGAAACAAATCCGTCTGATGCCTTTATATCCCCTTTAATTCTAACAGCAGGCGGGGAAAAGTCAAGCCGGATGTGTCAGGAACTTCCTGAGGTCATCGGCCTTATAAACCGGTTCGAGACATACTCCCGAGGGCAGGCACGGGGTCACACGGTTCATGTCTTCGCCGTATACCATACCCTTGTAAGGGACAAAGAAGTTGAGCGAGGTCCTCGCCAGGTCGCTGCCGGGTGAAGCCTCCAGCGTCAGTTTGAACATATGGTAATAAGCGTCCAGTCCGCAGAAATAATATCCTGCATGAATGCCTATCTCGCGCGCCTGTTGAGAAAATGCCCTCAACGCCTTCTCCGCGAGATTGAAGTACCTCTCCTTCCCCGTCATGTGGTACAGCTTCAGCAGCTGCACGACCGCCAACGCGTTGGGAGAGGGATGGGGGATGTCCTCGAACGATTTCAGCCGTAACCCCAGTACCTCCTCCCTGGTATCAAAAAACCCCCCCGAATCGTTGTCCCAAAACCCTTCGATACACGATTCCATTATCCTGGAAGCGCGAGTGAAATAAGACTTCTCCCCCGTCACCTCGTAGGCCGATAGCAGGGAGGCGATTATATATACATAGTCATCCAGCACTGCACTCACGCCGTCAGTGTGGAGAAGCCTTCCACTTACATAGTACTTGCCGAGTATACGGTCGAGACTCTTGAGGGCAAATTCCTTCACCGCCTCCACTCTGAAACAGCGGTAGGCCAAAAGGAAAGCAGATATCATCATGCCGTTCAGCGAAGTATAAAAAGTCTTGTCCACAAAGGGCTGTTGCCTCAGGTTCCTTTCCCTGAGCAGTTTATTCCTGCCGCTGTTGATAATCTTTACGACCCTTCTCAGCTCGATCCCGGTTTGCTCCGCAATCGCTTCAGGCTCCGCTGCAATTAAAAGGACCCTTTTCGACAGGTCATGGTGGGCAGCCGCCCTTTCGTGAAGCAGGTGGAGGGACAACACCCTCTGCTCTTCCTCGTCGAGCACCCGCCTGAATTCCTCTTCACCCCAGATGAAGAACCCGCCTTCGTCGTCCGGCGTCACGTCGGCATCCTGGCTTGCATAGAAACCGCCGCCGGGATCAGAAAGTACCTCCATAACAAAGTCGATGGTCCCCTCAGCCACCCTCCGGAAATAGGCATCTCCAAAGAGGGAGTAGCCGTAAATGTAATTCCTCAGGAGCCATGCGTTATCGTCCGTCATCTTTTCGAAATGGGGAACCGTCCACGCCTCGTCAACCGAATACCTGTGGAAGCCCCCGCCAAGCTGATCATGGAAGCCGCCCTTTGCCATGGATTCGAGGGTTTTCTTAATGACGCCGCCAACTCTCCCGTCACGACCGGTAAAATACCTGAGCATCAAAAATTCCAGTGCCCCCGGCATCGGGAATTTTGGCGACGAGCCGAAGCCACCGTTTATTCCGTCAAACTGATTCATGACAGCAGTCTCCGCTTCCTCAAGGAGGGAGGCCGGGATTTCCCCCGCCGGGCCAGGGCCGGGTCTCAGCGAATCCAGGAGCCTTTCCCCGTATTCGGAGACCTCGTCGCCCCTGGATTTATAGAAATCGACAACGCTTTTGAGCACCGTCTTGAGTCCGGGCCGGCCGACGTGGTCCTCGGGGGGAAAATAGGTGCCCCCAAAGAAAGGCTTCTTCTCCGGGGTCAAAAATACGGTGAGGGGCCAGCCGCTGCTCTGACCCATTGCGGCTACGGCACGCTGATACCTCTTGTCGATGTCCGGCCTCTCGTCGCGGTCGAGCTTCACACTGATGAAATTCTCGTTGAGCAGCCCGGCGATCTCTTCGTTTTCAAAGCACTCCTTCGCCATAACGTGGCACCAGTGACACCAGACAGCGCCGCTGCTGAGAAATACCGGCTTATTCTGCTTTTTCGCCTGGTCAAACGCCTCCTGCGACCAGGGATACCAGTCGATTTTCTGGGATGCCGCATGCCTGAGGTATGGGGACCTCTCTCCGGAAAGCCTGTTCACAACGCTCTACTTTCCCTTCAGTTTTTTCATGGTCTCCCTCATAAAGGCCGGCAGATCGGAGGGCTCCCTGGACGTGATGAGTTTACCATCGATTACCACCTCTTTGTCTTCGTAAAGCGCTTCGGCCTCCTTCAGCTCCGGCGCTACGGACTTGTAAGAGGTGGCGTGTCTTCCCCTCATCAAGCCGGCTGAAATCAATATCTGCGGACCGTGGCAGATGGCGGACACAGGTCTATTTTTCTCAAAGAAGTATTTTGTTATATCCAGTGCCTTTTTCTCCTTCCGTAGCACTGCCGGCGCCTTCCCTCCCGGCAGAATGAGCATATCGTATTCTCCCGGTGTTACCTCGTCCAGCGACTTGTTCGCATCAATCTCATATCCGTGTTTGCCTTTGATCTTCCCCTTGCTGATCGAGGCAATATCAACATCTATTCCTTCTTCCCTGAGACGATAGTAAGGAAAAAGAAGCTCCGAATCCTCAAAATTGTCAGCGCTTATCATTAATACTTTCACGGCGGGCCTCCTCTTTTCGACAGTTACTTGCCTGCGGACATACGGACGCAATCAGAGTCTGTTTATAAATTGCCCTTTTCGCTTAAATCCTACCATGGGGGGCCGAAATGTCAACTTTGGGCGATTAAAAGGTTTCGGATCGAGATTCGAATCTGCCGACCGTTTTATAGTATAAAAGTCCTATGTATTCGCGGCACGCGGTCCTCGAGGCCCCCAGGTCTCCGGGCAGATAATCCGGCCATCTATATTTCCTGTCCCACGTCCTGAAGCCTGCGGGGACCGGCGTCACCTCCATATCAAACTGCCTGAAGATCAGCAGCGACCGCCTCATATGATAGGCCGACGTGACAAGGAGGGGGTTCCTGAAATGACGTTTTTTGCATATCTCTTTGACATACCTGGCGTTTTCGAATGTGTCCCTGCTCCTGTCGTCCAGGATTATCTTGTCGCCTGGAACGCCGAGGTCAATGAGAAAACGCCTGTCTACCTCAGCCTCGGCTTCTCTCCACGCGAAGACTGCTCCGCCGGAGACAATAACCGGTATCTGCAGCCTTTTCTGCAACCTTACAACGGTGACGATCCTGACAAGGGTATCTTCCGAGGGGGCACCTACGCCGGTCAGGTCCTTCACCCCGTCGTACGCGCCACCGCCGAGTAGAACTATCACATCGCCCCGCGGGTTAGCGGGGACGTTCAGTCCGGCCTCCAGACCCCTCATCAGGGAATCCGAAACCGGACCGATGGAAAGCAGCCAGAGGGCGGCACCTACAACAACACACAAGACGCCGGCCTTCCGTGATTTTCGCAGAAAAAGGAGCCCCGAGACTAGCAGGATTGCGATGAATATCCCCGGGGGCAGGAGAAAAGGCGTGATCAATTTCTTAAAAGCGAACATCCGTCACCTCGGAATGATTTTTACAACATATTTGATCATGAAACAGAAAGTTTGATAGTGTCAAGAATTTTTCGCACAATTGAGTCATGGTGACCTCGGATCTCAATACGTTGAACACGAAGAAAACTTACACATTGAGCAGTCTGAGGGGAATTGCTGACAGATTCTTCTCCAGCAGAAATTGCTATATGACCCTAATCGTATTAGTAATGCTTATCAACGGATAGAAATAATTAGTTGTTTTTCCGATGCAACCTGTGATTTACTGATTATCGTAGCCATCGAAAAGGTAATGTTCGGGAAACGGGACTGCACAAAGTCACCTATCCTGGGTTTGGGAAAGAGGGGCTGTCGAAGTGGCAAACGGGTGATTGTTTAAGCCCGCCTTTTCGAAGGCGGGCTTTTTTATGTGAGCCCGGCAGGACGCACTCTCTTGAAGGTGAAAGTCCTCTATAGGCCCGGTAAGGGGAACTATTAGCTGAACGGACAGGGCGTCTCCCGCGAGGGAGGGTCCGGAGGGAACCGAAAGCAAAGCACTGGCCTGACGAACAGGAATCACATAATAGGCGAACGTGCCGGACAAGGGGGCATATAACTCTGAAGTCCGATACTTACACGGAAGGCACGGACGTAGATGCCTGGTGGTGTGAGAGGCTGGAGGCCGTGAGGCCACCGCCTACTCGATTTGGGTAATTACACTGAGGGTTTTCTTTACATGGAGGGTGGATATGGGATTTAAGAAAGTGCCAGATGGGACTCCGACGTGCCTTCGATCCAGGTTTTGGAATGCCAGTCTTCTTGTTTTGCTTGTCTTTGCACTCGCCCCGAGTATATCTCTTGCCAAAACGAATTCTTCCGTTTCGTCAGCCATATCCAATTCCGCGCTGATAAACGGTCCGGCAAATGTCAGGGTTTCTCCCAAAGGGACGATATTTTTTTCGTTAAACGACGGAGTGACCTTGCAGATTATTTCGTCCAGTGGAGACTGGTATCGGATAAGGCTAAACGCCTTCTTCGACAAAAATGACTTCTCCGGCGAAAAGCTGAGGAAAGGCACTGTGATTTACGACGAAAAAGGCAATGAGATAGGGAAAACACTCTCGAAGATCGCAGTAAGGAGTGCATCTGAAAGTGGGAAGCAGTATGTCGTTCCAATTGAAGGGTATACCTTCAGCGGCAACATACATCGGAAAAGTGCAACCGAAGGAGGCGAGAATCTAGGAACTCTGACTGAGGAAGACCAGAAAGAATTTGATGCTATAGGCGGGGCGCATTACATTGTTCCTTTCGAGTTCAAAAATGAAAGGCAGGCCATAAGGTATCTGAGAATTCTCGTGAAAGGCAATGAAAAAACTATAAAGTGGTATCGTGAAGATCACGGTAATGTGCCTTACGTATTAGCTACCGAAGAAGACCGAAAAAAAGCATACGATGCCGACATGTCGGGTGCTCTGGCCGCCATTAATGTAAGAACAAACAAAGAAAGTTTCAAACTCGCTGTAAGCATATTGGAGACAAAATGGAATTATCCATTGTCAATGACTGAAGCTGCGGAGAAAGTTGAGTATGCGGGAGCCAAGAGCGTGATCCCGCTTTTGAGAAAGGTCCTCAAGAACCCGGATTCCGGCGTCCGGCTGGAGGCTGCAGCTTGTCTTCTTTCGCTTGGCGATGCTGCCGATGCTCTGCCGGTCCTTGAGAAACTTGCAGATGCGGGCTTTGATAATGCTCTATATGAACTCTTCTCCGGCCCCGGTAGACTGATAGAACCGAGGGGGCTTATGGTCGTGGAAAAGGAGTTTAATAATCCGAAGGCCGCCCCTGAAGTAAGGATTGCGGCGATCAACCTACTCCTTGGTTTGAATGAAATTACAAAGAAACAGGCGGAGCATGTCGCCATCCAGATACTGGAGGGGTTGAAGAATAAGACCGACAAGGATTACGGTTTGATAGGTCATAATCCGGTGCCTAAGGAAGCTTTGCCTGGAGTTAATCCTAACTCTGCCAATACACGTCGCGCTAGTGACTCACGAGCATGTGTTTTCGTAATGGAAATGCTGGCGCGATTCAAGAGCAACAAAGCAATTTCGATATTAGAACACATAAAAGCGAATAATACAGACTGGTGGTATGACTGCTGGAGTGCGGATTCCGCGAGAGTATTGAAAATAATCAAGGGACAAAAGAAATGAAGTGGTGCTCTATGTCGATTAAAGTAAAATCATTTCTTGCAATTATCTTCATTTTTTTCTTCTTTTCCACGGCTCTTGCTGCCGTGTTTGATTACGACCCATCCGCTGCCACAAGATATGGGAACAATTGGTGTGGCCTGCCATTAAACCAAGACGGCTCTCCGCATTACAACGACGATCGATACTACTGCTGGAATGGGAAGGATCCGCACTGTAAGACCCACCCATCGGGCGGACCGGACGACTGTGCAAATTTTGTGTCTCAGTCTCTTATCGCTGGCGGATTAGGCTTTGATTGCTATGGCGATAGAGGAATGCTGCAGGGTCAGCCCTTGAACTGTGAAACATGCTTAATTCTAACCAGGCGGACAAGCCGTCGAGGCGGCTTGCTTGATGGTGTCAGCCATTTTGCATGTTTCTACCGGAAAGCCTCGCAAGTTTAGCCTTCACATACCGGCGGATTAGCGGGGGAACTTCGCGCGCGGCCTCAGACAAGAAGGTGTCATTATCGGGAAGTAATCTTGCCCCTGTGACAGAACCTGTCACTGCGGATAATCTGTTGTCACCGACTGCGCCGGATTACTTTTTCCCCCTCTTCAACAACAGATATGTCTCTTCGTAAATCCTCTCGCGAGGGCCGACGGCCGCGATCTCGATGATATCCTTTTTCACGGAGTAAACTATCCTGAACCTTCCCACTCGAAAGCTCCTCAAGCCGGAAAGCTCGTCCCTCAGCGATTTTCCTTCGCCCGGATCAGCCATGATCGACTTCAGGGACGCCCCGACTTTCTTCTTCAGGTGCGGATGCATGCCGCGGATAAGATCGGCAACCCCGTCGGGAACCCTGAGCCTGGATTTCGCCTGCCTCATCGGAGAATGTCAGGCAAACAATTCTTCAAGCGTATAAAGGTCCAGAATGCCGTCAATGATGACAGATATTTTGGCATATTGTACAATAATGTACAGATAGTACAAACTTAAAGCGAGGTTTTGTAAATGAAAAACGTTATTTCCATAACAGAGGCGAGGAAGGGGCTTCCGGGCATAATAAAATCACTTAAGGCCTCCCCGGACAGCGTATTCCGGATAACGGTGCATGATGAAGTCGTCGCCGAAATCAGGAGCCCGCAGATGGTCGTACCGGGAGAGGCGGCAAGCAGACTCCTTCAATTGAGAAAAAAGGCCGGCCTTCCGAAAAAAAAGTATGAGGTCCCGATATCGGAGAATATCAAGGAACATCTTTATGTTGCAGAGGATGATAATTGAATCTTCCTCAGAATAAGGCATTCTGCGATACGTCATTCTTTTTTGCCTCGCTCTGTATCAGGGATTCCAATTATTTCCGGGCCGGCGAACTTCTCGAATACTGCAAGGAAAACAGAGTCGTCCTCTTCACTTCCTGGGATGTGATAAGCGAAACCGTGACTCTTCTCAGATACCGTGCAAACTATAAGTTAGCACTAGAGTTCATCGATATAGTCAAACCAGCTCTTTCAATAGTACAGTACGACGATTCCGTGAGAATGGCCGCGGAGAAAGTGTTCAGGAAAATATCGAAAGATATCAGGCTCTCATACTGCGACGCTCTTTCCTACGTGATTATTACTCATCTGCTTGACGGCATTCCCTGCCTCACTTTTGACAAGGATTTCAGAAGTCTCGGCTTGACTGTGAGTCCTTAACATTCCCGGGGCGCACATTATTTGCCAGTTCTTCTTCCCCTTTCCCCTCATCTTATCCTTGCACAGGGCAAGCATGGGGGAAGGCAACCTTTCTTCGGCCGTCCCGCCCATTCGTCCTCAAAGGCCATGAGGATCTGTTGTCACCGACTGCGCCGGATTACTTTTTCCCCCTCTTCAACAACAGATATGTCTCTTCGTAAATCCTCTCGCGAGGGCCCACGGCCGCGATCTCGATGATATCCTTTTTCACGGAGTAAACTATCCTGAACTTTCCCACTCGAAAGCTCCTCAAGCCGGAAAGCTCGTCCCTCAGCGACTTTCCTTCGCCCGGATCAGCCATGATCAACTTCAGGGACGCTCTGACTTTCTTCTTCAGGTGCGGATGCATGCCCCGGATAAGATCGGCAACCCCGTCGGGAACCCTGAGCCTGGATTTCGCCTGCCTCATCGGAGAATGTCAGGCAAACAATTCTTCCAGTGTATAAAGGCCCGCTTTCTTCTCTTTCAAAGACTTCAGCCCTTCCCTGATCTCATCCATCAGTGCTGTGTCCGAACGGACAGCGATGGTCTCCTTTAAGCTCTCAAACTCGTCGGAACTTATGAGGACGGCGGCAGGAGAGCCGTTCTTTGTGATAACAATCTCCTCGTCCGACGCGTTCACCGCCTCGACCAGTCCGCTCAACTTCATCTTGGCTTCGGACAGAGACAATGTCTTCATTGATAATGACCTCCATTATGGTTAACCAGAATTAAGACTATAATGATACTTTCCCGCGGGCCTGTCAACTTTGCCGGCGCGCAAAACCGGCTGCGGGCAGCGGGAACGGGGCCAACAGGCATAAAAATCAGAAGGCGTTATTACGACGATTGCCATTGAAGAACCCCGAACTTACCATCAGATCAGTGCTTACACTCGTTGCTTCCCCCCCCGGCTTGAAAACCGGAAGTCGACTCGCTTACCATAAAGAAAACGGATATGAAAGAGAGACGGGAATGGAACATTTGATCAACAGGGTACGGTTTTACCACTTTATCTCAGGTGTGTTACTAAACCAGCAGGCAGACCCCGTCTGCGGACATTGCAAGGCATTTGTAAATACAGTCAGGTGGACAAGAGAAGGTATTGCGAGCGAGGAGGCCGGTCGGGACTCGCAGAAGTTCACGACTGAGATTCTCAGGCTGCTTTCCGAGGCACAGAGGAGAACAGCCGGAATTACTGTTTCTGAAAATGCCGTCGGGCAGAAAAAGGCCGGCAACTGCAAGCTGCCGGAGGGCGTCTGCTTCGTCAAGATACCAAAGTCTCTTTTGGAGAGATTATAAGCAATGGTCTATTATGAAATTTCTATAAAGACGCCTGACGAATCCCGTGACGCCATTATTAACAGGGTCATGGAGATGGGTTCTTCCGGAACATCTGAGAGAGATGGAGATATCGTGGCTTACTTTGAAGACCGGGGACAAATAGCCGGGATCATGGACGAACTCCGGCTTTTCAGGGAAGTACTCAGTTCTTCGGGCCTGGATCCCAATTTTTCATTCGAATACATCACTCTTCCCGACAGGGACTGGAACGAGAACTGGAAGAAGAACTTTTCACCAATTGACGTAGGGGACAACCTGACAATAGTTCCTTCGTGGATAGAGAAGAAGACGGACCGCATCGCCCTCATTATCGACCCGGGCATGGTATTCGGCACCGGGTACCACGAGACCACGCGGACATGCCTCTCGTTAATCGAGAAATATGCCGGACGGACCGCGAAGAGATCCTTTCTGGATGTCGGCACCGGCACCGGCGTTCTCGCGATCGGCGCCGCAAAGCTTGGTTTTGGTAACGTGGTCGCCGTGGATACCGATCCTATGGCGGTCGATGCCTGCATCAAAAACGCGAAGCTTAACAGTCTCAATAATATGTCAGTCCTGGAGGGAGATATAACAGCGGTACAGGGTTCTTTTGACTTCATCACAGCAAACCTCCTTTCCGAAATATTGATCGGGATCGCCTCTGAATTGGCCCTTCGCCTGAACCCGGGCGGCATCGCAGTGCTATCGGGCATGCTGCCCGGACAGGATGCGGATGTGATGAGGGCATTCGAAAGAGAAGGCCTTTCCCTCCGGGCGAGGATAGACACCGGAAGCTGGGTTACCCTCATGGTGTCGCAGGATCAGTAACTGGCTTTACCCCGGCACCAAAAGCCGCCTACTGCACTTACCTTTCCTTTTTCATCCATTTTAATCGGCGCCTAAACTTTTAACTTTTACTTTTTCTAAAAAAAGAACTTGACAAAAGTTCAAGGCAAAGGTAAATTAGGAGTAATTTGGTCCTGTTTAGAGGAGCTTTGAAAAGAAGCCTTCTCTTAAGCGGGTGGGGGATTTTAGAAACCACTTACTTAAGGAGGTACCTTATGGACTCCCTGGCTCTCAGCAGGCTGCAATTCGCAGTAACTGCCATGTTCCACTTTATCTTTGTGCCGCTCACTCTCGGTCTTTCGATACTGACGGCATACATGGAAACCAGATATGTCAGGACAAAAGACGAAACATATCTGAGGATGACCAGGTTCTGGGGCAAGCTGTTTCTTATCAACTTCG
>JBJKPE010000270.1:0-12783 GCA_046706685.1 Thermodesulfovibrionales bacterium | reverse complement strand
AAAGATCTATTAAAAAGCCTGTAATGACAGGCCAGTATAGTTTGTTTTCTCTGTCAGGCAAAAGGCTCCCATCCAAAAGCGCCGAAATCACAGCGACCAGCTTTTCTATAAAATAAATCCCGCCCTGCCGTGTACGTGAAGAATCAGATCCGCCTATTGGATAGGTGGGTGCCATAAAGATGCCTTCAGGCTTTTGCCACTTGGGCAACATGCTCACCAGCACCTCACGCTGGCTCCCGAAAGATCTAATTTGCCGGATCAACTTTTTCACATATCACCTACAGGGCAGGAAACTCTAATTTCCTATCTATAGTTATAACAGAACATTATGCCTTTGAGCAAGAAAAAAGTCGGAAGCATCGGAAGAAGATAAGCAACCGCGGCCCCTTTGGGAATGGACCCCTTTTGTTCCCGATAGGAAACGCGGGAATGTGCCCTGACCCGGATCCCGGATCCCGGACGATTTGTCTTGTATAAAAGACGTTTTTTTTAATAAACTATGATAAATGTTGCAGAGGCTTGGCAGGGGGCACACCTGAATTAGATGGCAATCGGAAAAACATAAAGAAATAATTTAATAAAAAGCAGATAAGCCATTATAATTAAAATAAATAGTATTGGGCGAGGTTAAGACGGTAACTGTCGGTTATAACAGGAAGGGGGCCTTATATGTTTGGTCTGGGAATGCCTGAGCTTATCGTGATCCTTATCATCGTTGTTGTGCTTTTCGGGGGGTCAAGACTGCCGGAGATAGGCAGGGGAGTGGGGCAGGCTATTAAGAACTTCAAGAAAGCCACATCCGAACCCGATGAAATAGATGTTACGCCTAAAAAGAAGAATGCAGGCAAGGACGAGGCTAAGGGACAAGAAGAAAAAGATAAAGGTGAATAGAGGTCCTGTAGCCGAGATAGACCTTTCCGCCCTGCGGCAAAACCTTGAGATTGTCAGGAAGATCGTCAGGAAAGTTCCAGTCATAGCCGTAGTCAAGGCCGACGCCTACGGTCATGGTTCTGCTGAAATATCCAGAAGACTCGTTGCGGCAGGCGTGTCATGCCTCGCGGTCGCCTTTACCGGAGAAGCACGGGCGCTGAGAGAAGCAGGCATAAAATCCAAGATCCTGGTTCTCTTTGACACATCGGATACAGAGGATTACTTCCGTTATGACCTTATACCGGTTATCCATGACATTCAGACGGCGGCGGCGTTTTCCAGGGAGGCTTTACGAAGGGGAACGAGGATCGCCGTTCACGCAAAAGTCGATACAGGTATGGGGAGGATAGGATTCCGGCCGGAGAGTGCGCTTACCGACCTGGAAAAAGTCGCCGGAATGGGGGGGATTGAAGTGGAAGGGCTCATGAGCCATTTTTCTGAGGCCGACCTTACGGACAAGACTTACGCTGACCTGCAGATCGGTATGTTCCGCAAGGTAAGGGCAGAGGTCTCGAAAAAATTGGGCCGTCCGGTCATGGCGCATATGGCGAACAGTGCGGCCGTAATTTCTCTGGAAGAAGCCTTCTTCGACGCCGTGAGGCCCGGTCTTATACTCTACGGGTACTCGCCTTTTAATGATGACCGTGGTCTCATACCGGTAATGAGGGTCAGGACAAGCGTGCTTGTTGTCAGGCGTCTCCCCGCGGGGACCCCGGTCAGCTACGGAAGAACCTTTATCACGAAGAAGGAGAGCAGGATAGCCGTCATCCCTGTCGGGTATGCGGACGGGTACAACCGTCTGTTTTCAAGTAATTCCGAGATGCTCGTGCGCGGCAGACGGGTGCCAGTGGCGGGGAGGGTCTGCATGGACCTGACCATGATAGATGTGACGGAGGTTGACGGGGTTTCGGAGGGAGACGAAGTGGTGATATTGGGCGGCCAGGGCGGAGATGAGATCACGGCCGCTGAACTTTCATCGAGGATCAATACCATTCCGTATGACATCCTGACATCTCTAGGCGGCAGGGCCAGGCGGGAATATGTGGAGGCCCGCTGATAGCGCAGTGAACTATTCAATTTTTAAAAAGGCATTTGGCTGCGGATCGACGCTGATTGACACGGATTCTTCATCCGTGGATGATTGCCGTTAACAGGTAAACAGGAAATTTCTTAACCGGAGGGAATATGTCAAAGTCGAAGCTGCCGGGTCAGTATACCCGGGTCGGGAAAGATTTCAAAAAATACTTTGCCGCCCTGAACAACCTCGGGAAGGCAGCCAGGGCAGCAGGGCCCCTGGATGAAAAGACTGCGCAGCTTGTCCAGTTGGCCGGTGCCGCCTCGGTCCGCTCTGAGGGCGCTGTCCATTCCCATGCCAGGAGGGCTCTTGAAGCGGGGGCAAGCACTGAAGAGCTCCGCCACTCGCTCCTCCTGCTTACGAGCACCATAGGCTTTCCTGCGGTCTCTGCCGCGCTTTCGTGGGTCGATGACGTTATTGATTCGAAAAAGGGATAATAATTACCCCTGCGTTGAGTCAGAGCAGGGAAGATTTTGTCAAAGGCTGTTTTCCGTTGGGTTCTTATACTCCCGCCATCGTTGAGGGGAGAAGTTCCGACGTCCATGTTACAATTAACCTGTGACGGTCAAAAGGCGGGATGCCATATTGATTAGAGGTGTCAACTGGATCGGGGATGCGGTGATGACGCTGCCGGCCTTGCGGGCGCTGAGACTCTCCAATCCGAACTCCAGAATAGCCCTTCTCGTGAAGCCCTGGGTTTCGCCGGTCTTCGAAAAGGACCCCAATATCGACGAGCTGATTATTTATTCTGAACACCACAAGGGTGTAAAGGGAAGGCTTAGACTGGCAGCTGAGTTGAGGGGACACGGCTTCCGCCGCGCGGTTCTCTTCCAGAATGCGATCGATGCCGCGATAATAGCCTTTCTTGCAGGCATCCCGGAGAGAATAGGATACAGCAGGGACGCCAGGAGGGCACTCCTTACAAAGGCCGTCCCTTTTGACGGGCACGCCAGAAGTCTTCATCACATCGGGTACTACCTGAATCTTCTTGAAAAGGCGGGATTTGGCGTGAAGGCCTCCCAGCCGTGGATCTACCTCTCTCTGGAAGAGAGGCTTGAAGCCCGGGCGGACTTGGCGGGACTGAGGCGTCCCGTAGTTGCGATAAATCCGGGAGCTTCTTACGGGTCTTCCAAGCGATGGCACCCGTCACGCTTTGCGGAAGTCACAAAAAGGATAATAGATGAACTGGATGGGAGCGCCGTGCTTCTTGGCGGGCCCGCCGAGACAGGGATTGCAGAAGAAATTCTTGAAGGGGTCAAGGCGCTGAGTTCAGGCGAAGATATGACGTCCGGCCCGGCGCCGAGGGTCAGGATGATGGCCGGTAGTACAACGCTTCGGAAACTCATCGCCCTTTTGTCGGAGGTAGATTTGCTTGTTACGAATGATTCCGGGCCCATGCATATAGGATATGCCGTCGGTACGCCCGTAGTCGCCATATTCGGGTCGACCTCACCTGAACTTACCGGGCCGGTGGGCTACGGTGACGTAGTGGTCAGGAAGGAAGTCGCTTGCGCTCCATGCTTTGAGAGGACATGCCGGAAAGGGCAGATCAAGTGTATGGACCTGGTAACGGCCGGGGATGTGTTCGACGCCGTTCAGCGACTGATGAGGACCGGGAAGGCCGTATTCTTTGACAGGGACGGTACGTTATGCAGGGACGCCAACTATCTGAATAGGATAGAAGATTTTGAAGTAGTACATGATATCGACAGCATTAATGCACTGAAAATAAAGGGATATCGCCTGATAGGAATATCCAACCAGTCAGGTATAGCGCGTGGGCTCGTCAGGGAAGACTTCGTGAAGAAGATCAACAGTATATTTGTCGAAAAATACGGCTTTGACGGCTTCTATTACTGTCCGCATCATCCCGCTGAAAAGTGCCCCTGCAGGAAACCGGAGCCTGGCCTCCTCCTGCTGGCAGGGCATGACTTCGGCATTGACTTCAGGAAATCCTTTGTTGTGGGGGACAAGGACCTGGACATGCGACTTGCCAGGGCTGTCGGGGCAAAGGGTATTCTCGTTTTGACCGGAAAGGACCGTACTTCTCCCCACGCTGATTTCACTGCGAAGAATTTGAAAGAGGCCGTGGATATAATTAATGCATGCGCAGAGTGAATGAAAGTGTGCCCTGGGGCTTTATGGAGCCCCGGGTTTATGGACCTCTTTCAGCACATTCGCCCGTCTTCTTAAGATGAGTATGTACCTGCAAGGTTGATAGAATGAAAAACATGGGTGTTGAAAAACCGCCGAAAAAGATCCTTATCGTCAAACCGAGTTCATTGGGGGACGTTGTCCACAGTCTTCCTTTACTCAGTTCGATAAGGTCCGGTTTCCCGAAGGCGGAGATCCACTGGGTGATCGCAAAGGGACTCGAGGGGCTGATCGAAGGGCACCCCATGATCGACGGCCTGGTAATAATAAATAAAGACATGTGGAAGAAGATATCCAGAACGGGAGAAACCGTGAGGGAAATCAGGGGCCTTTTCAAGAGCCTCAGAGGCGCGGGCTACGACATGGTCATAGACCTCCAGGGCCTTCTCAGAAGCGGCCTGATAACGATGAGTACGGGAGCGCATCTGAGGATAGGGTTTGAAGAAGCAAGGGAGGGGAGTAGCTTTTTTTACAACAAAAAGGTCAGCACCGGCAGGGACATGCATGCTGTGGAGAGATATCTGAAGATCGCTGAAGAACTCGGGTGTGACGGCGGACGTATTGTTTTCCCCTTTCCCCTCAAGAAAGAGGGACTGTCCGCTATAAAGGAGTTCAAGGCCTCCCTGAACGATTATGCCGTGCTGGTTCCGGGGGCAAGGTGGGATACTAAGATCTGGCCGGCCGAAAGGTTCGGCATGCTTGCCTCGATGCTTCCGCTGAAGTCGGTGGTTATCGGAAGCGGGAAGGACGTACCCATAGCCGACAGAATCGTCGAGATGGCGGGCGGCAAGGCTGTTTCTCTTGCGGGCAGGACAACCCTGGGTGAACTGGTTGAGATCATGAGGGGGGCGCGGATGGTTATCTCGAACGATTCTGGACCGATGCATATAGCGGCGGCCCTCAACGTACCGGTGGCCGCCTTGTTCGGTCCTACCAGTCCGGAGAGGACGGGACCGTACGGGAAAGGCCACGTGATTATCCGCAGCGAAAGAGAATGTTCACCTTGCTTCAGGAAGAGATGCCGCGACTTCAGGTGCATGCGGGAAATAAGTCCCGAGGCCGTCTTCGATAAGATCCGGGACCTTGTCCGGACCTAGAAGCGCGAGCGGTCACTGTTCTTCCCGGCGTGCTTAAGGAGCGGTTACCTTTTTTTCGGATTTGCCCTATAATTTGATATGAGCGGACTTAACAAGGAGGCAAAATGAAGCTGGGAATCCTCGTGAACACAGACAGGCATCTCGGACATGTTATGGGACTTGTCAGGGCGGCTCTTGCGAAAGGGCATGAGCTGATAATATTCAATATGGACGACGGCACGAAACTGCTGGCGACCCCGGAGTTTTCCGAGCTGTGCAAAATGAAAGGCGTTGCTACGAGCTTCTGCGACCACAGCGCAAAGCATGTCGGCGCGGTCACAGAGGGTCTTCCGGAGGAGATTGTCTGCGGCAGCCAGTACAATAATGCCGTAATGAACCACGACGCCGACAAGATAGTTGTGCTGTAGGGCGCACCGGAACATAGCGGCGAAAGGGCTTCCGGATTCTTGCATAAAGGAGGAATTTAAGATGAGGATTCTTCATATACTCAACGACGGGCCCACTAAACTGTCTGATCAGGTTATAGGTGTTCAATCCAAAGAACACGAGGTCAGGATTGTCGATCTGTCGAAGAAGGAACTGTCCTACGGAGATATCGTCGACGCCATTTTTTCTTATGACAGGGTGGTGTCCTGGTAGGGGAGGGGCGTACGGAGATTTTTCTCAGCGCTAATGGCTGATCTGCGCGGCTGGATCAGGAGGAATAGTAATGCCATCACTTTCTCCTTCCTGACTCTCCTTACATATGTTGTCCTTTTTTTCTCCCGGCATCTTGACGACAACCGGCTTACGAGCTGGCAGGACGCGTTGGGCCCCACCACTGCGCTGAGGGTTTTTTTCATCCTGGCGGCTGCCCTCGCCGTCGCGTGGCTGATTTCAAGAACTTCCATTATTGAACGACACCCGGTGGTTTCACTCTTTTTTATTTCGTACGCCGTCTCGGCCCTGTTCTGGTCGGAGCCTGAGGTCATAGTGGACGCCTCCCGTTATTTTACGGAGGCGAAACAGCTCGAACTCTACGGCGTTTCTTATTTTCTGAGGGAGTGGGGAAGGGGGATCTCCGCGTGGACGGACATGCCGGCAGTCCCCTTCCTGTACGGTTTGATCTTCAGATTTTTCGGAGAGACAAGGCTCTACATGCAGATATTCAACAGCTTTCTCTTTTCCGGAACGGTGGTTATTACCTATCTTACGGGCAGAACGCTGTGGGATGAGCGGCTTGGAATGACCGGGGGGCTGCTACTTCTCGGGATTCCCTATCTCTATTCGCAAGTCCCCCTCATGCTGGTTGACGTTCCTACCATGTTTTTTTTCACCCTTTCCGTATATACCTTCATCAGGGCGCTCGACCGGGGCGGTGCAATGATCGGAGCCTCCGCCCTTGCGATCTTCGCCGCCTTTTATTCCAAATATTCCACGTGGCTGATGCTCACGGTTCTGGTCGTCATAATGGCCGTGTATGTTTGGAGAGGAGGGACGCGCCGTGTGAAGTACCTCTACCGGGGAATTGCCGTAGCGGCTGTTTCAGGGGTGATGATCGGCGCGGTATGCGTCTATAAATGGGATGTATTTATGGAACAAATGAGACTTTTGACCTCCTATCAGAAGCCGGGTCTGAGGAGATGGGGGGAAAGCTTCCTCTCGACCTTCTTTTTTCAGATACATCCCGCTGTCACGGCAGCCGCTCTTTATTCCCTCTACACAGCCTTCAGGAAAAGGGATGTGAAGTATGCCATCGTGGTCTGGCTGCTGGTGCTGATAATTGTGCTTCAGATAAGGCGGAGCCGGTATATCATAATGGCTTTGCCGATGCTGGCGCTCGCAGCGTCCTACGGGCTCATGCGGATCCGGGACAGACGGATAACTAAATTTATGGCCCTGGGCGTTGCGGCCTTCTCGATTGTTATCGCCCTTTTTGCATACCTGCCTTTCCTGAAAGGAATCAGCATGGTTAACCTGAAGGACGCGGGAGAATTCCTCAACTCGGCCGGGATTCGTGATATAGAAGTCTTCACCGACATGCCGGGGGAGGCCGTAGCCAACCCCGCGGTCACCGTACCTGTTCTCGACCTCTATACAAAAGGGAAGATCCACTACCGTTATAAACCCGAGGGGTTCCCGGACCAGGAAGCGATCCGGATATCCCCCCTCAGGTTTACCTGGGAATACAGAAATCCCGCCTACTATTCGGACGACGGTTCGGACGGGAAAGAGGCTGTCGTTGTCATCTCGAATAGGGCCGGCGGAGAGTTTCCGGAGAATGCCGGGCTTCAGAAAAAAGGATATCCACATTCCAGGATATTCCGGACGTCGGAAGGCGTCTTCAGGTTCCGGACGCTGGTAACCGTATATTACCGGTAGTGTAGTTCATCAAGAAGGCGGTTTTCAGGCCTCCTTTGCTTGACATTAACGGGCTTATGCATTAAATTAAACGACATTATGCGTTATTTCATGGCGGCCAACTGGAAGCTGAACAAGACGATAGGAGAGACGAAAGAGTTTCTCTCCGCATTGATCCCCGCGGTCAATAATGTCACCGACGCGGATATTGTGATAGCTCCTCCTTTCACCGCCCTGTCTGCAGCGGGCGAGGCGATAAAGGGGACGAACCTTCAGCTCGCGGCCCAGGACGTCTTCTGGGAGGAGAAGGGCGCCTATACAGGCGAGGTTGGTCCCGGTATGCTTGTTGATGCGGGCTGCCGACATGTAATTATAGGCCACTCAGAGAGGAGACAGTATTTCTCGGAAGACGACGCCGTGGTAAATCGCAAGATAAAGGCCGCCAAAAAGGCGGGTCTGCACGTTATCTTCTGCGTCGGAGAGTCTCTGGAAGAAAGAGAGGCCGGGAGGACTTTTGAGGTAATAAAGAGGGAAATCGAAGGCGGCCTCGACGAAGTCGCGTCTGAGGACCTCGTCGTCGCTTATGAACCCATATGGGCAATCGGCACGGGTAAAACGGCAAGCCCCGACCAGGCACAGGAGGTGCATGCCTCTATCAGGGAAGCCCTCGGCAGGTTATATGGAAATAAAGCCGGTCTGATCCGTATAATATACGGCGGGAGTGTGACTCCCGATAATGTTGACGGCCTGATGGCCCGCACGGATGTGAACGGGGCCCTTGTTGGCGGCGCCAGCCTCAAGCCGGAAAGCTTTTCCAGGATCGTCAATTTCAAGAAGGAGATGTGATGGAGACTTTGCTTTTAATAATACATATCTTGGTTTGTTTCTTTTTAATATTCATCGTCCTTATTCAGAGTGGTAAGGGTGCAGAACTCGGTGCCGCTTTCGGCGGTTCCAGCCAGACGCTCTTCGGGGCGCGGGGCGCTGCCACTATCTTCAGTAAGCTGACTACCATCGCGGCGGTCGTCTTCATGCTTACCTCGCTCACTCTTGCAATAATGACCACAAAGGGAAAATCCGTGGTGACGCCGACACCCGTAACCGAACAGAGAAGATCTGTCCCGCCCGCTCCGGGCGCCGCAAACGGTCCGGTACAGGGTGTCCAGCCTCAGCAGCACAGTGGTCCTGTGGCTCCCGCACCTGCTCCTGCCCAGGCGCCCGAATCCAAATAGAATCTTTTTAAAAAATTTGATTTAAGCCTGCATCCCCTCCCGTCAAGGGAGGGGAGACTTAGCAACGCGGCCGGGGCTGGCCCAGATTATTCATGAAATGTGGTGGACACGAAAGGACATAGTGTCTTCGCTCATTCCTGCCTGCCGGCAGGCAGGCTCGCTTCGCTCCGAGGAACTTGCCCTCTTTATTATCAGAGACGCACACTGTATGAGTATCGGGGCAAGTAAAGCCGCTCAAACACTATGCCCTTCCGGTATTCAGGAAAATTTGTGAATAAAGTGGGCTAGTAGGATTCCCCCTTTTCTGTGATATCCGATTCTCTTATCTTGTGGCGGAAGATGCTGTAAGTCCATGCCTGATAAGCAATGACAACAGGTACGAATATCAGCGCGACGACCGTCATAATCTTCAGCGTGTAGGTGCTCGACGATGAATTAAATATGGTCAGGCTGTAGGCCGGGTCGATGCTCGAAGGTATGAGGTTGGGATAGAGACCGGCTACTCCTGTCAGCGTCACCGTCGCGATCGTTACGCAGGAAGACCAGAATGCCGCGACATAACGCTCTCTCAATATGAAGAGTCTTATGCCGAACAGCGCCAGCACTGCGGTCAGTGGGATGATGAAGAGTATCAAATTCTTCAGGTAATTGGCATAGAGGTTTGTGGCAAAGTATGTATACGCAAGAAAGGCGACTGCAACGATGAAAAGGATGCCCCACAGCCTTTCCGAGATGCGTGATGCCCTCTCGCTGACAAGGCCGTCTGCCTTTATGGTGAGCCAGAGGGCTCCATGTACCACAAACAACAGGACGAAGAAGACTCCTGTGAGCAGGCCGTAGGGGTTCAGCAGGTAAAACAGATCGCCGTGATAGCCGGCAGCATCCATCGGAAGGCCCTGGAAGATATTGCCGAAGGCGACGCCGAAGAGCAGGGTGGGGACAAAGCTCCCCAGGAAGATGGTGAGGTCCCACAAATTTCTCCATGCCCTGCCTTCGAATTTCCCCCTGAATTCGAATGACACCCCTCTGAGGATCAGGGCAAAGAGGATTATGAGCAGCGGAGTATAGAGATAACTGAACATGAGGGCGTATGTAGTCGGAAACGCTGCGAACGTAGCTCCTCCGGCCGTGATGAGCCATACTTCATTGCCGTCCCACACCGGTCCGAAAGTATTGATTACCAGCCTTCTTTCAGTGTCGGTCCTTCCGATAAAACCCTGCAGTATTCCTGCGCCGAGATCGAAACCGTCGAGCATGAAATAGACTGCCCAGAGCACACCCCAGAGGACAAACCAGATTATCTGAAATACCATGTCACACCTCCCGGCCTGCTGAAGATTTCAGGATTGTCGTCAGGTCTTCTTCCGGACCCAGCCTGGCATAGTGGGCAAGCATGTAGATATCGGCGACAGCCAGCAGCCCGTACAACAGGATGAAGCCCGCCAGTGAACCGAATACCTGGGATGCTGTCACGGATTTAGAGACGGCATCGGATGTCTTCAGCACGCCGTAGACTATCCACGGCTGTCTGCCCACTTCGGCCACAATCCAGCCGAGCTGGGCGGCCAGGAAGGGCAGCGGGATTGCGTAAATCATGAGCCTAAGGAAGAAGGGGTTATCTTCGGTCCTGTCCCTCAAGGCAATTATGAAAGCTGTCAGAGTCAGAAGAACAAACAGCAGGCCAAGCGCTAACATCGCCCTGAAGCTCAGAAATGTCGGCAACACAGGCGGCCTGTCAGCGGGGGCGAAGGCCTTGAGTCCAAGTATTTCCGCATCCCCCGAGCCGAATGCCAGATAGCTGAGCATTTTCGGCACTCGTATCTCTTCCACCATGTTCCTCTCATTCCCGGTGTCCGGAAACTCTATGAGGTAATAGGGGGCCGCTTTTGTGGTTTCCCAGAGAGACTCCATCGCCGCGAATTTCGTGGGCTGAGTCCTTGCGACCTCCGCTGCATGAAAATCGCCCACGACAAAAACCAGGATTGAACTGACAAGTCCGAACGTGGCGGCCATCCTGAACGAGGATTTGAAAAAAGCAAGGTTCCTGCCCATGAGGATGTGGTATGCGGATATGCCGATAACGAAGAACGAGGCAACGACGTATGCGGCGAATATCGTGTGGAAGAATTTCAGCAGTCCGTAAGGGTTTGTCGCAATCGCCCCAAAGTCTACCATTTCAGCCCTGTTGTTTCTCAGGACGTATCCTACCGGGTGCTGCATCCACCCGTTTGCAAGGAGTATCCAGAGGGCGGAGAGGTTTGAGGCGAGAGCCACCAGCCAGATGGAAAGGGCGTGGACCTTCTTTGAAACCCTGTTCCATCCGAAGATCCAGAACCCGATAAAAGTGGACTCTAGGAAAAAGGCGACCGTGGCCTCTATGGCGAGGGGGGCGCCGAAGATGTCGCCGACGTATTTCGAATACTCCGCCCAGTTCATCCCGAACTGGAATTCGAGAGTGATACCAGTGACTATACCGATTGCGAAATTGATGAGAAAAAGCTTTCCCCAGAATTTCGTCATCCTGAGATACATCTCGTCGCCTGTCCGGACATATCGGGTCTCCATATAGGCGACGAGAATGGAAAGTCCGAGCGTGATCGGGACGAAGATGAAGTGGAACATGGTGGTGACGGCAAACTGCAGTCTGCTGAGTATTACTGCATCCATACCAATCCTCCTTCCTGCAAGATCCACTGACTGTTTAAGTTAAAAATATGCGGTATAAATTCTTAAGATCAAGTTATCCCGATATGAGGGGTTTGTCAAGATTCCGGACGACCACAGGGCGGTAAACTAAACAGCGAATAGTGAAAAGAACCTATCTCAAAATTGAAATATTATGATATCCGCTTTTTGTGTCATTCCGGCTTGTCCGGAATCTTTCTTCGTTTTCAGAAGGATTCCCGACCTGCCTGCCGGCAGGCAGGCGCGTTCCACTTGCGGGAATGACAGTCTTGAACCGAGAACCGATTTTGAGATAGGTTCTAGTAAGTAGTGAAAAGTGAAAGAACTGTCGCCTTTAGCCCTGCTGCAACTTAACGGCTTGTTACAGGGGCTGGCTGTGGTGTCCCGCGGGTCGCTTTTCCGTGGAGTACGCCTTTATTGTCGAACCAGATGCGGTCTATGCAGATTATCCGGTCCCACCCTCGCGAAGCGTCCGTTTTCTGGTGGTAGACCATCCACAGTTGCCCGTCGGCATCTTCTGTTACGCTGCAGTGGCCGGGTCCGAAGACCCCCTTTCCCTTCTTCATGACCGGATTTCCAGGGAATTTTACAAAAGGCCCCAAAGGGCTTTTCGATGTCGCATATCCGATTGCATAATCCTCGGTGTCAGCGCCGCCGCCCGAATAGAGAAGGTAATAGACACCTTTATGCTTGAGCATCCACGGGGCTTCAGTGATGGCGTGCTGGTTCCTTTCCCACTGCACGGTGGGGCGGATGAGCAGGACAGGCCTGCCTCTTTTCCGCAGAGGTGATTCCATCGGCTGGACATAAATCCGGAAGGAGGGAAATTCGACGTAGTAGAGGTAGTATTTACCGTCGTCGTCAAGAAACATGTCGGCGTCGATGGCGTGGTTTATCAGTCCGCCGCGGTTTGCGAATGTCCCGTCGGGGCGGCCGGCGACGGCGACTCCGACCCGCCCGTTAACCGTGTAGTAGAGATAGAATTTCCGGTCCGGCGGGTTGTAAAGAACATCGGGTGCCCAGACTCCGCCTTTGGAGGACCGGAAGACCTTGGGCCCTTTTTTCCAGTGGACAAGGTCCGGGGAAATATATACATCGTAGCTGCGGTTGTCTCCGGTGGGGTAGAGATAGTATTTCCCCCGATAGAAAATAACGGTGGGATCTCCGATGCCTACCGCGCCCACAACCGGGCTGTAAAATGTCTCTGCCAGGACGGGATTTGTATAGGTCTCCTCCGCGTTCGCAGTTCCCGTGAACATCACGCAAAGCA
>JBJKPE010000269.1:0-7237 GCA_046706685.1 Thermodesulfovibrionales bacterium | reverse complement strand
AGGCCCTGAGATACCGGCTGAGAGTGTCCAGGTTCTTTTGGAAAATCGCGATCATTTCCACCAGATTGTTCCTGTTCATCAGGCATATATCGCGCCATAATTCCGGTGAACTGCATGCTATCCTCGTTGAGTCCATGAACCCCTGCCCCGAAAATTCGAGGAAGGCGGGATCCATGTCGGCCGCCGTATTTACCAGGGTGTAAGCGATCAAATGGGGAAGGTGGCTGACGGAGGCGTAGATCCGGTCATGCCTTGCCGGGTCCATTGTAATCACATTGGAGCCCAGAGACCGCCAGAGACCCACGATCTTCTCCAGGGCGCCGGGATCTGAATCGCCGGTCGGCGTTACGATACATTTCGAATTTTCGAAAAGCCCGGCCCTGGAAGAATCGATGCCGGAGCGGTCGCTGCCGGCGATCGGATGTGATCCTATATAGCTTATGCCTGCAGGCATAAGTCTCTCCATCTCGTATATCAGGTCCCCTTTGACGCTGCCAGTGTCGGTCACGACAGCCCCCGGCTTGAAAGAAGCCGACGACTGCCTGACCAGGTCGGTGAAAGTCCTGACCGGCGTGGCAAACACGATCAGGTCCGCGTCTTTGCACGCTTCGGCAGCGCTCCGCTCAAAGGAATCGATAATGCCGCGCTTCCTGGCTTCTATGAGGTTTTCCCGGCTTCTGCCGAATCCGGCTATATCTCCGCACAGCCCGTTCTTTTTCAGCGCCAGGGCGAAAGAAGCGCCGATCAGCCCCACGCCGAGGACCGTGACTTTATTAAAGAAAAGCTTGCCCGCAGTCTGCATGCTCCCGTGGATACCTATATTTCCCTCCCCACCGAAGCCGCCACGGGTTTGAGTTCTTCCATCAGTTGTCTGAAATTATCGGGCCGGAGAGATTGCTCTCCGTCGGACATCGCCTCTTCCGGGTTTGTGTGGACTTCAATTATGAGCGCGTCGGCGCCGGCCGCCACAGCGGCCTTTGCCATCGGCGAGACGAGGTCCCATTTCCCGACCCCGTGACTGGGATCGACCACCACCGGCAGATGGGTAAGCTGTTTCAGCACCGGCACCGCGCTCAGGTCGAGAGTGTTTCTCGTGGCCGTCTCGAAGGTTCTTATGCCTCTCTCGCAGAGCATCACTTCGTGGTTGCCGCGGGACATTATGTATTCTGCAGACATCAGCCATTCCTTTATTGTGGAGGAGAGCCCCCTTTTCAGAAGGACCGGCTTCCTGGCGGAGCCGACTTCGAGAAGAAGCCTGAAGTTCTGCATGTTCCTGGCCCCGATCTGGATGATGTCCGCGTATTTGACGATGACGTCGAGGTCCCTTGGGTCCATGATTTCAGTGATTACAGGTAGTCCCGTTTTTTCACTCGCTTCGGCGAGGTACTTGAGGCCTTCCTCCCCAAGACCCTGAAACGAGTATGGCGACGTCCTTGGCTTGTAAGCGCCGCCCCTGAGGAATGAGGCCCCGGATGACTTGACCTTTTCGGCGATGCCGGTGAGTATTGTTCTATTCTCTACCGCGCAGGGACCCGCCATGACGGGGATTTTCCTGCCGCCTATGACAGTGCCCTTCACATCTATCTCTGTATTCTCTTTTCTGAACTCGCGGCTCGCAAGCTTGTAAGGCTTTACTATCCTGACAACGCTCTCGACCCCGGCTGCTGCGCGGATGGCGTCTTCTTCTTCCTCGCTGACCTTTGACGTATCACCGATCACTCCGATGATCGTCCGCTCCGTGCCCTGCGAAACGTTCGCCTTGAGGTCGCGGCTTTCCAGTTTCTTGACGATATGCCTTATCTCTTCCTCTGTAGCCCCCTGTTTAAGTACAATAATGTCCATTTATCCCTCCCTGCTCACTGCCTGCTTCCGATGGTCCGGCCGAGTGCTTCGACAAACCTTCTGTTTTCCTCGGGCAGCCCTATCGTCACCCGTATCGAATCAGGTCCCATCGGTCTTACGATAACCCCGAGCCTCAGCAGTTTCTCATAAAGTGCCGGAGCTTCGGGGACCGGCAAATAGATAAAGTTGGCCTCCGTGGGGACATATGCCAATCCCATCTCCCTGAATTGGCAGTAGAGATATTCCTTACCGCGTCCGTTGACTTCCTTCGAACGGCGAAGGTGTTCGCCGTCGCCCAGCGCAGCAATCGCCGCCCTCTGCGCGATCGAATTGGTATTGAAAGGCTCTCTCAATCTGTTCATGTCTGCCAGTATTTCGTGTCTTGCAACGCCGTAACCGAGCCGCAGGCCGGCAAGACCGTATATCTTTGAAAAAGTCCGCAGGATAAGGACATTCTTGTCGCTGTGCAGGTACTTCATGCTGTCGGCGTAATCGGGATCAGACACATACTCTATATAAGCCTCGTCCAGGACTACGATGAGCCCGTCCGGCATCTTTGCCATCATCCTGTCAAATTCTTCTTTCCTGTTGATCGTTCCAGTAGGGTTGTTAGGGTTTGCGACAAAGAGCATTTTGGTCCTCGGCGTCACGGCGGCAGCCATCGCCTCGAGGTCGTGGACATGATTCTTCAGCGGGACCTGGACGCAGACACCGCCTACCGACTGCACGGCCATGGAATAGACAACAAAGGAAGGCGTTGCCATAACGGCCTCGTCACCGGCAGTCATAAATGTGCGCGCCGCTATGTCGATCAGCTCATTCGAACCGTTTCCGAGAATAACCTCATCGCCGCTCACGGAGAGCTTTTCGGAAAGGGCCTTCTTGAGGTAGTACCCGCTACCGTCCGGGTATCTGTTGATGTCGGAAAGGGCTTTTTCGATGGCGGCTACCGCCGCAGGAGAGGGGCCCACGGGGTTTTCATTGGATGCCAGTTTAACCGAATTGCTGATCCCGAGTTCCCTTTCCAGTTCTTCTATAGGCTTGCCGGGCACATAGGGACGTATGGCCAGGACGTACTCCGGCGGACGGATCATTGAATCGCTCCCTGGGGATAAGAACCCAGTACCTTAAGATAGAGGCAATGGTTCTTGAGTAATTCCGTAGCGTTCCTGACCTTCCTGTCTTCGATATGGCCCTCCATGTCGACAAAGAAGATATATTCCCACGCCTTCCTCTTCGAAGGGCGTGATTCAATCTTGGTGAGGTTTATCTTCGCCCTCTTGAAGGGCAGGAGTATGTCATAGAGCGAGCCCGGTCTGTCTTTGATCGAAAACATTATGGAAGTCTTGTCACTTCCGGTTTTGGGAGGGAAGTCCTTCGATATCACCAGGAACCTGGTGACGTTGTGGCGGCTGTCCTCGATGTCTCTCTCCAGTATCGGGAGGTCATACATTCTGGCCGCCACCTCGCTGGCTATAGCAGCTGCCGAAGTGTCTTTGGTCGCCAGTTCAGCGGCCTTCGCGGTGCTGGTGGACTCCTTCGTAACGACGCCCGGCATATTCGACTCAAGCCATCCCCTGCACTGGGCCAGGGCCTGGGGATGAGAGTATATCCTCTTTATCTTCTTCCTGTCCTTCTGGTTCGAAAGCAGGTTGTGGGACACTTCCAGGACGATCTCGGCGTTTACTTTAAGGTCGAAGTCCATGAACATGTCCAGTGTATGACTTATTACGCCTTCATTCGAGTTCTCTATCGGCACAACTCCGTAGTCCGCCTTTCCGGAATCCACATTTTCAAAGACCGCCTTTATGCTGTCCACCGGCAGAAAAGCGGCGGACGACCCGAAATGTCTGAGGGCGGCGAGGTGTGTGAAGGTGGCAAGGGGACCGAGACAGGAAACCTTCAGCGGTTCCTCAAGGGAGAGGGACGCCGACAGTATCTCCCTGTATATGGACTTCAGCGCGTCATTCGGGAAGGGGCCGGCATTGTTAAGGGTCAATCGCTCGAGTATCTGGCGTTCGCGGTCGGGCTTGTAGAATTTTACTTTTTCATTTCGTCTTCCCTTCCGCTTCAGATGCCCGACTTCCAAAACGTTTTCGGCGCGTCTGTTCAGGAGGGCGAGTATTTCGTCATCGATCTTATCAATCTTTTTTCTGATTTTGTCCAGTTCGTTCATATCGACCTTCAGGAATCGAAAAAACAGGATCCGCTTTCGGACCCGCTTTCCCGATTTGAACTTTAATATTACTTTTTTTTTCTTATTTTTTCAAGGCATACATCAATTCTGGGTCCGTGACAAATGTATTGGCAATTTCGTTCTTATCACGAAATGGCGGCCTGTGGCGGAGACCCGGGGAGCGCAGAGAAATGTAATTTTATACTTCTGCTGAGAGTTCGAAAATATATGAACAGCAACAAAAATATCTCAATCTCTGCGGACTCCATGTCTCTGTGGTGAACTGCATGTTTGCAGGGTCGGCGTAAGCACCGCCATGCCCGGATCTTTAGTTTTGCCGGACAACAATGTTATATTCCCCCTTATGAAAAATCGAGAGACGGCTCTCCCGTTCCACTACGGGTGGGTAATAGTCATCACGGGGATGCTGTGCGTCCTGGCCTGCCTGGGGTTCGGCCGCTTTGCCCTCGGCATGCTCCTGCCTTCGATGGGGTCGACCCTGAACCTCAGTTACTCCCAGATGGGATTTATCAGTACGGGCAATTTCATCGGCTACCTCGTTGCGGTGCTGGTGAGCGGTTTCTGGGCGGCAAGGATAGGCGCAAGGAAGCTTATATTTATCGCCCTTCTCGTAGTTGGAATATCGATGGCACTGATAAGCCGGGCGAAGAGTTTTGGCTGTATACTCGTGCTCTATATGCTGACCGGCGCCGGGAGCGGGGCATCCAACGTCCCCGTCATGGGGCTGGTGTCTTCATGGTTTTCGAGCAGGAAGAGGGGAAAGGCAGCAGGGTTTATAGTCATCGGAAGCGGGTTCGCCATAATTATCTCCGGCAGACTCATACCTTTTATCAACAGGCTGATCGGTCCGGAGGGGTGGAGGGTGAGCTGGCTTGTCCTGGGCGGCACAGTGACTATAATTTCTCTTCTGGCATTCGCCCTGCTCAGAGACAGTCCGACGGAAAAGGGATTGAGGCCCGTGGGCAGCGACGAGGCCCCGGATTCACATCCCCACGATGCCGAAGGGGTGAGGATCAACATCTATAGAAAGGGTGTCCTCTATTATCTCGGTGCAATATATTTCATTTTCGGGTACACATACGTGATCTATGCCACTTTTATAGTGACCACACTCGTGAAGGAAAGGGGTTTTTCGGAAGCATCGGCCGGAAACCTATGGGCCTGGGTAGGGTTCCTGAGCCTTTTTTCAGGTCCCGTTTTTGGCACCCTTTCCGACAGGCTCGGCAGAAAGACCGGCCTGATCGTCGTTTTCTCTCTTCAGACCCTTTCATACGTTCTTGTTGCCTCCCGGCTTCCGGGTATATTCCTTTATATGTCCATCGTTTGCTACGGAATAGTGGCCTGGAGCATACCGTCCATCATGGCCGCAGCAGTTGGTGATTACGTGGGGGCCCGACGGGCCGCCGTAGCATTTGGGCTGATCACTTTTATATTCGGGCTCGGACAGATCATCGGTCCCGCGATCGCCGGAGTACTGGCCGAAAAGGCCGGCAGTTTCGCCAGCAGTTTTTATATGGCCGCGGCCTTTGCAGGCGCCGCGATAGTGCTCGCCGCTTTTTTGAGAAAGCCGGAAGCAGCCTGAATCAGAGCTTCACCCTGGTAAACTTCGAAAGGTCCTTCAATCTCTTCATGAGTGATCCAAAATCTGCTATATCGAGAGATTGCGGTCCGTCACACAGGGCCTTAAGTGGCTCCGGGTGCACTTCAATGATCAGACCGTCGGCGCCTGCTGCCATGGCCGCAAAACAGAGGGGTTCGACGTAGTTCCTCGATCCCGTGGCATGGGAGGGGTCTATTATAATGGGGAGGTGTGAGCGTTCGTGGATCACCGGCACCGCGGAGATATCGAGTGTGTTCCTGGTGGCGGTCTCGAACGTCCTGATCCCCCTTTCGCAGAGTATCACGTCGCGGCAGCCTTCGGAAAGCACATATTCCGCGGACATGAGAAATTCCTGGATGGTTGTGGACATGCCCCTCTTCAGGAGAATTGGTTTTCCGTATTTCCCGGCCCTCCGAAGGAGAGAAAAATTCTGGACATTCCGAGCTCCTATTTGAAGTACGTCGGCATATTCCCCTACCAGGTCGACGTCTTCGGGATTAATGACCTCTGTGACAAAGGGAAGACCGGACTCCTCGCGGGCCTTAGCGAGGAGCTTCAGGCCCTCATGCTCGAGTCCCTGGAAGGAGTAGGGCGATGTTCTCGGCTTGAAGGCCCCGCCTCTCAACATTCTGGCGCCGGCCTTCTTGACGCCCATGGCTGTTTCGACGATCTGTTTTTCGCTTTCCACTGAACAGGGCCCCGCGATCACTCCGAAGTAGCCCCCGCCGAACTTGGCGTTCCCGACCTTGACGACGGACGGCTCCTTCTTTATCTCCCTGCTTGCAAGCTTGTAGGGTTGTAATATAGGCATTAGTTTCTCGACGCAGGGGTTCGCTTCGAGGACTTCAAGCAGGTGCCTGTCCCTGTCATCGCCGACGGCCCCGATGACAGTCCTCTCCACCCCGAAAATAGCGTGGGGTTTAAACCCGAGTTTTTCGACTTTCTTCATTACTGCCTCTATTTCCTTTTTCCTGCATCCCTGCTTCATTACAATTATCATCCGGTTCTCCTTTATTAGTAACGAAAAATATAAAAGCCACAGGGGCCGTGCCGCCTGTGGCTCGTTCTCTCGTCCATCCGCTAACGCTACATGCCAGGCGGCACCCCCATCAGAATCATGCGCGACCGGCCAAACCGGCCGCGAAGCCAAAAAAATGTCATGCGAGTCCCAGAAAACATTATCAATGATGATATATTCCCGGAATTTAAGTCAACGGAAATTCAGATAGCAACCATTGCAGGGGCGGTCATTGTTTTCTATGCCATTTTATTTTCAAGCGGGCTCTGTGTCTTTTTTAGACTCTATCTCTAATATTTCAGGAGGGAAGCCGGTTGGCCGGTAGAGCCCGCATAACCAGTTGAGGGGGAGAAAAAAGTTATTGACATAATTTTATTTATACTTTAGTCTCAAAGCGGTATTTCGGGCAGCTGGTCTTATTATGGAATAGTGAATTTTATATAGAGAAATCAGAGAGAGGTACGGATGAAAGTATATCTTAAATTCGGGTTTTACGCGTTATTCATGATCATTTTCATTGCAGGCTGCGGTTGTGGCAGCAAGAAGGGGCCCGCTGCCGTCACACTTGTGTCGATAGAGG
>JBJKPE010000268.1:0-2572 GCA_046706685.1 Thermodesulfovibrionales bacterium | reverse complement strand
TTGACGAGTTGAGCGACGTGGCCAAGGAGCTGAAGGTTGAAGGCGCGGCGGGATTGAGGAAGCAGGACCTTATCTTTGCGATCCTGCAGGCGCAGGCGGAAAAAACGGGCAATGTATTTTCCGCGGGGGTTCTCGAAATACTCCCGGACGGATTTGGGTTCCTGAGGTCGCCGGACTACAGTTATCTTCCCGGCCCTGATGACATATATGTCTCTCCTTCGCAGATCAGGAGGTTCAATCTGAGAACAGGGGACCTCGTTTCAGGTCAGATAAGGCCTCCGAAGGAAACTGAGCGTTATTTCGCCCTTCTCAAGGTCGAGGCGATTAACCACGGATCTCCGGAAGTAAACATAAAGAGACCCCTCTTTGATAACCTTATACCTTATTATCCCACCGAAAGAATCAAGCTCGAGTATGACACAACGGATTATTCCACCAGGGTAATGGAACTTATCACTCCCATAGGCATGGGGCAGAGGGGAATGATTGTGGCGGCCCCGCGTACGGGCAAAACGATGCTCCTTCAGTCCATCGCCAAGGCGATAAAGAAAAACCAGCGCGATATACATCTCATCATTCTCCTCATTGATGAACGGCCCGAGGAGGTTACAGACTGGAAGCGGCAGGTGAACGCTGCCGAGATCATAAGCTCGACCTTTGACGAGCCCCCGCAGAGGCACTGCCAGGTGTCGGAGATGGTAATCGAGCGGGCAAAGCGGCTGGTGGAGAGCAAGAAGAATGTGGTGATACTCCTCGACAGCATCACGCGTCTTGCGAGGGCCTACAACGCGATCATGCCCGCCAGCGGGAAGGTCCTCTCCGGAGGACTTGATTCGAATGCGCTCCAGAAACCGAAGAGATTTTTCGGCGCGGCAAGAAACATCGAAACCGGCGGCAGCCTCACAATCCTGGCGACGGCCCTTGTGGATACCGGAAGCAGAATGGACGATGTCATATTCGAGGAATTCAAGGGTACCGGCAACATGGAACTCCACCTCGACAGGAAGCTCGTGGACAAGAGGATATTCCCCACGATCGACATAAACGGATCCGGGACACGTAAGGAAGAGCTCCTCGTAGACAGGGATGTATTGAACAGGATGTGGATACTGAGAAAGGTCCTCAATCCGTTGAGCACGGTGGAGAGCATGGAATTCCTTCTCGGCAAGCTCACCGGCACCAAGACCAACAAAGATTTTCTCGATATGATGAACAAGTAACTTTTCTATGGAAGACAGAGGGAGAGCCAAGAGATACCTGCTCTTCGGGGCGATTATCGGCGGCATCTTGAGCCTTTCGATAACCTTGCTCATGGACACCTTTTATGCTGATGTTATGAACGGTACCTGGCGTGACGCGATTGCCAGGGACCTGAACACCTTTTTTTCCCTTGGTGTTTCTTCATCGAGCTTCATCGTATACGTCATGTTCGGCGTCGTACTGGCTATCATGACCGCCTTCGGTTCCTTCATGGGTTTCATCTTTTCATTCTTTCTCTACAAATTTTTTGAGTTCCTGGGCAGCAAATGAAACGGCTGCAACTGGATGACGACGGTTACTGCTTCGCCTGCGGGAAGAAAAATTCCCGGGGCCTGCAGCTGGATTTCAGTAGTGAAGACGGCAGGACGGCTGCGGTGTTTCTGCCTCATAGGGAATATCAGGGGTTTAAAGGCATCGTACACGGGGGCATCATCGCCACTGTACTTGACGAGGCTATGGTAAAGACGGTTCTTTCGACGGGAGTTCTGGCCGTCACAGCCGAGATAACGGTAAGGTTCAAGAGCCCTCTTTCTACCGGGGAGGATGCGACCGTGGAAGCGGAGTTAAGTAAGCCGTGGGGAAAAGTGGTGGAGGCGTCGGCCAGGATGCGAAAGAGAGACGGGACCGTGGTGGCAGAGGCGCGGGCCAAACTTTTGAAAAATGAGTAAGAAGAGACAGTTCTCTTTTCTGCATGGTCTGCTCGAAGAAAATCAGAAGGCGATCGTCTTTCTGCTTCTCGTCATCACCGCCATCGGCTCCATCGTCGGCTACAGATATTACCGGTATACGCGGTATGACCCGGAGTATTGTAAATCCTGCCACATGATGAATGAGGCGTACCGGTCATGGGAGATGAGCAAGCACAGGGACTTACCCTGCCAGCGATGCCACGAAATGAGTATCCTCGAACAGAACAGGATGCTGGTAGCCTATGTCGTCAAGGGGGGGAAGTCGGCGGAGGAGAAGCACGGGAGGATCTCTCCATGGCATGCGTGCAAAGAATGTCATCTCTCGGATGTCGAGCAGGGATCGATCACTTTGAGCAAGTCCTACGGGCACGCGCGGCACGTGTTTATGCTCAAGATCAGCTGCAGCAAATGCCACAGCAGCAAACTTCATGCTTTTGCTCCAAATGAGCAGGCCTGCGCGGAATGTCATGCGGACAAGGTGATACACGGGATAGGAGGGATGGCCGAACTCTCCTGCCTGAAGTGCCACAGTTATACCGAGGCGGCGCCAAAGATGATTTCAAACGACAGGTGCCTCGGCTGTCATAAACACTATCCTTCAACGGGACCCATGACGAAACTCA
>JBJKPE010000267.1:0-11992 GCA_046706685.1 Thermodesulfovibrionales bacterium | reverse complement strand
GTGCCGTCGAGAACAGGGGTCTCCCCGGGATAGTTCTGAAAGGTGATGTATCCTGCCGATGAGCCAGACCTCGTCAGACTCACCCTTTGATAGTATGTCCCCCCCCTCACATACACCGTATCGCCGGGATTCACAATATTCGCACCTTTTTGGATAGTCTTAAAAGGTGAACTTACACTTCCCGAACCACTATCACTGCCGGATGGAGAAACATAGTAAGTGGCTGCCTCTGCGCCCTGCGCCATTGTCCAAAGTGACAGCGCGAGGACTGAGAGAAATAGCAGAGCTATAAGCCGGCAATTCCTTTTCGCTTGACAGCGCAAGGCCTTATAGGTGCTACGCGCTTTCGATATTGTGAGCAAATAATGCCGGGCACCTTGACAACGCCGCGCAGTCATTTTTCCGCTCTCACCGCCATAAGGCTTCCGGGCCGCCCCGTCCGGATTGCATAACGGTCGACAGCTCTACTCAACCACCTCAGCTTCTTCGGAATATAGTCATCTATTTGTCCAACTCTATGAAAATTCAGAATCGTTGTAGAGGAAAACGCCTTGGTCATTCCCTGTATCTGTTTCGGAGTATTACTCCTGTAGAAAACACCGTAATTTTCATAACGTTCTTCTCCTCTTTTGCCGAGCAACATATTTAGATATAAATCCTTAATGTGCAGTCTTTCAGTTAACAACGATGCCGTAACAAACCAATGACGAGCGTCCACGGTGAAACCCCAAAAAACCCCGCCCCGCCGGAGTACTTTGTGGACCTTTCTCCAAAATAAGTCAGGTTTGTCAGAGTGTTCCAGTACCATTACTGCAAAAGCTATATCAACCGAATCGGGATCCAGGTGAGCATCTTCAAAGCAGCAGCGATGTACTGAATGAAAAACAGGACTAAGTTCTATGTCCTTATCTGGTTCAATGCCTATATACTTTCCCGCGGCTTGAGCAATGGAACGTTGAAGCTTCGGATCACTATCAAATCCACCGCCACATCCTATATCCAGGAATGATAAGTCATCCCGCTCCTGAGACAGCTTCCGCGCATCGCATAGAATCATGTCCCGAAAAATTGCGGCCCGCCATTCGCCCTTGGCATACCGCTGAAGATATGGGGCCCATTTTGCATCACAGTGATTTTGCATAATGACTTCTCTCTCTTGTTCCTAAAAGCCGCTTTTTCTTTCCGGGCCTTGCCTGCTTCGCCGGCCTTTGCCGACTGAACGTAGTTCACTGGTCGCACTTATCATCTTACGTCACGTCACGAACGAAGCGCGAGCGCTTTCCAGAAATGGATTGGGATTCTCCAGCCGCGGCCAAAACAACCTGCGCAAGCCGCCTTACGCCTTGTGTCTTTGAAAAATGGGCAAGTGCGAATTCCCTTCCGTTGGCCCCGAACGTCAAGAGTTTCTGAGGCGCCATAGCGACAATCTCCTTCATTTTTGCGGACAGCCATTGCTCATCTTCGGGTGGTCCTACCCAACCGCATGCAGCATCCCGAATTACTGCAGCAGTATCACTGTCTTCATCTATCATGGCGAGTACCGGTCTCCCAGAAAACATGTAGGCCGAGAGCTTGGACGGAATTGAACTGCTTCCGGCTCCCCGCTTTAGCGGCAAAAGAAAGACATCCGCCATAATTTGCAGCCTGGCCACATTTCGTGCATCGGGGTCGGAAATGAATACGATGTTGGGAGCGCCGATCCTCCGTGCGAGCTCGATACAGGCATTTTTTTCTGAACCGTCTCCGATAATCAGTAATTGAGCATCCATGATATTGGCTTCGTGGAAGGCCCGCATAAGCAGGTCCAGTCCGGCGACCGGCCCGATATTGCCCAGATATACGAACGTAAATGGCTCGTTTGATACCCCATAATGACGGCATGCCTCCTCACGGTCATGGACATGGTCGAACATCTTCTCATCTTGCCATGTGGGAATTGTCACAACCTTTTCTGCGGAAATTCGACGGTTGTGTACGTATGTTTTTCGCATACTTTCCGAGATAACGCTTACGATGGCCGCCTTTCGAGCAGTCCACCGGTCAAGCATTCGCAACGGTTCGCCAAAGAGGGGACGTGCAGCGGCGGGTAGCTTGTTCATCAAGGATTCGGGGTAAGTATCCATGATCTGAAGGACCATCAGAATACGCCGTTTGTCCGCGTACTGAGCTAACAAGGCCTGAGCGAGTAATGGCCAGGCATGTACATAGAGCACATCGGGCCTCACAGCCTGGTCCGATAAGTAGCGGCAGCAGTGCCTGCCAAAACTCCAGCTTTCCCGCATTCGTGGAATCAACTTCGACTGCGGGGAAGTAAAGGACGGCAAACGAACAATCTCAATATTGCCTTCGCGGCTCACGAGGTTCCTGCCCGAGGCGGAATAAGCGCTGTAATCGGTGCCCAGCGGCCTTGTGGGTTGGGGGCAGAGAACCGTCACGTTGTGTCCCCGCGCATCAAGCGCGCCGGCCAGATCCGAGCACATACGCGCGTTAACAGGCGGTTCCGGTGGATATACCGAGCTGACAATGGTTATGTTTGACATAAAGAAACCTCCTTCAGTCTATGCCTGAGCAAGAGAGTGCCAGATTGCGGCTATCTCCTGCATAACCGTTCCGAGAGCATATAGACGTGTCGCTTTCTCGCGGGCACGCTCCCCCATGACAAACCGTAACTTCTCATCGCGCACAAGTCTTTCAATGGCTCCGGCAAGGGCAGCGGCATCTTCGGGGGGGATCAAAACGCCGCACCCACCCGAAAGCATGTCGGGAATTGCCCCTACATGCGTAGCCAGTATCGGCTTGCTGAGTGCCATAGCCTCAAGCACAACGTAAGGGAAAGCCTCGGTGCGGCTCGGCAAGATAAAGAGGTCGCAGCGGGCCATCATGCGCATCGCCTCTTCATGAGGCAGTTCCCCAGTAAAGCGCACGGCATTGGGCCGGTATCGAGCAACAAGCATATCACGGTACACGGGATTGATCGGGCCCGCCAGCACTAGATCCCAGCCTTCAGCTGACGAAGCGGACCATGCCCGAAGCAGCTCCTCAACCCCCTTGCTCGGCAATATCCACCCCAGGAAAAAAGCCGTTTTTTTCACAGACTCAGTCGGACAGGGAGCGGGAAGGCCTTCCAGGTCAACGGGGTTCGGCACAACTTCCACCCGCAAATGCGGAAGGCGCTTCTTGACTGTTGCTCCTGTCACATGGTCAAAAACCAGAACGGTACTGGCCGAATTCATTGCGCGCAAGAGCATGCGCCATTCGAGGGTGTTGGAAGAGGCTATTTCACAGACCCTGCCAAAATGCAGGTGATAGACCAGCGGAAGGTGCAGCAACCTTGCAGTCGCGCAGATTACCAGATCACGCACCAAAGCAAGACTGCCTGACGTTGTCAGGTGTATGACATGCGCTCCGCGAACAGCTTTGAGAAATTTCATATAATCACGAAGAAGTTGTATCCCGCCGCCGAGCACGCGCTTCCAGACGGCCAGATCATCGACGGAACGCCAGCGAGGAGATATGTCTACCTGAGAGATGAGAAGATCCTGCTCTCCGGCTGCCCATCTGTGCACATGCGTTGTCCAGCGGCCGAGCCCGCCGCGTGGTGGCGGCACAGGAGAGACGAGGCAAATCCGCAGGCTAGATCCGCCGCGGCAGTCCATTTTCTTTTTCGTTTTGGTATGAAGCATAAGGCATCGTGAGTATGTTTTTTTCCAGTGACATATCAGATGGTATCATCAAGAATATCGTGGTTGTTTACAATAGGTTTTTTTATTAATTTATTATCCTATCCAAATTTCTAAGATATAGTTCTTCATGTTCCTGAACCAATCGATCAATACCGAAAGATTCTCTGACCATAGTGCGCCCCCGTGAACCCATATCAGCTGCGTTTTGCGGATCTGCCAACAAATCTTCAATCTTCCAAGCAAGAAGTGTTGCGTCCCTGGGCGGAACAATGAATCCGTTAATTCCATTTTCTACTACCTCCGGGTTGCTCCCTACACTCGTAGCAATCACCGGCAACCCTGAAGCCATTGCCTCCAGAAGTGCTATGGACAGTCCTTCATACAAGGAAGGCAAAACGAATATATCAGTGATGGAAAGGATCTCAGCAATGTCCGTACGTGTGTCCGCGAATGAAATTCTATCCTGCAATTTCTTTGCACCCACCATCTCCCTCATACGCCCCGCAAACTCAGGATCAGCAGCGGTATCCCCAACAATGAGAAAATGCACGTCGGCCATTTTCCTCACCACTTGTTCAGCTGCTTCAATAAGATAATGGTGCCCCTTTCGCTCTTCGCATGATCCTACTGTGCACACGATCTTCCTGCCTGCCGGAACTCCCAGTTCTTTCAGCTTTGAGTATCTGTCCACTGCCAACGGTGAAAACTTCCGCGTATCGATTGCATTGTATATGACCTCAATCTTTTCAGAAGGAATCTTCAGATCGGATACACCATATCGCTTCACCGTTTCGGAAATGGCTATATATCTGGTAGTTAATTTATGGAGAATGCTTTCATGAACGGCGTGGTAACCAGCAACGTTATGAATGGTAGAAAATACAAGAGGAGTTCGTGCCAGAAAGGCACTGATTTTTCCGTAGAAGTCCGGCGATTGGCAGTGAGTATGCAAAATCGATACATGATTGTCTTTCAAGTGCTGTCGCAATTTCAGGACGGTTTCTATCCGTCGCCTGTGTGGCGGCTTGCGCAACATCAGTATTTTGACGCCTTGTTTCCGGAGATCGGCATAAAAAGCCTCGTCAACGCTGTTCTTTATCATGTCCATGCCGCAGAGTATAACGTCAAACTTTTTTTTGTCTATCGATGCGGCTAAATCGATGACTAATTTCTCCGCTCCACCAATTGCGAAACAGCTAATCAAATGCATCAGGGTAGTTCGTTGGCGCATCTTTTTCTCCATGCTCTATTACATCATCATGTGTCGAAGGGACATGTTCGGAAGTTCCGGCCGACTCACGAAGTTCAATTCAAAGAAGAGCTAACGCCATAAAGTCGTCAGATCCTTGTCCTGTATAACTTCCTCTGCTTCTTCGCTATATAGAAAGCAGAAGAGATAAGGGCAAATAATAACCACATAATCTTTTTGTTTTCGACAGATAAAAAAGACGACGTGATCAGAAGAGAGACAAGGGAGGCCTTTAAACAGATTAGCAGATCGCGAATACTTCCATCATGAATCTGCCGAACTCCCAATTTCCTCCAGGAGTCTCCTATTATCAGGAGAAATGGTATAAAACAGAGCAACCCGCCACCGGTCAGTATTTCCAGATAGGTGTTGTGGACTACAAGTTTTGCGAGGGCACCGTAATCCTCACAATTAAATTGAAAGTTTCTCAAGCCGACTCCTGTTAAAGGGTGATCCAGAAACATCTTCACTGCAGCCTGATAATTTGCTATCCTGAGATCAATTGACAAATCCCCCGCAGTTTCTGGATGCATGATGGTTGCAGTTCTTGACCAAAACTCAGGCGGAACGGTGAAAACCAGAATGGTTACCAGAATTAGACCGAGAAAGAAAAGCTGCCTCAATCTTCCGATGCTGTAATAATAGAGTAAGACTGCAGCCGCGCCCAGAAAACCAAGAACGCCGCCTCTTGAACCTGTGAAGAGCAGAAGTAATAAGAAACTTACGACGCAAATCCAATATACAATTTTTCGGACCCCGACGTTACCCGTTGCCCTGTAGTAAGCGAGCGGAAGTAATACAAGAATAAAAGAGGCATATTCATTCGGATCGCCAATGCCGCTAGCGATGCGCGATGGATCGTCTCCACCATTTAGAGACAAACCCAAGGCCCGAACAACCAAGAATATGAACAGAGTGCTGAAAAATAAATAATTCAGACCACCGTGAATGTCCTCAACACTCCTCATAAAGTAACGTGTCATGCCATAGAGAAGAAATAACGAGATAAATGTCAAATAAAAGCGCAGGCTTGTCGACAGGTCTTTCGCAAAGGCAAAGGAGGGAAGGCTTCCCAATAGTATAAGGAAAAGAAATATATATGAACTGTCCTTTGGTATGGCTTCCCTGGTCATAGCCAGTCTTAGCGTTAATCCAATGATGAGTAAAATTGCCAGAAGTCTGTCATACGAAGCACCTGGGACAGCCGCAAAACCTTCCATGGAGAATAATGCAAGCAATAAATAATAGACCCGTCTTGGCTTTGTAAGTACCAGGAACAATAAAACTGTCCCTCCCACAACAATAAGACCGTATTTTATCTCGAAAACAAGAAAGGTGGAGAGGAACAGGAGGGGCAGAAAGAGGAGCAACACCACCTTGTAATTGTTGTTCGTAAGACTGGCTGATACGGATTTCAGTGGTGTAATCATGGCTTTTGCCGTCAGTTTATACCGGGATTTCCGTCTCCGGACTCGTTATGGTCATCGCAGACTGGAGATGGCATTTCATGAGCCTTGCCTGAAGGAGGTCTCAAAGCTGTCCATCGCGTCCATGCTTAAATAGGTTGCTCGACGTGCCTCGTGGATGAGAGGAGCTCCCAGAATGGTTCTGGCGTATGCCTTGAAGATATAATAGCCTCCGGTAAGATTGACACGTTCTATACTGTCCCCCTTAATGATTTTCGCAATGAGTTTGGGCCCAAGCAGGAGGTAGAAGAAGAGAGCTTCGGATAAGTCCTTAAGGGAAATTACAATATTTCTCCCCATGGAATACCACTTAAGGTTAAACATGATGTTGGTAAGCGCGTACCGGTATTCCTCGTCGTCATATCTGCCCGATGGCACGTGCCTGTGAAGAGCGGCTACATCGTAGTCGACAACATTGCGGTAGCCCTTATCCCGTATTGCCCGCCCGAAGTCGAGGTCCTCACCACCGAACTGGTAATAAGGATCAAAACCTCCTGCCTGTATGGCCGCCTCTTTTCTTACCATGCAATTGCATGTGGGCAGGTAATCACAATCCTTCGCCCTTGTAACGGCCGTATCGGTTTTTCTGGAGATGACTACCGAGTTGTTTCCGAAATAGTCCAGTTTTCTGCCGTGGGCTTCATCGGTGATTCCCCGATATACGGGAATCTCACCTCCTATCTGACCGATAGTCTTGTCGTCATGAAGCCTGCGGGTCATCTTCGATATAATATCGGAGTGCTGCAGAATGGAGTCGCTGTCAAGGAAGAGGACGTACGTTCCATTCGCTCTATTAAGGCCCTTGTTTCTAAGGTGAGAGGGGCCGTAACGGCGAGCCGAGGGAATAACGATGAGATTATTGTAATGTGAGAGCAGATGTTCCACCGTGGCGTCCTGGCTGTTGTCGTCGACCACTATTATTTCTATCGGTCTATAGTCCTGGGCCAGGACAGATTCGATACAGTCGCAAAGGACAAGTTTCCTGTTATAGCTGGGGATGATCACCGATACCAATTCCGGCATCGGGAGGTACTGTCTTACGCTGTTATCCTTGCCCGGTGTCGTCATCTCCTGGAGTTACCTCCGAACAATAGACGGGTTCTTTCCCATGTGCCGATGAATTCCACAAAAAAGACCAATAAAATGTACTGGCATTTTTGTCTGGTTCCTTTCAGCCTGTCTGCAGGTCTAAGGCCGAAAGTAGTTCTTATCGAAAGTGAAAGTATCAGTCGCAAGCTCCCAATAGACTCTCTTGCGAAGGAGATATAGGAATTACCCTGGTATTGATCGTGATACCCGCCTGTCAGCCGTGTCACTCGTCTGTATAGCTGCTCCAGCGAGTGTCTGGCGGGGTGGGCTATAACAGCGTCATCTGCATAGGCCAAAGTATACCCTGCCGCATAAACCCTTCGCCCCCACTGGTTGTCGCCGCCGGACTTGAGTCGATCGTCAAACAGCCCAACTCTGTCGAATACCTCCTTAGAGGTAAACACGTTTGCAGTGGACCCGAAATGGTATATCTCGACATCTTCTTTCTGATTGAATCCCATGATGCTGTCGTAAACTTCTACCGCATTTGGTCTGCCGGACTGTCTGAAGAAGATCTCAATCTTTCCCCCGACGAGTCCGCAATTCGGCGTACTGATAAGATTTCCGACACCTTTTTCGATCCAATCGGGATGGGGGATACAGTCCGCATCAGTGAACGCGATAACTTCCCCCCGGGCATTCTGAATTCCCTTATTTCTGGCTGCATACGAACTCTTTACTGCGTTCTCGACAAGTAATTTCACTGGATATTCTCTTACTACCCGGCGAGACTCATCGCTGGAGCCGTTGTCTACAACAATAATCTCGTATCTGTCACGGGGATATGTTTGGGCCAATAATGCACCAATGCACTTCCCCACCCTTTGAGCATCGTTAAAGACCGGCACTATCACTGAAACAAAAGGAAAATCCGGTTTACTGGTTAGCCGCTCTTCCATGAATCTCCCCCCACCGTTCTGTCTGCAGGAGTTGCACGTATAAATCGACCAGACGGTCATTCAACGTATCTATATTGAAGTTGTCTTCCACGTGCCGCCTGCCCAACTGTCCCATCTTGGGCCATATCTCGGGATGATCTATGAGAAAACACAATCCGTCAGCCAGTGCGTCCGGATCGGAGGGCGGCACGCAAAAGCCGGTCTCTCCGTTGAGCACGATCTTGTCCATACTCCCGACCCTGGTCGCCATAACAGGAAGACCGACGGCCTCTGCCTCCATAGCTACGACAGGTAAAGCCTCGGCAACACTCGGCAGCAAAAAAATATCACTTTTTTTATATGCCTCGACGATCTGAGACCGGTTTTTTGCTCCGCGCAGATACACCACTTCTTCAAGGTTTAAACTCCGGACCAGTGCCGCCAGCTCCGCATCAAGGGGGCCGCTGCCGATAATGTTGTATTCGATATTCAGCCGCGGGAGCCTCTGCAGCGTTTTCCGGATTGCATGAACGCCATAAGCGAGTCCTTTTTCCTGCACAAGGCGAGCGACGGTCAGCACTCTTATTCGTTTGCCTTCCCCTGCGGGCCCGCCCGGGCATTTATAAGCAAACTGTTTCAGATCAATCCCCACAGGATGATATACAATTCTGCCGGGGTCGAGGCCCAGCTTGAGCAGATTGTCATGGTTGTAAGGTGAAATTGCGATGAAGACATCTCCGCGGTCAAACAGTCTCCGGTAAATTCCCCCTCCTTTTTCCAGCCCCAGTCTTATGTCGTAACCGTGAAATGTCGTCACAATTTTTCCGTTAAATATACCGAGAGCCCGCAAAAGTACGCCAAGTTCCCCGTTTGGCCCATACTGGCAATGAATAATATCGTAATGGCTTCGATTCAGGAAAGGGATAATCCTGTAAACGTTTCTCAGAGAAGCCGCGTCCCGTCCAAATTTGAGGACATTCAGTGCCCTAACGAAGGCCCCCCGCTCTTTGTGAAAATTGTCTCTGATCAGTGCCGCTGCTTTCTTAAAACGCAGCAATTTGTTGTCGGGCATATACTCATAATAGAACGTCCGTTTTAACAAATCGTACTTTACTATGTCATCGTGCAACTCTGACTCGTTCTCCGTCCCGCCTGCATAGACATCCACTTCGTGACCACGGTCTATCAGCCCCGTGATCTGGTTCAAAATGAAGGTCTCGGACAATTTCGGGAATTGATTGCAGAGAAAGGCAATTTTCATTTTAGCTTGCAATGGATTACTCACCGGGCTCATGCCTCGCAGTCGGTGAGGAATCAGCCCTTCGACGGAATGTGAGTTATTTTCCTTTTGATGAATCTCAACCCGTAGTGGATAGCCGTTCCGTGGATCAATTTATAGATGGGAGAAAGAAAATTATCCATTCCGGGAAGGTGACGATAATGAAACTTCCTGAAGACCATGAAGTATGTCATAACACGTTTGAGGGGGGATTTCACGTTTACGGCTCTGTTGTAGTTTACTTTTGCGAAAAAGTTCATACCCTTGTCATGAATATCTTTTTTGTCTTTGTATGAAACAAGTTCGCACATCAGACCCAGCAACGCCAGGGAGTCCTCACACCAGTCACTGACCTTTGAAAACGCCGTCATTTCTCCATCGTGCCTCCGGAAACTCGCTTTGACCGCCCGTATATCAGCCCTGCCGTATTCTGAAGCTAAACTGACTATCGCCATATCGTCCTGGAACAAATTCTTAGGGGACCTGAAACCGCCGATTTCCATCAGTCTCTTCGTATTGAACAACGTGCTGCAGAGATATAAGGACGTTTTTCCACTGAACCAGCCCAGGAAAAAATCTGCCGTTGGAAGCCCCTCAGCCATATTCGGTGATTCGCAAATAACATCACCCTGCGCATTAATTATTCGTGTTCCGGTTCTTATTATGCCGCACCCGCGATTTAAGGTTATCCGACTCGCGCATGCCTCCAGGAAATCTGTGTCAATGCAGTCGTCGTCCTGCAGCAGTAAAAAAAATTCACCCGTTGCCTGACTAAGGCAGAAGTTGAAATTGTTATTCGCCCCAATATTCCTATCCTGTCTGAAATATCGTATCCTCGGATCATGGAAGCTTCTGACTAGGCCTTCCGTGTCGTCAATCGAGCAATTATCGGAGACGATTATCTCGATATTGCGATACGACTGGCCTGCGGCCGAGGCGAGAGCCTCTCTAAGGAAACCGTCCGCCCTGTTATAAGTCGGAATAGCGATGGTAACAAGCGGGCAGGCCTTAACAGGCATACTCCCCCCTGTATTTCTCCCGGAAGGCGGCTGAATGGGCCTTCTCCTTTACATTACTCCGGCAATACAAAGCTATCATTATCGTCTGGCTGCCTGTTTGGAAAGTCATCTGTTTTTTCCGGGGTAGTAGACCTAGTTCATGGATTTTGGGAAATCCATTGCTGGGAGCTCTCGTCCCACCTCTTTATCACTCTGGCGGGTGCTCCGGTTGCAATGCATCTGTCCGGAATGCTTTTTGTAACCACGCTGTTAGCTCCCACAATGGACAATTCGCCTATCGTTACGCCGGGTAGGATGACCACATTCTGGCCGATCCAGCACCCTCGTTTTACTCTGATCGGTGCGATCCTGAACATTTTCTGGTACTTATAAGGCTGATGAGCGCTTTCATAGCCATGCAGGCCATCGGTAATGTTTATATTCGATGCGAACATCACATCGTCTTCCACGGTGACCTCCCCCATCGCCGCTATCTGCAGCCCTGCGGTCGCTGTGACTCTGCTGCCAACCGAGATTGTGGGAGTGAAATACTGGACATCCTGCTGTTTGAGGGGATGCGCCATTGAGCTGCCCGGATATCGCGTTATCGCGATGAGCAGAGAACCACGACCCAGCCAGACATCATCTCCGAAGAAGATATTTTCGGGATTGCAGATTGTTCTGGGTTGCTGGATTGTCAGATTTGTCGGCTCGTTTCCGAACTTCGGCAGCGGTTCTTCCATCAGGGCTGCCAGCTTTCTTATGCAGCCACCGATTAATTGTCGTGGTAACCGTTTTATGTTCATATGCAATAGGAGAAGAGGTTATTCCGTAAATACTGACGGGGAAATATGGTGAGGCAACCTGACAGACAGTCGACTTGCCCGTCTGCAATCTTCGTCCGCCGCCTCACAGAAGATGTTCCCGCCCTATCTCAAGATTACATTTCCGAGTGTCACAGTTCCATTGTCTATGGTCATCGAGCCGGAGACCGATGTATATCCGCTATCTGATGAAAAGGCGGAATCATACCCCCCTACGAAATTGACGCTTACGTTCTGGTCGAAAACGAGGTTCTCAGTGAAAGTCATCGCCTGCGACTGAATGGTATCCCCGCCGGCCGCAGAATCGTATGCCTCCTGAAGCCGGGAGTAATATGCGGTAGTAGAGCCGATCCTTTTCACTGTAAGACCGTAACTATACCCCTGGCCTGCCTTGCCGTTCGTATAATCCTGGAGGATGTCGGTGGCGGAAAGAGTCCTGTTGTAAAGCGCCAGCTCGTCGATTGCCCCAACAAAGTGATATCCGGCATCAAGGTTCAGCCAGCCGATGTTCAGGGCGGCGGTGGCA
>JBJKPE010000266.1:0-5080 GCA_046706685.1 Thermodesulfovibrionales bacterium | reverse complement strand
CGACCTTCTTCTCGAAGTCAGTGATCTGCTTCCTCAAAAGCTCACTTATCTCGTCTACTTTAATCTCCATCTCTTTCACCCCTTTATAAGCTCATCTTTCAAAAGCCGAAGCTGGCCTTTAACGCTGCTGTCGTACATCGTGCTGCCCACCTTGACCAGCACGCCGCCTAGCAGGGACGGATCCATCACAAACTCAATGTCAACGTCCTTGTCTATCAGCCCCTTCAGTGAATCCTTCAGGCGCCTTTCATAATCACTGGTGATCTCCACAGGCGACATGACAACGGCCTTCGCCCGCTTTTTCTTTTCAAGATAGATAGACGTCGCTATCTTTATTATCTGCGAAAGAGCGGCTATAGCCTTGATTTCGGCAACATGAACTAGAAATTTGGTAACCGTCTCCGACAGCTTCGCCCTTTCCGCGACCTGCCTCAGCGCCTTCGCTCTCTCTTCTCCGGTAAAACCGGGGTTTACGAGAACACTCCTGAACTCCCTGCTTTCCTCCATCAGCTTCTCGATCACCGTAAGTTCGGCGATCGCCCTCGGGGCGTCCTCCAGTCCGACTGCGCTGATCAATGTCTTTGCGTATTTCTTGGCTTCTTTTACCGGTTTCACTTTTTACCCTCTATTTTTGCGACCGACTCTTCCAGCAGCTTCATCTGCTGTTCCTTGGTCAATTTCTCTCTGAGTTTCTTCTCGGCAAGTTCCATGGCGATTTCCACCGCCTCGTCCCGTATAGACGACTTCGCCTGTCTCACCTCAAAGTCTATATTGGTCTTCGCCTGTTCCAGAATCCTTTCCTTCATCCGCTCGCCCTCTTCGATGAGTCTCGCCTTCTCTTTTTCACCTGAGATTCTTGCGGAAGCCACGATCTCTTCAATCTCCTTGTCCTTCACCTTGAGCCTCTCCTCCACCTGGGCGAGGGCCTTCTGGGCAAGCTCTTTAGCCTGGCGCGCCTCGTTCAGGCTCTGCTCGATAAGCTCCGTCCGCTTCCTGAAATACCCTTTGATGTCCATCTTCTTTGCCATGTAGACCAGCACGAAAACGAGCACCATAAAATTGACGGCGGGCCAGACATATTCCCTGAAAACAGATCCCTGGGCCTCCCCGCCTTCGCTGCCGAAGGCGACGGAAACGAACATGAGCGACATGACAAATACCAAGGGAAGAGCGTAAATAATAGCCGAACGTATCCTCTTTGACTTCAGGTTCTTCATTTCAGACCTCTGACTTTTCTTCATTACGCCCCTACCAGCTTTCTGACTATTTCTTCCGAAAATCTTTCAACGTCCGTCCTGAGGGCCTGTCTTGCCTTGGCGACTTCTCCCTTTAGCTCCTCTCTCGCTTTCTGGAGTATGGAAGCCGAACCTGCCTCCGCCTCGGTTAAGAACGTCTTCTGCATCTCCAACCCCTCTGCTCTCATCGACTCGAAGATCTCCTTGGCCTTGGCCCTGGACCCCGTGATTTCCTTGTTCATCCTCTCGATCCCTTCTTCCTTCCTCTGATCCATCTCCTTCGCGGCATCGAGAGCACCCTTGACGGTGTTTTCCCTCTCTGCGAAGATCTTGAGAAGGGGCTTGTAAAGGATAATGTTTAGGATGAAAATCAATGCCAGGAAATTTACGGTGAGGACAATAAACCAGTTCAGATGAATATCGAGCATCGTAACCTCTTCGTCGCTGAGATTTTTTTGATCGAAAACGTACGAAGATTATCACAGCCGGGAAAACTTTGTCAAGCCGTTTTGTTTTTAGAAATAAGAGGTTATCTAAAAATTATCTATAGGTCGATAAGTTATCTTTATTCTCCCCTGAATCGGTGGCTGCCAGGGGACGGTCATTCCCGTTCTCCCATCGAAGGGGATACCAGGGCTTTTATGGTCAAGCCCTGGACCAGGATCGAGAACAATACGACGCTATAGGTCATAGTTATAACGACATCCCTCTCCGCGCCGTGAGGCAGAGACAAGGCCAGGGCAACGGCTATGCCGCCCCGCAGACCCCCCCAGGTCATTACCTTGAGGGTGCCGGCGGGAAGCCTGCTCCGAAACCGGATCAGAGACAAGGGGATTCCGACAGAGACCAGCCGGGCGATCAGCGTTACGACGATAGCAACTGCCCCCCCTATAAGATAGGGGCCAGTCAGTGTCACCACCAGCAGTTCAAGCCCTATCATTACAAAGAGCAGGGAGTTAAGGACCACGTCGACAAGCTCCCAGAACATATCGAGATTGTTGCGGGTCTTTTCGGACATCGCAAATTTCCGTCCGCGGTTTCCGATCAGCAGCCCGGCGACCACGATAGTGATCGGGCCCGAGGTGTGGACCGCCGCGGCAAGCGCATATCCTCCGGTCACCAGGGCCAGGGTGACAAGGACTTCCACCTGATAATTGTCTATGCTCTTCAGAACTCCGTATGCCAGCCACCCCAGCAGAAGCCCCAGGACAAAGCCGCCTATCGCCTCTTCGATAAAAAGGAGCGAAGCCCCCTGAAAGGACGCCGCCTGCTCCCCGGAAGCGATGCCCGCCAGAATTACGAATACGACCACACCCACCCCGTCATTGAACAAGGACTCACCGGAAATTATTATTTCCAGACTCTTCGGCGCTCCGGATTTCCTCAGGATACCGAGGACGGCGATGGGATCGGTGGGCGAAATAAGCGCACCGAAGAGCAGACTTGTTATGAACCGCAGGTTAAGCCCCAGCCACCCTGAAACAAAATATATGGCTGTGCCGGTCACCGCGGTGGAGATAACGACTCCGGCGGTAGCAAATATGCCTATCTCCCATTTGCGTTTCAGCAACTCCTCACTGTCGACGTGCAGGGCCCCGGCGAAAAGCAGGAAGCCGAGCATTCCGACCATCAATGACTTATTGAAGTCTATATTCTGCAGGAAGAGCTTCCAATGTGTTTCGATGCCCAAAGTTGAGGGGAACAGCCGTCCGACGGTAACGAGTCCGAGAGACATCAGAATCGAGATCAACATCAAACCGATGGTATTGGGAAGCCTGATGAACCGGTGGTTCAGATAGCCGAAGACGGCCGAAAGCGTTATGAGAATCGCCACAATGTTGAATAAATTCATCTTCCCCCCGGACCGTCAGTAAATATTTTATCTTTTAAAAAACATTTTGGCCACGGATCAACATTGACGGACGCGGATTTTTTTAGAACTTTAACCCTTTTCATCACCCACCCGCAGGGTAAAGTCTTCCCTGAGCAAAACGGTTTTCTTTATCCGTGTTCATCTGTGTTCATCCGTGGTTGAATGCCGTTCACAGGACTATACGTTTATTGTTGTGCGACGTGGAGCCGGCGCCCTCCCTCCAAGACGGTCATCTGCCTTGACCCCTCCGGGGGTAGTGGACTAGAATTATTGATAATGCGTCGTGTATATCGTGTATGTTCGCAATATCTTATGGCTCATCGAAGGTCCTGCACCCAGCAAGAAATCTGCATTTGATGAAGAATCTATCTCTCGAACTGCTCGAATTCGACAAACTGCTCGCCATGATCTCAGACCTCGCCGGCAGCGAGGCGTCCAGGAAGCGTGTACTGGAAGTTCTCCCCCTTGAAAACAGGGATGATATCCTGGCACGTCAACAAATGATAGGGGAAATCATGAGGATGTCCCAGGAGGGCACGCCGCTCAGGCTCTGGCGCTTCCCTGAGATAGCCCCGCTCCTTCTGAAGGTGAGGACCGCCGGGGCGGTACTTGAAGCACAGGAACTGGCCGGTTTCATACCTGTTCTCGAAATAGCCGAGACGGTATCGGAACAGATTGCAGTAAGAGACGACCTTCCGGGGTTGCTGGACTATGCCGGAGGTCTCACCGGCTTTCCGGACATCCTGAGGCTTCTCCGGAAATCTGTGGACAGCGAGGGCAATATTCTTGACAGTGCTTCAGTTCTGCTTGCCGATCTGAGGGAGAGGGCGAGAAGACTCGATGCGAGGATAATGAGGAGACTCGAGGAGATGATACGGGAAGAAAGCCTCTCAGTCTTTCTCCAGGACGATTTCATTACGAAAAGGTCCGGAAGGTGGGTCATTCCTGTCAGGATGGACTCCAAGGGCCAGGTCGCAGGTGTTGTTCACGACGTTTCAAAGTCCGGCGAAACAGCCTTCGTCGAGCCTCTCGCAATCATAAACCTCACCAACGAACTCGAAAATCTCATTGCCGAGCAGAGGGCCGAAGAGATACGCATTCTGAGAAACATTTCCGCGAAAATACGCGAAGCCGCCGACGGCATTGCCGCCGAATACGAGACCGTGGTCGGTCTCGACCTCCTGAACTGCATAGCCCGCTTCGCTGAAGGACTGGGCATGCAGATACCCTTGATAAATGATACAGGCTGGATCAGCCTCGTACGGGCGAGGCATCCATTACTCCAGATTGCGTTCGGGAGGACGGGTGAACCACGGGATCTCGTTCCCCTCGACGTGAGCCTTGGGGGGGACAATACTATTATGGTGATAACCGGTTCAAACGCGGGCGGCAAGACGATAGCGGTTAAAACCATCGGGTTGCTGACCCTCATGGCCTTGTCGGGCATGCCCGTTCCCGCGGATTCCTCGTCGAGTTTTCCCCGCTTGAAAGGACTGCTGGTCGACATAGGCGACGAGCAGTCGATAGAGAGCAGTCTCTCGACGTTCTCGGCGCATATCTCCAATATTTCCGGGATCCTAAGGGAGGCGGACCGCAAAACGCTTGTGCTCATAGACGAACTCGGCACCGGCACCGACCCCGATGAGGGAGCCGCTCTCGCCTGTGCTGTGCTGAAGCAGCTGGGAGAAAGCGCTGCTCTCGTGTTTGCCACGACTCATCTGGCGCAGATAAAAGGTTTTGTGCACAGGACCGAAGGCATGCTTAACGCGTCGATGGAGTTCGACGGCAAAACCCTTTCGCCCCTCTACAGGTTGAGGATTGGTGAGCCGGGCCAGTCCCATGCCATAGAGACAGCAAGGCGGTACGGCCTGCCCGACAGCGTCGTAGATACCGCAAAGGCGATGCTCGGCGGCATCAAGGTGGAGTTCGACAACCTCATCGCGGACCTGAACGAGAAAAGGGCGCGTTATGA
>JBJKPE010000265.1:0-26532 GCA_046706685.1 Thermodesulfovibrionales bacterium | reverse complement strand
CATTCGGTGAAATCGTACCGAATTTGTCGAATCATTTCCGGTTTCGTCTCAGCCCCGATGTCCTGATCGAACTTGGGATCAGGGTCAAAATCCCGGGAGAAAGAAGGGCCGGCGAGGACGTGGACCTTACCCTCGTCCAGAGTGAGGGAGATGCCATGGCCCCCTACGAACGCCTTCTGGGCGATGCCATGATCGGGAATCCTGTGCTCTTCGCTCTCGAAACCACTATCGAGGAACAGTGGAGGATTGTGGACCCGATCCTCGGGGAGGCCTCACCCCTCTACTTCTACGATCCGGACACCTGGGGTCCGGCTGAGGCCGACCAGATAATCGCCGCGCACGGACCGTGGTACAACCCGAAACCGGCGGGGAAGACTGAGCCGCATTCCTGACATTCGGGACCTTCATCCCGCCTTTATTGAAAAATGTAAAAGTAAAGTCCTATTTTGTCATTCCCCGACCCTCACGGGTAATCTTCCTTCGGAAGGACTCACGACAAGCGGGACTGACAGATTGCGGGATCGGGCATAGGTCATTATTATGCAGGAAGCAATAGTTAGCCCGCTTTATTCATAAATTTTTCTGAATGCCGGAAGGGCATTGTGTTTGAGCGGTTTTATTTGCCCGATACTCATACAGTGTGTATGATAATAAAAAGGGCAAATACTCGGAGTGAAGCGAGCCTGCCTGCCGGCAGGCAGGAATGAGCGAAAATACTATGTCCTTCCGCGACCACCACATTTCATGAATTATCTGGGTCAGGCTTCTCGCTTCCGAAATTTATGAATAAGAATGGGCCGGCTGCCTTTCAGGAACAGATCAAAATACCGGGCCTCCCGGCAACTCTTCGGCCCGCTGAACGTCCATTTCGGCGGGACAGGTCAGAACCTCGGCAAGTATCTCATCAAGGTCTTTTCGGCTGTATGGTTTAGGCAACACCCCGCTGAATCCATATCTTCTGAAGTCTCTCACGGCCGGCGTATGTGAGGATCCGCTTGACACAATGGCTTTCACTCCCGGGTCTATTTCACGCAGCCTCTTTACGGCTTCCTCACCCCCCATGCCACCGGGGATCTTAAGATCCAGGATGACAATGTCGAAAGGTCTGCCGGCATCCCTCTCATTTATGAAAGAGACGATCGCCTCGTCCCCGTTCCGGGTGACTTTCACCTGGTAGCCTATGTCTTTCAACATCGCCTCCGCAAGAATCCTGATCCCTTCTTCGTCATCCATGACCAGGATCCTGCCTCTTCCCCCATCGGACAACTTTCTTGCAAAAGCCATGTCGGATCCCCCTCCGTTACTTTTCTCCCGCAAGGATAAACCGCCAGATGCGGGAGTCTTAACAATTCTTGCAAGGAGAATGCCAGGGACGCAAACCGTGAAATGTATTTATTTCCGAACCGGGGGGCAAGATTTCTTTCCTCTTTCGGACGAGAACAATATAAACTCTATATACAACTATGTAAAAAATATACAGCCAAACGGGCCCCCTCCGGCAAAAAGGAGACCGGGACTCCTTCAGTTATTTCTCTCCCGAAAACTTCGTCTTCTTTCGGCAGCCTTCCCGCCGAAAGGTCTCACGTGTCCCTGCGTCAGAGTTCGAGCATGCTGTTGCCCTTATTTTCGATAGCGTACCATACGGAGAGGTAATCCCTGATCTGTCTTGTGATAAGAAAGTTGTTCCGTACGAATTCTCTCGCAAGTTCACCCATCTTTTGCGCCATCTCCGGGGCGTTGAGAATCTGCCTTATCCTGAAGGCGGCTCCTTCAACCGAATGGACAAGAAAACCGGTGACTCCGTGTGTTATCTGGAGGGGGATCCCTCCGGTGGCGCCGCCTATAACCGGTTTGCCCTTCCACATCGCCTCGGAGACCGTGAGCCCGAACCCCTCCTTCAGGGACTTCTGAATAACCACTGTCGCTATCCTCTGCAGGGCGTTTATGTCCCTGTCACTGAATGGCGGCAGAAGAAGCGGATAAATATCAGGGTAACTGGCCACATGCTCCTTAACTTCGTTCAGAACAACCGCTCCTTCGGGATCGTCGGTGGCAGGGCTCCCGGCGAGAATCAGGATGCAGTCGTTGTATTTTTTCACCAGTTTGTACGCCTCTATAACTCCAACGGGGTCCTTGAACCGGTCGAACCTCGACACCTGAAGGATGATCGGCCTGTCAGTGGGTATCTGCAGTCTTGTCAGGGTGTCTTCGATCTCCTCCTGCGTCAGGTCCCTGTTCTTCTCGCTAAGCGGATCAATGGAAGGCGGGATAATGAATTCGTCCAGGGCCATGGCCCTCGCGAACTTGGCCACCGAGAAGATGGCGGCGTCGTACTTCTTACAGTAGCGCATGATGTTGTCGCAGACTTCCTTAAAAGGATTTGACAAGTCTATGTGGCAGCGCCACACCCATCTGCCGTCTTTCCGGAACTCTATGAGGGGGGCCGGCTGAGGGTCGTGGATCAGCACCGCATCTGCGCCGAGATCAAGTCTTTCGGCGTTTCTCCTGTTCACATCGAAATGGTATTCCCACATCTCTTTTGTGATCACTTCCATGTTTCCCTGCAGTGCGTTATGCATCTTCTTTGTTATATCGAAGAACTTCTCATCGCCCTCAAGGATTTCCCATCTCGCGGTGACGCCGAGTTCTACGAGAATAGGCACCATGCGCTGCAGTATCTCGGCAACCCCGCCGCCGGCGCGCGTCGAATTTACGTGGAGGAAGGACCGGTCCTTCAGTCTTTCCCCAAGCTTCTGCAGGAGGAGGAGATCGCCCTTCGGCGATATACCAGAATACTGCGTGATCACCCTTATATGACCTCCATGTCTCTTTTCACCTCGGCCTCGACCTCCTGAACAATATGTTCTCTTATCCCCTCTGCATTGTGCATGAACAGGTCGATCGAGCGTATTCTCTCAGCGAGGTCCTTCTTCCTGAGCACATTGTCAACCCAGGCCGAGAAATCGTCGACACCGCTTCCGAGCCGCATCCGTGCCTCGTAAAAATGGTAGTATATGGAACCCATATCGACGAATTTGATCGCCAGAAGGAATTCGGCCAGGTTCTGTGCCCTTACCCCCACCTGAAAAGTGAGGTTTATAGTTTCGTTGAAGTAGAACTCGTCCCCCGGCATCGCCTCCCTCGGCTCCGGAAATTTTTCGAGGTAATCATCGATCGTCCCCAGCAATTCGTTCCTCAGGTCGGTAATGTTACGGAAATCGTAGGGATCTATATTGGACAGCCTTTCAGCGAGGGCCCTCTCTTCCAGGTACTCTCCGGCCCACTGTGCGAAGTCGTTGGTATACTCAAGGATGTGGCCCTTCAGAAAATACTGGTAGGTATGGTGGAATATGGAATCATCGCTTACAGCAGCAATCACATCCCTCAGCTCGCGAAGATTGGCGGCATGCTTGCCAGTGGCCTTGATGATGCTGGCATGCTGTTTGAAATCGAATGCCGTGGCTATTTCTGCCAATCTTTTTCCTCCCGGATATAGACCGTACGGTGCGGGAAGGGGATGTCGATCCCTTCTTTCCTGAATCTCCTGAATATCCTCTTCCTCAATTCGTGCTGGGCGTAGTACTGGTCCACGAATTCCTGGACCTGGCAGATCAGTGTAAAGTCGAGGGAACTGTCCCCGAAGCCCGGAATAAACCTTACGAAGGGCTCCGGCTCTCCAAGCAGCCCCGGTATTTCTCCAACCGCCTTCTTCGCCTCTTCGGTCAGAATCCGCTCGACTTCATCGGGATCCGAGGAATAGCTTACCCCGACCGGTATCAGAAGGGACATCCTCTTTTCCGGCAGATAATAGTTGGTCACGATACTCTGCGCCAGCTTGCTGTTGGGTATGACCACCATGTTATTGGGCAGCATCCTGATCCTCGTAGTCCTCCAGGTGATATCATCCACATATCCTTCCTGCCCCGACTCAAGCCTGATAAAATCCCCCACCCTTATGGACCGTTCCATCAATACATGGATGCCGGAAAAAAGATTCGCAAGCGTGTCCTGGAGTGCAAGAGCCACCGCGAGTCCGCCCACACCCAGTGCCGTGATGAGAGGGGTTATGGAAACTCCCAGGACATTCAGGACAATGAGAAAACCTATGATAATAATTATGCCCTTGAAGAGACCGTAAGCCAGTCCCGTCGTGGGGATGGGGAGATTGGACTTCTGAATGTAGTTCCTGAATATCCGCCCGGCGAGGTTTGCGGCCGCAAAGGTGACAGACAGTATCAGGATAACATAGATGACATTGCTCAAATAAAAAGCGAACTTTGCCGGCATCTCCGAAGTCACAACCCCGGTGTAAAGACCGATCGCAATGCACCAGTACAGAGAAGGTGTGCTGAAGGAATCAATGACGATATCGTCTATCTTTGTTTCAGTCCTGTCTGCCCATCTGCGCAATATCCTGAATGCAATACCCCTGACAACGAACAATACCAGGGCAGAGAAGAAGGCTGTCAGTGCAGGAATAATCAGAGTCTTCAATTCAAATGCCATATGTTATCCCCCTCAGGACAAAATGCCTGCTCCCAAAAAAAGTCGCGGAAATAAAATTTCCTTTTCCGGGAGCGGCGGGCGGCAACTGCCTCGGGAAAGCAGGTCAGAACTATCCTTTCCGCCGACTTGCGGGCTCAGTCGCGGCCGTTCCGATAACCGCGAAAGCCGCTGAATGTATAGAGGCGAGCTGGCCTGCCATCCCGTCCCTGACCCGTCTGAAATCGGCCATCAATCTCTTCGGGATGGATTCACCGTGCGGAATCTTCACTGAAAGAGGGTTCACGGGCCTGTTGTGGACACGCATCTCATAGTGGAGGTGCGGACCAGTCGCCAGCCCCGTGGCGCCGACATAACCGATGAGTTCACCCTGGCTTACTCGCGCACCTCTCCTGATGCCCCTTGCAAACCTCGATAAATGGCCGTAATAGGTTTTCCATCCGTTCCTGTGAGCTATCATTATGAGATTCCCGTATCCCCCTCTCCTTCCGGCGAAAAGGACGGTACCATCTCCGGAGGCCGAAACAGGAGTACCGGAGGGTGCCGCATAGTCCAGTCCGTGATGAGGCCTCCAAATCTTCAGTATCGGCTGGAAGCGCCTGTTGGAAAACCCTGAACTTATGCGCCTGAAGCTCAACGGCGCCTTGAGAAAGGCCTTCCTGAGTGATTTTCCATCCGCATCGAAATAGTCGATTTTCCCGTCATGTGAATACCTGTATGCAAAATAGTTTTCACCGTCGTTGACAAATTCAGCCGAGAGTATGTCTCCATATTTCCTGAACTCCCCGTTCCTGTACAGTCCTTCGACAACGATCTTGAATTCGTCATTTCTTCTCAGATCGGTCGTGAAATCTATATCCCAGGCAAAGATGTCCGTCAACTGAAGCGCAAGCATCAGGTTCTCATGACCTTCCCCCATGGAAGAAACCAAATTGTCCTTAATCGTCCCGCCGATATGCAAAATCTTCTTCTCGTACCGGACAGGGACCTTTTCCGCGCAGAAACCGGATTCCGTGCTGGTGATGTTGAGCATCGTATCGTCATTGATCCAGTATTCGAAAGAATTTATCTGGTCGTTATTGTCGATGACTATCTTGTAAGGCTGCTTCGGCCGCAGGTCGCCCAATTTATAGACATCAGCCGACGCTTCTTTCAGTTGAAAAAGGGCATTAGGGTCGAGCTTGTATTTTTTGAAGATATCAAAAAGGGTCTCCCCCCTCTTGATCTTCCCGGTAATCTCCCTCAACGCGCCGGGCTTGGCCGCCACCGCCTCGGGCGGAGTCTGCGGGGACGTATCCGTTCTGCTGATAAGGTCAAGATTGTTCCTGATGGTCAAAAAGGCTATTGCGAGGAAGACCGCGGTTATAAATGCTTTTTTCATCTTCCCTCCGTATTTTTTAACTTTTATTTTAAAGTTTGTCCCCTGCATAGTCAACCTTCAGGCCTTCTTTTCAGGCCATTTTCCGCCTCGCGAGGGGAGTAAACGCAAAAAATTGACATGATGAACTAGCCTGGTATAATAAAAAGTCATTCGAAGCCTGCATAACCCACAAAGTCAAAAAAACTACCAGGAGGAGCCATGAGAAAATTATCGCTTGTCTTTCTTACAGCCATATTCGTTCTGTTAACCGCACATCACTCTCAGGCACTCTGTGTGAAGGCAGAAAAGGCGAACCTCCGGACGGGACCCGGCAGAAGCTACGACGTAGTATGGGAAGTTTACAGGTTTATGCCGCTCGTGAAAGTCGGGGTGTCCGTGTCGGGAAAGTGGTATGCGGTAAAAGATGTCGACGGCGACGTGACCTGGATATCCGCAAATCTCGTGACGGCCCGATACCATTGCGCGGTCGTCAGGTCCGAAACAGTCAACATAAGGACCGGACCAGGCACACGTTATCCGAAGAGCCCGGTGAGCCCTGCCAAACAGTACTATTCCTTCAAGGTCGAAAAGAGAAAAGGCGGCTGGATAAAGGTAAGAGATGAATGGGGCGGAAGGGGCTGGATACGCAGGGATTTCTTATTCATACAGTAAGAATAAACGCCTGCTGCGGTTGAGGCCGTCACAATTTCCTGTCGGCGCCCCCGGCCGCCTCCGGCGGCTTTCCGTCTTTTGTCCCCTGTTTCTTCGAAGAACGCCTGAGCCTTCGGGAAGCCATCGCGACGACCGCTATCAGCGCCCCCGCCAGCGCCGATAGAAATACCACTATCGCGAGGGATGCCTCGAACTTCCAGCTAAAAAATGTGATGGTCACCGGAGAGGCATTCTGCACCGAAAAGACGGTGACCAGGGCGATCATGATGAGTGCGACCAGTATTGTGACCATGCAGTCCTCCCAGGGCTAACCACAGGCAACATCACGCTTTGCTTTTCAGGGATTTGCTCTTCGCGCCTCGCGGTTTACCGATTTTTCGCGTCTTCGCCGGTTTCTGAACCGGAATGCCCTCCAGCTTTGTCAGACGGTCCTCGAGTTTCCTGATACGGCTTATAACCGCCTTTACCTTCGTATCCATCAGCGGATTCTTACGCGTACGGCTGATGTCATACACACGGCCTCCGAGATCCGAGATCTCCTTCTCCACCTTCGCCTTTAGTTCATAAATGCTGTAACGCCTCTTCCCTTCTTCCGTGAGCTCCTCCGCCTTCACCTTGACGGCAGCCGCTCCTACCCTGACCGCAGCGAGACCCTCTTTCCAGCTCTTCTGCAGATCTGTTTTCACGTCGTCCCAGAAACTCATCCATCCTCTCCTTTCCGCTGTTGCTCCGCGCCGGCCCTACACCCCGGGAAGGCGCTCATTCGTTGTCCGCTTTCACGGCAGCCCTTATACGCCCAAGTATGTCCGGGATTGCCGAAGTCACCCTGTCCCAGCTTGCGATAAGCGGCACACCGAGAGGGTCCTCCATGATCTTCTCGGATGCCTGCTTTATCCCGCTCGTGAAGGTCTCCACCGCGAGACTCTCTTCATGCCTGTCGAAAAAGAGACCGTTTATCGACGCGTCGTCGTCGTATCTCTTCAGCATATCCTGCGCCGTTCTCACGTACGTCGCCACCAGAGTCTTGAAAAAACCCTCGGAAAAAACTATACCCTCGGAGGCCAGGGTCCTGAAAATCGATTTGCATATGTCGACCGCCATCTTATGCAGGCCCCTGTTTGCATCTTCAGGGGAAAGGATCTGATGTTTATGTTCGTAGTTTTCCGCGATATCGACCTGGCAGACCCTTCTTAGTGAGGTGTTCCGGTATACCTCGGCGAGCATCCCGACTTCAAGCCCCCAGTCGCCCGGGATCCTGTTCACGCGGGCAAGATCGACATCCATCGCAAACTCGCCAGCCAGCGAGTACCTGAAACTGTCGAAAAAGAGAAGGAGGGGGTGATAACCGATTATCTTTTCCAGCGACCGGATGAGAGGGGTAACGAGGAGCCTTGTCGCCCTCCCGTGAAGCCTGTCGGTCACCCTGGTATAGAAGCCCTTGCAGAAATCATAATCTAGGCTCGGGTTCGTCACCGGATAGCAGAGTCTGGCAAGCAGGTCCCTGCTGTAAGTAAGGATGTCGCAGTCATGGATTGCTATCACGTGAAACCCCTGCTGCGAAAGGACATACCCATATGCCATCCAGACCGACTTCCCTTTTCCGGCTTCTCCCGTCGGAAGCTCGGCAGCCTCAATGGACCTGTATATCTCGGTGATCCTCGGCCCCGTATTCCAGATGATATTCGTCTTCTGCGGAAGCACCGAGAAAAAATCCCTGGCGCGTTTGAATTCCTCCTCCGTTGCAGGGCCCAGGGCAACCACAACCTCCGTGACATATTTTACATGCTTGAGTTCTTTGAGGATCCCTTTCAGGGCCTCGCCTGCGAGCTCGGAATAAAGGGACGGAAGAACGAGGGCAATCGGCCTTTCCTGCGAATACCATGACAACTCCGCCTCTATTTTTTCAAGGCTGAATCTCCCGAGTCTATGGAAGGTTGCCACAACGCCGGTCTGATAAAAATCAGCCATCTTTTCACCCCCTTGTTGGTTCACTGCGGAATGGAAAAGAGATCTTACTCCAACTGTTAATCAGTTTAAGTATAGAAGCTGCGGCCCATATGGTCAAGAAAAAGCTGCATAATCGAAAGCCGGCCAGCCCTCCCCGGCCGTCTCTTCCCCCTTTTCCCGCTGAAGGCCGGCCGACTATTGGGTATACTAGAATATATGAATGCGCTTTCAGCCAGAGACAAGGTCACTGATATCTTTTACGCCGCCCTTAAATCCGCCGACCCCTACGCTGCCGTGAAAAAATACGGAGGCAGGATCCGCCGGCTCTATGAGGACTCCCATTCCATGCGGATTGCGGCGGCCGGTTTCGGCAAGGCTGCCTGTACAATGGCGAAGGCATTGGAAGAGGATCTTGGAGACCTTATAGACGACGGCGTCATCGTCACAAAATACGGCCACTGCAGGGATGAGATCGCAAAGATGCAGGTGTTCGAGGCGGGGCATCCCCTGCCGGATGAAAATGGACTAAAAGGCACCGACCGCCTTATCAGGCTTCTACAGGGTTCAGGCGGGGAAACCCTTGTAGTCTGCCTCATCTCCGGCGGCGGTTCATCCCTCCTTGTCCGGCCCTACGACGGGATCCTGCTTGAGGAAAAACAGGAGATAACGCGCCTGCTGCTCAGGGCTGGTGCCGACATCTTCGAGCTGAATACGGTGAGAAAACACCTGTCCGCGGTGAAGGGGGGCAGGCTTGCGGAGCTCGCCTATCCGGCGAGGGTGGTCTCTCTCATACTCTCTGATGTAATCGGCGACCGGCTTGACGTTATTGCGTCCGGTCCGACCGCCCCGGACGATACGACCTTCAGTGATGCTCTGGGCGTGCTTCGGAAATACGACCTCCTGGGCAGGACGCCCGTGTCCATTGTCGATCTGCTTGAAAGAGGAGCGGTTTCAGCGGTCCCGGAAACTCCGAAGAAAGACAACCCGGCTTTTGAACGGGTCGAGAACATAATCATCGGCAGTAACGAGACCGCAGTGCGCGCAGCGGCAGACAAGTCCGGATCACTTGGGCTCGACACCGAAATAGTCTCCTCCGAAATAAGCGGAGAGGCCAGAGCAGTAGGCAAAGAACTGGCGGAGAGGGCGAAGAGACTGAAAAGCGAAAAACCTTCCGGGCCTGCGGCATGTCTTATTGCAGGGGGGGAAACAACGGTAACCGTGGCAGGTGAAGGAACCGGGGGCAGGAACATGGAACTGGCCCTATCCTTTGCGATGGAAATAGAGGGATACGACGGCATCACCCTGCTTTCCGCCGGCACGGACGGTACCGACGGCCCTACCGACGCAGCGGGAGCAATCGTCGACGGCGTCACAATTGCCGGGGCAAAGTCGTCAGGCCTGGCCCCCGGGGAATATCTGGAAAGAAATGACTCGTATAACTTCTTCCGGAAGGCCGGCGGCCTGTTCATCACGGGACCGACAGGGACAAACGTAATGGACCTCCAGGTCATACTGATAACATGAAGAAGATCGTCATCTTTACGGATCTCGACGGCACACTGCTGGACGACTCCACATATTCCTTCGACGCCGCCCTGCCGGCGCTCGCCATGGCCAGGCGGGAAGACGTACCCGTAGTTATCTGCTCCAGCAAGACGAGGGGCGAGATAGAGTCCTACAGGGAAATGCTCGGCAATACGGATCCTTTTGTTTCCGAAAACGGGGGCGGGATCTTCATACCGAAAGATTACTTCGGGAAGGCTCCCGATAAGACATCATTTCCCGATAATGCCGGAGCGCAGATCGAAATTGAGGAAACTGACAACTACTACACGATAAGGCTCGGCGCTTCTTACCGGGAGCTCAGGCGGGCCGTCGAAGCCCTCCGAAAACAGGGCTTCGACATAAGAGGTTTCGGCGATATGACGACCGAAGAGATAGCCTTGCTGACCGGCCTGTGCACCGATGAAACGCTGATGGCCCAGGAAAGGGATTTTGACGAGCCCTTCATTTTTAAGGGCGATGAACAGCAGCTGGCCGGGGCCATAGGCGCAATGGGGCTCAGCTGCACCAGGGGCAAGTTTTTCCACATCCTCGGGGACAACGACAAGGGAAAGGCGATCAGCATTCTGACCGCGCTTTACAGGGAGAAATACGGCGAGGTCTTTACCGCAGCCCTGGGAGACAATCCAAACGATCTCCCTATGCTGATGGTGGCCGATTACCCTGTAGTCGTGCAGAAACCGGGAGGCTATTACGAGCCCAGGATCGACCTGCCCGGGCTTGTAAAGGCCGACGGAGTGGGTCCGGCCGGCTGGAACAGGGAAGTGCTCAAACTCCTCGGGCTGGTTGGTAGTTGAGGGCTAGACTGCGCCTTCCTTCAATACTTCCTTGTTGTAGGCGTCAATAACATCCTTGCGTCGCAACATAGCCACTACCCTGCCGTCACCCGCCTCATCGACAACCGGTATTTCTGCTATGTCCTTCATGGCGAACTTCTCCATCGCCGTATTAAGGTCGTCGTCCGTCTTCAGAGTGATCACATTCTCCGTCACTATCTCGCCGGCCCTGACCACGCCTTTTACCCTCTCCTCGAAAATCACGGACCTCACATCCTGAATGGAGACTATGCCGAGCATCTTCCCGGCGTCGGTGACGACGGGTATATAGAACTTCTCATTCTTTATCATGACATCTATCAGATCTTTTAAGAGGGTGTCGGGGCTGACCTTTATAACATAAGGGTTCATAACGTCCCTGACCTTGATCTTGCCCATGACCGTCTCTTCCCTTCCGGCGTGTATCTTTATGCCCCTCTGGGTCAGCTCCACGGTGTCGATTGAATCGGAGTACATCCTCTTGGAAACAATGGTACCTATGATCGAAGCAAACATGACGGGTATGATGATCTTATAATTTCCCGTCATCTCAAAGATGAGAAATATGCCGGTCAGCGGTGCATGGGTGGCAGCCGCCAGGAAAGAACCTATCCCCACCGTAGCGTAAGCCCCCGGAGAGGCCGTTGACCCCGGGAAGAGGTAATGAACGACATCCCCGAAGCTTCCGCCGATCATTGCACCAATGAAGATAGCCGGAGCGAAAACGCCGCCCGAGCCTCCGGACCCCAGTGTAATTGAAGTCGCAAGTATCTTGAAGATCACAAGCAAAGCTATGATGGGGAATATTATTCTCCCGGCAAGCGCATGCTCTACGAAGTCGTACCCGTTGCCCATGATCTGAGGCAGAAAAATACCGATCACCCCGATAATGAAGGCACCCAGCACCGGCTTCAGGAGCGGATGGATCGGAGAGGCGTTGAATTCGTCCTTTATCCTGTGGAAGATCTTGATATAGAAGACCGCCAGAACACCGACGATCAGCCCGAAAAACATATACAAGGGTATCTCAAGAGGGCTCTTCAGATCGTACTGTGGGACTGTAAACGCAGGATGGCCGCCGTAATATCCCCGTGAAACGACTGTTGCGACGCCTGAAGAAATGACGATCGCCGCAAATGAGGAGAGTTCATAGTTCCCGAGAAGCACTATCTCGATTGCGAACATTATACCGGCAATAGGGGCGTTGAAGGTGGCCGCAATGCCTCCGGCGGCGCCCGCGGCTATCAGAAGCCTCATCTGGCTTCCGGATGCCCGGAACAGCTGTCCGATGCCGGAGCCGATGGTGCCGCCGATCACTGCTATCGGCCCCTCTACCCCCGCCGAACCTCCCGTACCTATGGTAAGAGCAGGAGCGATCATCTTCGCGATGATATTTCTGATCTTCAGAAAGCCTCCCCTTATGTTGACCAGCTCGATGAACCTGGAGAAACCGTACCCGTTCACCTCCCCGGGGAATGCAAACGTGAGCGGAATGAGAAGAACCGCGCCCACTATCGGAAGGAGTGGGAGCAGGACTTTATGAAATCCTCCGTCGCCGATATGCAGGAGATCAGACCCTCCGACGAAAATCCACTTGTGGACAAAATTCATTGTCGAGCGGAAGAGAACATTTGCGGTTCCGGCAAGGATGCCTATCATGAAGGCAAGGATGATCATGACAGCATGCTCCCCGAGAAGGCCGTATGCCTTCGAGAGCAGGAAGAGAATCTTATTTTTCAGCCAGTGCGCCATTATTCACTGCTTAACATGATGCGGCCATTCAGTTTCAGATCTCTTCGGCATGAAGTCCGTCTTTCATGAAGTCAAAATAAAGCGTACGGACTACCACGCGTATTATACACTAACCTGCTTTATTGACAAAGAGACAGCCAAAGTCTTTCGACGAAAAGGCCATTGTTGGAATTAAGGCACTTCTTCGTCGGTTTGACGGCATATCATGCGGAAGCGAGTGGGGAACCCAGGCGGAGCTTTCCCGAAAATACACTCCTTGCCATGGTGGCGGATTCATGATAAATATACTATATAAGGTCGATGGACTCTCGGAAACAGGCAGATATGAATGTACTGGAAACAGTGAAAAGAAGGAGAAGCATACGGAATTTTCTTGCGGAGGAGAACGGCCTTGGAACATGGGTGGAGGCGTTTGACGAAGACGAAGTCTCGAAGATACTTGGTCTTCCGGTTCATCACCGGCCGGTAGCACTGATTCCTCTTGGCTATCCGTCCATTATTCCGAAACCGACGTCGAGGTTGCCGTCAAACAATGTTGTGGTATTCAGGTAGAGTAAATGCCGTTTCTTTTTTGAATATTAAGGCAGGACAGTCTTCCGCATTAAATAATCAGGAGGAGAAAAAAATGAAAAAGATCGGGATATCTGTTCTGATTCTCGCAGTACTGGGCTTATTCTATGCAGGTGAGAGCTTCGGAGGTCCAGCCTGGAAGTCCGACAAAGGCTGGGCCGCAGGAAGCAGGTACAACAGGATGTACAACCCTGACACCGTGGAGACCGACAGCGGCGAAGTCGTCTCAGTGCAGAAGATTGTTCCCATGAGGGGGATGTCCGCCGGACTACATTTTATTCTGAAATCGGACAAGGGAACAATCTCGGTCCACATGGGGCCTGTATGGTTTTTGGAGAAGGAAGGCATAAACATTGAACCTAAAGACCGCGTCACGGTAAGCGGCTCCAGGATCACCTTTAAGGGAGAGCCCGCTCTTATAGCAGCCGGGATAGAGAAAGGAGGAAAGACCTGGAAACTCCGCGACGATAAAGGCATTCCACTTTGGAGCAGGCGGAACCGCATGTCACAGTAAATGTACTGCGTCACCCGATTTAAGCAGAAGGAGGCGGCCATATGAAAGACGGTCTGAGCAGAAGGGATTTCTTTAAAAAAATCGGAGTGGGGACTATAGGTCTTGGTTTCGGCGTTTCGGTCTTTGACGGCGTCTATCAGCATGCCGACGCGCTCACTCAAACAGAGAAACATGATCTCCTTATGAAGGGGACGGTAAACTTTAAGGGATATGTAGCGAAGGAGATCACCCCCAACGACGAATTCTACGTCACGACCTATTCGTCGGATGTGCCGCGGGTTTCCCCCGAGACCTTCAGACTCAGGGTAGAGGGCCTTGTTGAAAACCCTTATGTCCTTACGCTGAAAGAGATCGAGGAGATGAAAGACAGGGATGAATTCGTGACCCTCGAGTGCATCGGCAATCCTGTCGGTGGAGATGCCATATCCACCGCGTTGTGGGACGGCGTGACACTGAGGAAGATAATCGAAAAAGCGGTTCCACGAAAAGGAATAGTGAAAACCGCCTTCTTTGCCGAGGACGGATATTCGGACAGCATACCGTACCCGCTCTCACTTTCGGAAGATGCTTTTCTGGCCTTCAGGATGAACGGAGAACCTCTGCCGGCAGTGCACGGTTTTCCGCTGAGGGCCGTCGTCCCCGGCATTTACGGCATGAAGAGCGTAAAGTGGCTCTCAAAGATAGAACTTGTGAACTACGACTTCAAGGGCTACTGGGAGAAGAGAGGCTGGTCGGACGAAGCGGTCATCCCTGTCCGGTCCCAGATACTGATGCCGATGAACGGCAAAACGGTTCCCGTCGGGCATTACGTAATGGGTGGGATCGCCTTCGGCGGCAGACATGGTATCGGGCGGGTGCAGGTGTCCCTCGACGATGGAGACACCTGGCACGACGCAGAATTAAAATCACCACTATCGAAATGGTCCTGGACTCTGTGGCGCTACGACTGGAAGCCCTCGGAGGCCGGGGAGCACACGCTCAAGGTGAGAGGCTTTGACAGGCAGGGCAAGGTACAGGAATCGGCGTCTCTCTTCGCTAAAATACTCGGGACCTTCCCCGATGGCGCCAAAGGTATCGACTCGGTAGACGTAGAGGTAAGATGAACGGCGACTGGATGGCGGACAGCGAGAAGGTTCGGCCCGCATGGTCCGAACCGGCGGTTACTATCCTGTCCTGAATTGATGAATTGCATTTGAAGCTGAGCTGTCCTGTCACCTCTTCGCACAGGCCGCAAACCCGCGTCGTCCGGCTCAGAGGCGTATCGCCTCCGGCATTTGACTGCATTTACGGTGCGTTATACACTGATACATGTGTGCAAATTTATATCTCTTAATATATCGGAGGCATATATGAAAAAAAAGATGAAGAACATCGCCGCAGTTATCCTTTTTTCGATGGCAGCCGGCCTTTTTATCCTTTGTCAGTCCGGGTGTGAAAGAATAGAAACCAGTTATAAAACCGTCGGGTTTCCCAAATCCTTCGCCGAACTTGCCGAAAGAGTGAACCCAGCGGTGGTGAACATCCGTACTGAGACAACGGTGAGGGTTCCGGGCAGTCCATTCAGGCATTTTTTTGGGCCCGGGGGAGGACCTTTCGGCGATCTTTTCGGTGAAATGCCGGATAGGGAAATGAAACAGCAGAGTCTTGGGTCAGGTTTTATAATCGACAAGGACGGCTTCATCCTCACGAATAACCACGTTGTTGCGGGAGCGGACGAGATCAAGGTAAAGCTCGCCGACGGGAGGGAATACAAGGCAAAAGTGATCGGGAGGGATCCGAAAAGCGATCTGGCCCTCATAAAGATATCTTCTCTATTCAAGAACCTTCCGACTCTTCCGCTCGGGGACTCCGACAAAATGAGGGTGGGCGACTGGGTGCTTGCAATCGGTAACCCCTTCGGACTCGGCCATACCGTCACTCAGGGCATCATCAGTGCAACGGGAAGGATCATCGGCTCGGGGCCCTACGATAATTTCCTCCAGACCGATGCTCCAATCAACCCGGGCAACAGCGGCGGTCCGCTCGTAAACCTGGAAGGTGAGGTCATCGGTATAAACAGCGCCATTATCGCCTCCGGACAGGGGATAGGGTTCGCAATACCGAGCAACATGGCAAAAGAAATCGTTTCTCAACTTAAAACAAAGGGCAAAGTAGTGCGCGGATGGGTCGGGGTGTCGATACAGAGCATAACGCCGGAAATCGCGCAGGCTTTTGGATTGAAAAGCGATAAGGGTGCCCTCGTGTCGGAAGTTGTACAGAACGGGCCTGCTGAGGCCGCGGGTATAAAGCAGGGGGACGTCATCGTGTCCTTCAACGGAAAAACGATCAACAAGATGTCCGATCTTCCGTTTATCGTCGCGGAGACGCCTGTCGGCACGACGGTGCCGGTAACGGCAATTCGGAACGGAAAAGAGCTGACCCTGCATATAAAAATTGCTGAAATGCCGGGTGGAGAGACCGCCGCAGGAACTGCTGCTCCTGCAGAAAGCCTCGGCCTTACCCTCTCCAACATTACCCCTGCGTTGCGGAGCGAACTCGGAATCACGGACACCTCCGGGGTCCTGGTGGTAGATGTCTCCCAGGGAAGTCTGGCCGATGACGCCGGTATAAAGCCCGGGGACTTAATCCGGGAGGTCAACAGGATGCCTGTCAGGGACATGAAAGATTACGAAACAGCGCTAAGGAAATGGGAAAAGAATAAGCCCTTACTTCTGCTCATCAAGCGGAAGGGTCAAACGTTCTATGTATCGATCCAGGCCTCATAGGGACATGTTATTGCCTATCGGCGACAACTGATACCCGGAGGTTGGATGGAAATGACAACTTTTTACAGAAAGAGGCAAGAAATGAAGACCCTGTTTTCCATTAGACGGTTTGCCGCAGCTATTCTCGCGATTTTCTCCGTTCTGTTTTTACAGGCGCTGGGCCCGGGAAGCGCCTTTGCCAAAGAAGTTCCGAAAGACGCGAAGGACTTCCTTAACATGATGAGTAATTCCCTGGCGGCAGTCGCCGAGGCAACAAAGCCTTCAGTGGTAAACGTCTCCACTACGACAACGGTCAGCGTGCAGGAAAGTCCCTTTGGAGAATTTTTCAATGACCCTTTATTCAGGAAGTTCTTCGGAGACCAGCCCGGTCACCCCAATCCCAGGAAACAGTACAAATCTTCGGCCCTCGGGTCCGGAGTGATAGTTTCATCCGATGGATACATATTGACAAACTACCACGTGATAAAGGGCGCCCAGGAGATAAAGGTGATACTCTACGACGGCAGAGAATTCACCGGAAAGGTCATAGGAGATGACCCGCCAACGGACATCGCCGTGCTGAAAATTGACGCAGGGAACCTTCCGGCCATCAAAATAGGGGATTCAAAGAAGTTGAAGGCCGGTGATGTTGTTCTCGCAATCGGCAACCCCTTCGGTCTGAACCAGACCATAACAATGGGCATAGTGAGCGCCGTAGGCAGGGCCAACGTCGGCATCTCAAGCTATGAGGATTTCATACAGACGGACGCGGCGATCAATCCCGGTAATTCCGGCGGCGCACTGGTAAACGCAGATGGAGAGCTTGTCGGCATAAACACTGCGATTTTTTCGACCAGTGGGGGCTATATGGGTATAGGCTTCGCCATACCGTCCGACATGGCAAACGCGGTTTCCCAAAGCATCCTGAAGTACGGCAGAGTCGTCCGGGGATGGCTTGGACTTACGGTGCAGGACCTTACACCCGAGCTTGCAAAATCTTTCAAAATCAACCGGGAAAAAGGGGCCCTGGTCACCGATGTCACAAAGAACAGTCCGGCGGAAACGGCTGGATTCAAACGCGGCGACCTTATCGCGAAGTTCGACGGAAAGGCCGTGGAGAATTCACTGAGTTTGAGAAACATGGTCGTAAACACGCCTCCGGGAAAGACTGTCATGGTACAAGTTGTCAGAAGGGGGAGGGAATTGACTCTTTCAGTGACCCTCCGCGAACTGGTCGAAAAAAAGGAGATCGCGAAGACTGCATATGACAACGTTTTGAAAGGTGTACAGGTAGAGGGACTTACTCCGGATATCAGGGCAAGCCTGCATATTCCTGCGGATGTAAGGGGTGCAGTCGTAGTCGAGATAAGCGACGAAAGTCCGGCTGCCGAAGTGCTTATGAAGAATGATGTTATCCAGGAAATAAACAGGAAACCTGTTTCAAACCTCGCGGATTACGAAAAAATAGTGTCCGGGATCGGTCCCTCGGATACCGTGCTCCTTCTTATATACAGAAGCGGAGGCTACGCTTACGTAACCATCACGCCGTGAGCAGGGGAATGCCCCGCAGAGTGTCATTCATCATTTATGCTGACACTCTGCGGGGAAGAGGCATAACGCGGCAATTATGAAAGCCCTCATATGGTATACTTACGAAGCCCGTGCTATACCGGCCCCGATGTTTGAGCGGGGCCTGGGGGAAAAGACATGTCCAAGAACTCTATACTCACCTTCGGACGCAATGTAAGAACCGCTGCAGGATTTCTCATAATTGTCGCTGGTCTGCTGGGCGGCGGCTGGCTGGGCTGGTGGCTGGCCTCCAGGGGCAATATTGTAGAGATTATTCACGAGGCGAAGATGAGTCTGCCGGGATGGGCATGGCTCGCACTGAAGTATGGCTTATCACTGGCCGGTGGAGTGCTTTTCATGGTCTTCTTTCTGATACTGGGCATGATGGTGCTGGGTGGAGGGGAACGGAACAGCGGCAGACACTGATTCTTTAGCAGTCCTTCTCCCCGCAGGGCAAAAAGTGACAGTGGCGGGAGTGGTCTCCGGTGGGGAGCCGGGAACTCGTGACGGCCGGCCCTACGTATACCCGCTGATCCGGATAAAGGAGCTTCACCTCTGGCAGGAACCGATCGAGTGGAACCGGGGAAGGATCCCCTACTGCAGGCCTGATCAGCATTCGCCGCAGCAGCAATTCCGTCAGTCTGTCCACTTACACTCTGCAGCGCTGGCGTTTCACCTGCATCCCCTCCGCCCGGTTTGCCAAAGAGGTGAAAAGATATCTTTTCTTCATACATCCCACCTTAAGGGATGTGAGGGATAGAAAGATTTTTTGAATTCAATTGGTCTTTTGGTGTAAAATTGTTCGGGAGTTTCGTCTGGAACAGGTAAAACATCGTATTCTCATAAACTGATGAAGCAGGTCAGGAAATAGCTTAAAAGGAGGAATTCGAAATGGAGTCAAAAAATAGGGACAGCTGGATATCAATAGTCGCATTGATTTTCACGCTTCTGGCAGCTCTGGGAGCAGGATTCAGCCTGAGCAACATGATGCCCCACATTCAACCCTGGCAGGCACCGCTTTATGCAATAGTCGGCGGAATATTTATAGCGCTCTCGGATGTTATCCTCATACAGGTCCTGTCGTCTTTTCAGAACGAATAATTTCTAAGGGCCGCACGGATATGGGACGACGGCCCACGACAGGGGTGACGGCACTGCCCGGCAGCCTGGTGCATAAAAAGTCGCAAGACCGTCACCATTGATTATTGAGAGATCCATCGCAGGGGAAAGAAGCTGCGTGGAGTTCAACTCCGGCTCCCGCAGGCGGCAGGTTCCTGGAGATAAGAAATGTGATGTCGGAATATTTCGTCTCCCCCCCGGGAAATTCACTTTATTTTATCACTCAGATCGCTTGGAACGCTTCTGCATCTCCATCCCGTGTTGTCTCCTTCTGATTGACCCCGCAGCGCTTCAGATCGCAGTCAATTATAAGTATGTTCCTCCCACAAGCGCGATGGGCCCGGCAAAAAAACCTTTTGTTATCCTTGCTATCCGGCTATAATTGGCCTATGACAATCTTCTTCCTGAAATCTCTTTTGTCCCTGCTGCTCTTCGTCATTGCAGCGGCGGCCATGTACACCATGTTCGAGGCCCTCGGCCGGAGCACGTCTCCTCCTTCAACCGAGCGTCTTAAACGTTTCCACAAGGCCGCCGGCTACCTCTATGCCGCGCTTTTTGTCTTCATTTCCTACCTCTGCATCGGCTTCGCTGCGGCATCAAGGAATGACCCGTCGCCGCGGGCAGCGCTCCATATCGTTCTCGCCTTGTCAATCATGGCCCTCTTTCTCCTGAAGGTGCTCTATGTGAGGTTCTTCCGCCAGTTCTACTCCCACGTCAGGATCATCGGCGTCATCATGGGTGTCCTGAGTTTTGTGCTCGTAGGTCTCTCGGGAGGTTTCTATCTTGTAACAAGCCGCTTCGGCCATGACCTGACCGTTGATAAAAGCGTGTATTACGAGTTGAAGGGACCGCTTCTTATTGTAAAACAAATGGAGCGGCCGGGGATCATGGCGATCAGAACGGACAGTTTGAGCATCGGGCGCGGCAGGACCCTTTTCGCATCCAAGTGCGCAATCTGCCACGACCCTAACAGCACAAAGACGATTATCGGCCCGGGGCTCAAGGGCATTCTTAAGCGGCCGACGCTCCCGATCAGCGGGCACCCCGCAACAGCCGAAAGTATCCGCTTTCAGCTCAGACAGCCCATGGGCCGCATGCCGTCCTTCGCCTATTTGTCCAATGAAGAGGTTGAAGACCTTATTGCCTACCTGAATACATTATGAGATGTAATATGAGGAACGAGGCTTTTGCTGATGATTGCTGCCGCGCTGATACCAGGCCTAAGCCTCAGGTCCTGAACAACCTGTTGAATGGTGAGGTCCTTGTTTTTGCCGGTTTGACTTTCCCCGCAACAGTCATCGCAAGATCCTTTATCGATAAGCTCAATTTTGAACCAGGTGCGTAGGCCTCCAGCACAATGCCTTTGTTAAGGCATGACATGGCGGTGTTGAAGTCATTCGGGATTTGCCAAAATACGGGCTGCTTGAGCAGCTTTTCCGCCTGTTCGATGGTTACTTCAAATTTCTTAAGATATCGGTTTACTACGAGCCTTATCTTATTGCTTCTTATACCGTCTTTGGCGAGATAATTCAGATATCTCTCAGTGTTCTTTATACCCGGCAGACTCTGCACAAATGTGAGAAGTATCAAATCGGACATATCGAGCGCCGCCATTGTCGTTTGCGTTAAATTAGACTCCGTATCAATAATAATGTGCCTGTATCTTGTCCTGAGGAGGCTTAACACCCTCCTGACAGCCTCGCCTGAGATCGAGACCCCTTCCTCCACGTGATGGGGTTCCGCCAGAACAGAAATGCCCGACTCATGCTTTGTGATGATTCCGTGGATGAGGCTGGCATTGGCCCGCCCAATGTTTCTTGTAATGTCGCTTATCGTGTAAGGAGGCTTCATGTTAAGAAAAGTCGTAACATCACCACCGACCAGGTCCAAATCAACAATAACCGTAGGTTCTTTTGTGATTTTATGGATGTTCGCTGCAAGATTGACCGCAATCGTCGTCGCACCTACTCCGTTTTTTGAGCTGAAGACGCTGTAGATCTTCCCCCCCTCAACATCGCTGGTTTTCGGTAATACCCGCGACCGGCGAAATTTCTGAAATGCCGAAGAAAGATCAATGTCTGAGACAGGCTTCAGAAGATATTCGACAGCCCCGACCCGCATAAAATTGCGTACGGTCTCATATGAGTTGTCGTCGCAAACGACATAAATAGCAGTATGAGGAGATTTGTGCAAAATAGTTTCGATCCACCGGAGACAGGGAATAATTCCCGCGGCCGTACACATGTCCAGGATGACAACCATGGGTCTCCTCTTCTGAATGAGTTCAGCACCTCGCTCAAAGCCGACGGCCGCACCTTCCACTGTCGCGTTGTTCCCCTCTTTCTTCACGCGCTTGACTATATTGTTTATTGAATCGGTGTCGCCGCCTATGACTACCACGCGGATTGTCTGAGACATATTGTGTGAACTCCCTCCGCTTAAACAGTATTTTCCTGAATATGTGCGTAAATAATGTATCAGATGGAGGTCGATTGTCAATAAGAAACTGATTGGATTGCAACCTGTTGAAATCATGGAAAATCGCGACCGGAAATCATGAATCATTCCGGCTCCTGAAAATATCACTTCGTGGCTCCGCCCCCTCGCCCTCAGTTTTTTCTCACGGCATTTCATTCCAATCAGGCACATCCATCTCCCTGCATAAGGGACTTTTTCCCGCATATTATCTATAATGTGATTATGGAGTTTCAGAACCTCAATGAGCGGGGCTGATCGGAAGGAGCTGCGCAATGGATAAGGACGATCTAAAGAAGATTCTCGCCGGGTTCAGCATAGTCGGTCTTCTTGCGGGGGCCGGGATTGCGACGAGGGTTAATGCCGCTTCCGGCTGAAGCGCCTGAAGCGGAAGCCGCGGTGCAGGTCGCACCGATAAGTCTACGGTTCAGCAGGGCTCAGAAAAACAGCCGCCTGATCAGAAGGAGATAAAGAAAGACCGGACGGACCAGCCTGGGAAAGAGAAGCCGAAGTCAGTCGGCGAAAAGGGTAAAAAAGACGAGCAAAACAAATCGGGCGAAAAGAAATAGGAAACCGGCCCGATTCCGGAGACCTGAATACCTGGCGGAACTCGCCAGACTTCAACGGATTGTCGACACGGCGAAATCCGGCGGAGTCCCCGATCATGTGGATAACCTCTGTCTGAATCCGACAGTTGAGCTGGTCGAGCTGGCATGGAAGAATCTTCCTGCCCTTCTTTCCTCCGACGGCGGAATCGGCCCCGAGCCTGAACCGTCGAATGAATTGGTAATGGTATGGAAATATCCGGGAACATCCGTGGTGCAGGCACGGGCGGCATCCCCCGAAGATCTTCTGGCGCTGAAAATTGTTGTCGAGGGGATCAGTCCTGAAGAGGCTGCGGCAGGAGGGGGCGTTCAGGTAAACATTGTTAACAGCGCGCTCGATACCGCTGTCCGCAACGGCATTCTTCTTTCTCCTCCCACGCTGATCAGGAGACGATCCGGCCCCGGCGATGAGAAGAGCGCGGGTCAGCAGGACTTTTTCTCCGCGTCGATATTCACACTCCAGTGGCACGTCACCCAGCAGTGCGATCTGCTCTGCAGACATTGTTATGACCGGAGCCAGCGCATGCCTCTCGACGCCGGAAAGGCCCTCGGGATACTGGATGATTTTTCGGGGTTCTGCCGGATGAAGCATGCGAGGGGCCGGATCTCTTTTTCCGGCGGCAATCCACTGCTGTATCCGCATTTCGATGACCTCTATCGAGGCGCTGCTCAGCGGGGCTTCACGCCGGCGATTCTCGGGAACCCTGTCACCGCCGCCAGGATCGAGGAACTGTCGGAGATATGCAAACCCGCATTCTTCCAGGTGAGTCTCGAAGGACTTGAAAGGCGAAATGACTCTGTGCGCGGGGCGGGACATTTCAAGAGGACAATCCGGTTTCTGAAGGTACTGAGCGACCTCGGTATTTACTCGATTGTAATGCTGACGCTCACGAAGGACAATATGGATGAAGTGCTCCCTCTCTGCGAACTCCTCAGGGACATGACCGACCTGTTTACTTTCAATCGCCTTGCCATGTTCGGAGAAGGGGCGAGTCTGAGCCTGCCGTCTGTTCCAGAATATGCTCATTTCCTCGAAAGGTACATTAATGCCTCACAGTTCAATCCCGTAATGGGACTCAAGGACAACCTGTTCAATATCGTCCTGCATAAGAGGGGCGACAACCCCTTCGGAGGCTGCACGGGATACGGCTGCGGGGCGGCGTTCAATTTTCTTGCGGTGCTTCCGGACGGTGAAGTGCATGCCTGTCGCAAGTTCCCTTCCCTTATCGGGAACGTCTTCAGGCAAAGTCTCTCGCAGATTTACGATTCGCCTGCGGCGCAGAGGTATCGGGAAGGATGCAGGACTTGTTCATCCTGTGAAATACGGCACGTCTGCGGCGGATGCCTTGCCGTTGCAGCAGGTTGCGGGCTCGATGTCTTCGAGGAGCGCGATCCCTACTGCTTCATCTGATCCCGCCTCAGATGGCTTTGAGAAAAGCATTTTTTCACGATACAGGCTTTTTGAAGTCTCCTCCTTCCATCTGCTAGGATTAGGATACAGACTTCAGGCGTAAAAGGAGGCGGAACCGGTGCCGAGGGAATACAGCACGATGAGCAGGAGCGAACTTGAATCGGAACTCAAACGTTTGAGGGCCGATCTGGAAGACCTTGAAGAGACGGTGTCTTTTCATCTGGCGAACACGGCCGCTCACATATCGGGCAGCTCCGTTGCGAGAGCGGAAGAAGAACGTGAAGAATTGAAGGCGCAGATAGCAGAAGTGGAGAAGCTGCTTTCAGGGATATAGTCTTGCTTTCTGACCCACTTCAGCCGTGGGCTTCAGACGCAGGGTTTGGCACGAGGCGGGATGGAGGTTCCGAACGGTTTCTTTTGCCTATAGTCCGGCAGCGTGCATAGAGAAAATAAGGAGGCAAAAGCATCGCAGCGAAGCGAGAATGAGAGAGGGACCTCTGTCCTGCAGTACACCCCTGAAGAAAGTCGGTTATACCTCCACTACATGCACCGAACAGGAGATGCAGGGGTCGTAGGCCCTCATTATCTTCTCCGTCTGCTTCCTGATAAAGTCTGAGGACCTCTCTATGTTGGCCTCGACAAACCGGTAGATATCGTTCTCCATCTGACAGAGGTTCTGGGATGTAGGCGGGAGTATCGAACATCCTCTTACATGGCCCTTTTCGTCAAGTTCATAACGGTGGATCAGCGTCCCCCTCGGCGCCTCCGTCGCCCAGACCGCCGTCCCTGCCCGGGGCTCGAATTCGACACAAGACCTGTCGGGAGTTTCATATTGCCTGATGATCCTCATCGCCTCGTGGAAGGAATAAGCGATCTCAACGGACCTCGCTATGATGCCCATCTGGTTATTCCTTATGGGGAGTGTTACACCGGCATCTTTCATTACGCCTCTGATCTCCGAAGGCAGCTTTTCATGGTTCAGATTGAGCCTCGACACAGGCCCAAGCACATACGGGCTTAAGGACGAACCCCTCCTGATGCCGGAATAAAGCGCAGTGGAATGCTCCGTCTGATATTCCTGCAGAACTCCCAGGAAATCCCCTGCGGGCATCTTCAGTCCTCCGGTCGATATGATATCCCCTTCATTGAAAGGATACTCGTCGGGATGTCCCAATGAGACGAACTCCGCATCCCGCGAATGGTCGCTGAAGGGCAGGGACGAGGCCCACCTGATCCCTGTCAGGGATTCCTCATAACACCTTTCGATTTCGGACAGGCGGCCGGCAAGTACCTTCCTGTCCGGCACCTTGTAAAACCCTCCCACCTTTACGGATACAGGATGGACAGGCCTTCCGCCGATCAGGCTGAGGATATCGTTTCCCGTCTGTTTGAGCCTCATCCCCCTTTTTGCGGTCTCAAGATATTGTTTCCCGGCAAAGGCGCTTTCGAGTCCAAAGAAGTCCGGCCCGTGGAGGAGGTAAACATGAAGGGCGTGGCTCTCTATCCATTCCCCGCAATACATAAGCCTCCGGAGCTGCCTTATCGGCAGCGGCGGTTCGACACCGAATATCTTTTCGATGGCATGAGCGGAGGTCATCTGATAGGCCACGGGGCAGATACCGCATATCCTGGCGGTAAAGTCCACCACATCGTCGAAAGGCCTGTCTTGCAGAAAGGCTTCAAAAAACCTGGGCGCCTCGAAGATGCGCACGTTGAGGCCGGTTATTTTGCCGTCCTCGATCCTGACGGTAAACCCGCCTTCGCCCTCCACCCTTGCCAGGTAGTCCGACTTAATAAGCTTCTTCAATCCGGGCCTTTCTGTATGCATACGTATTCATTTTATCCAGAAGAAGGACGGTCTCTTTCTGTGACAGCCCCATATTCCGGAAACGCTCAAGGAGAGAGCCGATATTGGCCCCCTCCCTCGGCCCGAAACACCCGTAGCAGGGCCGGCCGAAGGAAGGACAGAGCACGCCGCATCCGGCCCGGGTCACCGGGCCCAGGCAGGGTTCGCCCCGTGAGACCAGCATGCATGGAATGCCTTTGATCTTACAGTCCATGCAAAGACTGTAGACAGGGATACCCGGTCTCTTCCCGATTATAAGTGACAACAGCGTCTCCGACAGGGCGTTCTTGTCTATCGGACACCCCCAGAGCTCGTAATCCACATAGACGTGCTCCGACACCGGCGTTGACATGGCGAAAGCACTTATAAGGTCCGGCGAGGGGTAAACATTCCTCTTATAATCAGAAACATTTGCCCAGTTTCTGAGCGCCTGCAGTCCCCCCGCCGCGGCACAGGCCCCGATCGTGATCAGAAAGCGCGCCCTGTCCCGAATTTCCATAATTTCCTTCCTCTGCCGCTCCGTCGATATGGACCCCTCGACAATCGCCGTGTCATATTGCCTCCGGGGCGGCAGGTCTGCAGCTTCGCGGAAGTAGGCGATCTCGAAGAATTCAAGGAGCCTGAGAAACTTCTCCTCCAGATTCAGGATCGAAAGCTGGCATCCGTCGCAGGAAGTGAACTTGAACACGCCGACTCGCAGTCTTCTCATCTCACACCTCTTTGATCCCGATGAATTCCTCGATATCGGTGTACTTGAACACGGCCCCATCCCTGCATACAAACTTCGGGCCGAATAAACAATGCCCGCAAATTCCCATCCCGCAGTTCATGTTCCTTTCCATCGAAAGGAATATCTTTTCGCCGGGGACACCCCTCAAAAGCACCTCCCTGATGGTGGCCTGCATCATAGTCTGAGGCCCGCAAAGAAACACGGTGGTGCCCAGAGGGTTGAAGGAGGCCTTATCCAGCAATCGCGTGACAAGTCCGACTTCACCTTTCCAGTATTCTTCGGGATCGGCCTTGTCGGCGGTGAGAAAGACCTGGAAGACATCACGGTACCGCGGAAA
>JBJKPE010000264.1:0-3838 GCA_046706685.1 Thermodesulfovibrionales bacterium | reverse complement strand
AGCAAAGCGAGCCGGAACCCTTCTGAGAAAGATTCCAGGCGAGTTTGGAATCACCCGTGCCGGCTTTGTTGCTGCCGCCGGACATTCAGGGATAGCTTATCTGCAGCCTCTGGATGCCGGTAGCCTTCCCGGAGTCATTATTGATTTCTATGACCACTGCCGAGAGGATTGCCTGGCCGTGGGCGGTGTCAAACTTTGCGGGCATGGCGGTGAGAAAGCGTCTGATGACCTGGGCGGCTTCGACCCCTATGATCGAATTCGCGGGACCTGTCATACCGACGTCGGTGATGTAGGCCGAGCCGTTGGGCAGGATCTTTTCATCCGCCGTCTGCACATGCGTATGCGTTCCGACCACGGCGCTTACCTTGCCGTCGAAATAATAGCCGAAGGCCATCTTCTCCGATGTCGCTTCGGCGTGAAGGTCCACAATGATTATTTTGGCCTCTTTGGAGAGGGTCTCTATCTCCGCCATCGTGGCCCTGAACGGACAGTCCAGAGCGGACATGAAAACCCTGCCTGAAACATTTATCACGGCGACCTTGGGGCAGCCGGGCGGGGTAAGCGTGACGCTTCCATAACCGGGTACGCCCGGAGGATAGTTGAGCGGCCTCAAAACCCGGTTGTCTTTTGAAATGTAATGGACAAAATCCTTCTTGTCCCACACGTGGTTGCCGGTCGTGACAACATGGACCCCCATTGAGAACAACTCAAGGACGAGAGACTCGGTCAGGCCGAAGCCGCCTGCGATATTCTCTCCGTTGACGACGACCAGATCTACTTTGTATTTGTCCGTCAGGCTCGGAAGGAGGGCCTTAAGCGCCGTCCTTCCAGTTTTACCTACTATGTCACCGACGAAGAGCACTTTCATTATAAGTCCTCAAATAAGCCTGGCAGCCGTCTGTCCCCGATCCTATTTGGCGTATTCGACATATCTGGATTCCCTGATGACCGTCACCTTGATCTGTCCGGGGTAGGACATCTCCGCCTCGATTTTCTTCGAAAGGTCCCTGGCTATCATAGAAGACATATCATCGCTGATATCTTCCGGTTTGACGATTATCCTGATCTCTCTGCCCGCCTGGATAGCGTAACATTTATCGACGCCTTTGAACGAAAGTGCCATCTTCTCAAGGGCCTCGAGCCTCTTCAGGTAGTTCTCGATACTCTCCCTTCGTACACCGGGTCTGGCGGCGGAAAGGGCGTCGGCCGCTGCGACAAGGGCCGCCTCCACCGTCGCGGGCTCCCCCTCACCGTGATGTACCAGAATGGCATTAACCACCTTCTGGTTCTCCCCGAATTTGCGTGCCAGATTTGCCCCGATCTCCTGGTGGGTCCCCTCTATTTCATGATCGACGGCCTTCCCGATATCGTGCAGTAGCCCGGATCTCTTTGCCAGTTTGGCGTCCACGCCGAGTTCACCCGCCATCATCCCCGCAATATAGGCAACCTCACGGGAGTGCTGCAGTATGTTCTGGCCGTAAGATGTCCTGTATTTCAGCCTGCCGATGGTTTTTATAAGTTCGGGATGAATTCCCGAGAGACCCAGATCGAAAACAGACTTTTCCCCTTCTTCCCTGATGCCGGTATCTACTTCCCTCTTCACTTTTTCGACTATCTCTTCGATCCTGGTGGGATGGATCCGGCCGTCTGTGATAAGCCGTTCAAGAGAAATCCGCGCCACTTCGCGCCGCACGGGATCAAAGGCCGACAGCGTAACCATTTCGGGGGTGTCATCCACAATAAGATCCACACCCGTGGCAGCTTCGAGAGCCCGGATATTTCTTCCCTCCCGGCCTATGATCCTGCCCTTCATCTCGTCGTTCGGCAGGCTCACCGCCGATACGGTCGCATCGGCGACATAGTCGCTTGCGTAACGCTGTATGGCGAAACCGATGATTTCTTTCGCCTTCTTCTCGGCGTTCTCCTTTGCCTCCTCCTCGATTTTCTTCGACAGTTTAGCAATATCGTAACGGGATTCCTCCTCTACGCGTCTGAGGAGTTCCTGCCGCGCCTCTTCCGACGTAATGGCGGACAGCTTTTCAAGGACTTGTGACTGCTCCTTTATGAGCTGGTTGTAACGATTATCCTTTTCCTGGATGGCACGTTCCCTTGAGCTGAAGTCCTTTTCCCTCCTGCCGAGTTCGTGGTCCCGCTTGTCGATCTGGTCGAACTTTCTTTCGATGGTTTCTTCCTTCTGTCTCAGTCTTTTTTCGAGGTGATTTAACTCGGACCGCCGCTCCCTTAATTCCTTTTCCGCATCATTCTTTGCCTGGTACAGGATGTCCTTCGCCTCGACGGACGCCTCTTTTTTGACGGATTCCGCGCTCTTCGACGCCTCATCGATTATCTTCTTCTTTTCGTCTTCGATCGAATCTTTTCTGGCCTTCAGGGCCTGCCTGTAAACCAGGCCCAGAATGACGCCGATGACGATTCCGACGCCGATAGAAATAGAAATATTAACGGGGTTGATCATCTGGTGTACTCCTCCTTTTCCGAAGCCGTGATTTCATGATCCTCTCGTATCCTTGAGAGGAGGGAGTGTAAAACGACTTGTGAATATTCATGTAGTTCTGCGCGACATAATTTTTTTCGAAACTGTGGGGATATTTATACCCTTCCCCTGCTCCAAGCCTTTTCGCTCCCGCATAGTGGGAGTCCTTCAGGTGAACGGGGACCTCCTGCACGGATTCGCTGCGGATGGTTTCAATCGCCTTGTCGATGGCGGCGCAGGAGGCATTGCTTTTAGGCGCGGCCGCAATGTAGACCGCGGCCTGGGCCAGAGGTATTCTGCCTTCCGGCATGCCGATCTTCTCCAGCGCCTGCATCGCCGAAACTGCTACACAAAGGGCGGTCGGATCGGCGTTGCCCACGTCTTCGGCCGCGCAGATGACTATCCGCCGGGCCACAAACAATGGGTCATCTCCTGCCTCCAGCATCTTGGCAAGCCAATAAACGGAGGCATCCGGATCCGAGCCGCGCATGCTCTTGATGAAAGCCGACACCGTATTATAGTGGTCATCCTCGTCATAGTATATGGTCCTGTTTTGCAGGACCTCTTTGGCATGAGCAACTGTGATCCTGCACCTGCCGTCGGCGGCCCCGCAGGAGAGAAAGGCGAGTTCGAGTATATTCAGCGCCCTTCTTGCATCGCCCTCACTGACGGAGGCTATGAAGTCGACCGCGTCGTCATCGATAGATACATCATAGTTACCCAGGCCCTTCCTGTCCGAGAGCGTTCTGCGCAAAAGAGACCTGATATCGTCCTTCTGGAGGGGCCTGAACTGGAAGATCACAGACCGGGAAGACAGAGCGGGAACGAGGGAGAAAAACGGGTTCTGAGTCGAGGCGCCGATGAGCGTGAGATCTCCTTTTTCGATGTAGGGAAGAAGAGCGTCCTGCTGGACCTTGTTGAACCTGTGGATTTCGTCGACGAAGAGTATGGTCTTTTCGCCTCTGACGGAGGCCACGGCGTCCCTTATGTCCTTTATTCCGGCAGTTACGGCATTCAGGGAGATAAAGTCGGAGCGGGTCTTTCCGGCGATGATATGCGCAAGGGCGGTCTTGCCTGTGCCCGGGGGGCCGTAAAGTATGAGGGAGACTATCTTGTCCTCTTCGATAAGCCTCCTCAAGGGCTTGTTTACGGCGAGCAGATGGGACTGACCCAGGAGGTCTTCAAACTCCTCGGGCTGCATCCTCCACGCAAGCGGAGGCGTCCTTTTTTGTTCTTTAAAGAGTTCCAATTCCTAGTCCGGAGGCCGGACTATGATTCGGACAGAACTTTTGGAGTTGAGAAAACTCTGAGTTCAGGTAATTGGTTGCATGAAAGATCTATTAAAAA
>JBJKPE010000263.1:0-16445 GCA_046706685.1 Thermodesulfovibrionales bacterium | reverse complement strand
TCAGGATCGATATCGCCGGAGAAAGGAACCCCACTCCTCCACAATATTACAAACACATCGAGATGACGATTAATATCGCGGGCACGAACATAACGCCGAAGAAGATGGACCGCGTAATTTCCCTGTCGCAGGAGAAATACTGCTCCGTGTACCACTCACTGAGAAAAGACCTGGAGGTCAAGGTCTCCTATAATATCGAAGAGGCCGCGAAAGAAGAGGCCTGACCGATTCTTTCGTCTCCTGTAAGTTATAAGCCTGCCGAGATTATTCACAATCGTAAGGTGGGATAGAGGCCCCGAGCGGTTTCTTTTGCCGACCTGCCTGCCGGCAGGCAGGTAGTCCTGCAGTAAGTTATGAAGAAGATAAGGAGGCAAAAGCCTCGGAGCGAAGCGATAATGAGAGAGGGACCTCTATCCCGCCTTACTTCACACCTGAATTATCACTTTCTCCATCTCCGTGACCAGGCTCCGCCGGCCAGGAGGGCCGCGATCAAGAATATCCCAAGAACAATGAAGAAAAAGGTCCGGGGCTTTATGCCGGGATTTACTATTTCCGCCCGGTTTACCCCGTTCAATTCCATGATATAGGCTTCGAGATTGGCGATCTCCTGCTGGGTGAGGGAACGGGAATCGCCCCATGCCGGCATGTGCAGGGCCGGGTGCGGGCCTGAAGGCATGGAGCCGTGCTGGATGAGCTTGTCGATATGCTCCACGAAGACCCTTGGATCAGTGTTATAAAGAGCCCTGTCTATAGGATTCAGCGGTGGGACCGTTCCGTCATCAGACCCCGGATTTGGGACATTGTCGGTGCCCTGCGGTCCGTGGCAGGAAATACACTGTTCCCTGAACAGGGCCGCACCGTTTTCGGCACTGCCGATGATGAAGGCAGCCTCGCCGACTTCTTCAGTCAAAGCCTTCTCCTCCGTGGGCGGCTGCGAAGAACTTTCTGCTGACGAAGCCTGCCGGTGCGCGGCTTTGACCGGTTTGGCCGCGGTTGTATGAGGCCGTTGCGGCGCCGCCTGGTTGTCCTGGACTGACGGAGCGACGGCAGGTCCGGACGATGGTCCTCCTGCCAGGCTCATCAGGAAGGAGACGAGGTCGTTCAGTTCTTCCTTGCTCAACCCCGAAAAGGACGGCATCACCGTATTCGGGAAGTGCGATTTCGGATTTCTTATCTGCTCCTCCAGCCATTGCCTGCTCTTGCCCTTAAGTGTATCTCCGGAAAGTTCCGGGCCGACCGAACCTCCCTGTCCGTATACCTTATGGCAGCCGGTGCATCCCTTCGACTGAAAGAGCTGTCCACCCTTCTTTGTCCCGGAAGACTTCTGCCCGGCTTCCGGCTTATTTGCCGCTCCGGCCGGCGCTTCAGTCGGCGTCTGTCCGCCCCCCGGGAGGCTCATAAGATAGGAGACCAGGTCGTCAAGGTCCTTTTTGCCTATGCTGGTAAATTCGGTCATGCCGGTATTGGGACCCATACTTGGGAAGTGAGATGACGAACTTGTTATCTGGTCCATGAGCCACTTCCGGCTCTTGCCCTTCAGGGCTTCCCCGGAGAGTTCGGGTCCAACCGAACCGCCGTTGCCATTGATCTTGTGACAACCCAGGCAACCGCTCTTCTGGAAGATTTGCTCGCCCCTTTTTACCTCCGGAGATACCTGAGGCGGCGTCTTTTCAACCTTCTGCTTCGAGGCGACGGCCGGCTGGGCGAAACCCGGGCTGAGATATCCGACGACTGAAAGCGTCACGATGAGGCCCGCATACAGCACGAGACAAGCCATGGCAAAAGGCCGTTGAAAGGGGTTTCTCTTCGGATTTCTGTCTATCAGGGGTACAAGAACCAGCAGCAGGACAAATACCGCCGGGAGGCCCGCCGCACCCAGCGGTTCAAGGGGGCCCTTGAAATACTTCAAGGCCTGGTAAACAAAGAGGAAATTCCATTCGGGTTTCGGCACATAGGATGTGTTAAGCGTGTCCGCCAGACCCGCGAAGGACACCGGGAAAAAGACGGAAAGGGCTATCAGTGCCAGCAAAACGACCATGGTCACCGTCAGATCTTTAAAAGCCTGGTCGGGCCAGAAGGGGCCTGCGTTTTTTTGCTTTTCCCTGTCCCACGGACCGCCGACGCCGGAGGTCCTGAACGAAGCGATATGCATGCCGATCAGAAGCGCCAGAAGAGGGACAAAGACGCCGATATGGAAGACGAAGAAGCGCGAAAGGGAGAGCTGCCCCATGGTTTCCCCTCCCCGGAGAATCGTCTTCATCAGGTCCCCCACGATCGGCACTTCTCCGGCAATACTGCTGCCCACTTCCCCAGCCCAATATCCCTTCTGGTCCCAGATCAGGGGGGCGCCGGTGAAACTCAGTGCCATGACCGTCATAAGCAGGGCGATCCCTATGAACCATGTAAGCGGCGTTTTCTTGTAGGCCCCCCATATATAGACGCGCACCATGTGCAGCGCAACGAGGAAAACCATCGCATTTGCACCCCAGTAATGCATGTTATGGACCAGCCAGCCGAACGGGACCTCCGTCCGGAGATAGCTGACACTGTTATAGGCGTGGTCAGTTGTGGGAACGTAATAAAAGAGCTGAAGTATCCCGGACGCCACCTGAAGGGCAAATATCATTAAAATGGAGCTGCCTATGGTGTAAGCGAAGCTCGCCCCTCCGGGAATATCCTCTTCCAGCAGAAGGTCTCTGAGCTTATAAAAAGGCCACCTGTCGGTAAACCATTTCCACAAGTAATTCATAGGCCTCCTAGACCCGCACCTTTTCAGGTATTCCCACTTTAAACTGCTCCAGCTCAACGTATAAAATCCCGCCTTCCACCTTGTGGGGCAGGGTGTCGAGAGGACGAGGGGCGGGGCCGCCTATCACCTTTCCGTTGACCGTAAATACACTCCCGTGGCAGGGGCATTCAAAATGCCCGGTTTGCGAGTCCCATTTATAGTGGCAGCCGAGATGGGTGCAGATGGGAGAAAAAACCGTCAGCTCTGCAGGTGAATGCCTGACGACCCATACCGAGCGAACAACCTTCTGGTTGATATAGGCGTCGGTCGAGCGAATCTCGAAATCCATCTCCTTCGGCTGCATCATGGCGAGGGCAGTAACGTCACCGACCTTACTCCACTGCAATTTTTTGAGCGGCGCTTTGTTGATAATCGCCCTGATGTAGGGCAACCCAAGTACTGCTGCGCTGAGGGAGGCGAAGACGCCGATGACGATCTTGAAAAATTTGCGCCTTGTAACCGTGGCGTCATTTTGATCTTTGCTGGAATCGTGGTCCATTAGACCCCCTCCCTGATATTCTTTGCCGTGCAAAAAAGATAAGAAGTGTCACACCTAACTGGCTGCGAACCGAAAAAACCCAAGCGTCTTTTTCAATAGCTTATCATATAATTGTTGAGAGTCAAGCCGCTTTATGTGTTGCAGATAAGGTCTAAAATTTCCGAATCAGTCCCGCGCCGCAAGTGCCACTGCCGCTGCAACCAGCGAGAGGTGGGTAAGACCCTGCGGAAAGTTGCCGAGCATATTTCCTGTCGACGTATCGAATTCTTCCGAAAAAAGGCCGAGGTCGTTTCCGGTGCGAATAGCCCTGCTGAAGACAGCCTCCGCTTCAGCCCGCCTTCCCTGCCGTGCCATACATTCTGCGAGCCAGAACGAACAGGCCAGGAAAACGCCCTCCCTGCCTTCCATGCCGTCTTCATCGGCTGAATAACGCCGCAGAAGGCCGTCTTCGGAGAGATCTTCCATGATCGCATCGGCAGTACGGATCATGCGCTCGTCCCTGTAATCCACAAAGCCGCTGGCCGGCAGAAGGAGAAGAGCGGAATCCAGGGCCTGTCCTTCGAATGCCTGGATGAAAATACCCCGTTTCCTGTCATATCCCTTCTGTTCTATGGCAATGCGGATCTCGTCGCACCCCCTCTGCCAGTCTTTCACAGGGGCCTGCCTGCCGAGTTCCTCCGCCATTTTGATCCCGCGTGCCATAGCAGACCAGCACATCGCCTTGGAATGGACGAAATGGCGGGGCTCGCCTCTTATCTCCCATATCCCACGGTCGGGACTGCGCCAAAGCCTGGCGGCCGCGTTAATCAGTTCGACAAGAAATTCCCAGTAGTCGTCGTTCGGGGATTGACCCAGGCTGTGCCACCGCCAGGCCAGGTCCAGGAGCTCCCCGTAGACATCGAGCTGGACCTGTTCTTCAGCCGCATTCCCTGTGCGCACCGGCTTTGCGCCTCTGTAGCCCTCCAGTTCCGGCATGTTCACCTCGGTGAGGCGGCGTTCTCCGCCGATGCCGAAGAGGATCTGAAGTTCTTCAGCACTTCCTGCGGTACTCCGCTCGACAAACCGGCGGAAACCATCCGCCTCTTTGTGATGGCCCAGTTCCCAGAGGGAACCAATCGTGAAGACCGAATCCCGTATCCACGTGAACCGGTAGTCCCAGTTTCGTGAACCGCCGGGGGCCTCCGGGAGTGATGTGGTCGGGGCCGCCGCTATGGCGCCGGTGGGGGCATTCGAGAGGCCCTTCAGGACAATAGCCGACCTCCGCACCAGTCCTCCGTAAGGACCTTCGAACCTGCCCTTCGATGACCAGGACCGCCACCAGTCGATCGTCTCATCCAGACGACGGTCCAGTTCTGCGGCTTCGGGTATGCCGACGAGTCCTTCATCCAGGTCCTCGGGCTTACGGTAGAGAATCGAGATGCGTCTCCTCTCCCCTTCACCGATCATGCAGGAACCCGCCAGGTCGTGGCGGTGTCTCATCTCCATCGGAAAATCGCCGGAGATGAGAAGACCATCGCAGCCGCCGATAGCAATGAAGTGGTTGTCGCCCTTTTTCCGTATCCACGGTCTCACGGCGCCATAGTCGAAGCGCGGCGAGACGGTAAGATTAAGTTCCATGCTCCCGCGAAGACCTTCCACCACTCGCAGGATCTGCCGGTGGGGGTTATGCTGGCCTCCCCTCCGCATCGGAAAGCAGTCGAGCAGGCGCACCTCGCCGCCAGCGGTTCGAAAGGTGGTTTCAAGAACGAGGGTATCCTCAATATATCTCCGGCGTGTCTCAAAGGGGGCGGACGGGATGGTCTGGCAATAGCCGCCCTTCTCCCAGTCCAGTATACGGCCAAAGCAGCTTCTTGAATCGAGCCGGGGCATGCAGCACCAGTCTATCGAGCCGGTTTTCGACACCAACGCTGAAGAATGACAGTCGGCTATAAAGCCGTAATCCGCTATCGGGGGATAAACCTCCTGCTCCATGACCTTGTTTCTCTTTCGCTTCCTCAGTCTTCAGGTTAGTATCATCTCCGGGAGTTGTCAATCCCGGCTTTGCACTGAAGCGGCGGCAAAACTGAAAGTATATCTCGCTGTGCATGGACTTCTGTCTCGTCTTCATCATGCTGTGTTAATATATAGGGGGACGGGTCCCGCACCGCGAGAGAAAGAAGAATGAGCAAGAAAATACTACTGGTAGATGACAGCCAGACATTCCTTATGTATGTAGGACTTCTGCTTAAAAGGCTGGGGTTCACCGTTATCCCTGCGGAAGACGGCGTGGAATTGCTGGCACTGCTGAAACTCAGAAACCCCGATCTTGTAATACTGGACGTCGAGATGCCGATGATGGACGGCCTCAAGGCACTCAAGTATATAAAAGAGGACAGGGAGACTTCCCATATACCGGTCGTCATAGTGACGGCCAATTCGAGCAGCGCAACTATAAAAAAGTGCAGGGACCTGGGATGTTCCGATTTCCTCTCGAAGCCCATTAAAATCGACAGGCTTCACGAAGTATTACAGCAGAGTTTTTTCTCTCATAAAGGGGCTTACAGAAAATATTTGAGGGCCTCATACCGGGAAATGGTAACCGTCACTTACGGAGGCTCCCCGCGTGAGTTCCTTTCGGAGACGCTCTCTGAAGGCGGCATATATGTGAGGGAGGAAAACCCGCCAAAGGTGGATAACCCGGTTGAGGTATCACTGAAACTTACAGGCGAAAGCGCGCTACTCCTTAAAGGTACGGTGATTTATAGAAAAGAGAAGTATGGGGATTTTTCGAGTACCCCTCCCGGCATGGCCATCGCATTCACCGGCGTCGACGAGGACAACGCTGCCAGGCTGAAAGCTTACATAGAAGGCCTGCTGGCAGGGGACCTGATGGCCGAGCAGAAGGAAACGGTTATTGAACTCTGAGGGCCTCGCAAAGAATCTGAAAAAGCCGGCTTAGACCAGGTGTCAGATAGCGCATCGGCGGCGTGGAGGGTATAATCTGACTGACAAACCGCGGGGCTGCCGTCTGAGTGCCAGAAACAGGGAAATTGCGAAAGGTCCGTGCTGACGCAAAATGATACAGCGATATTCTGAAAATAAATACCTTCATATCTTCTTTGCAGCTGCAGTGCTGCCGGTTGCCATATTCATTGTGGCGCTATCGGGCAGGGCGGAGGCATCCGGGACACAAAGCATCATTTTCCCGGAACAGGTAATACCTCACTATGCATCAATAGAGCCATCCCGGTCCGGGCAGAGGCTTTCTCAGGGCAAGTTCCTGGTCGCAGCGAAGGGGATGGAGGACCCGAGATTTCAGGAGGCGGTCATCCTTCTGGTCAGGCATGACCCGGACGGAGCGATGGGGTTGGTCATTAATCTACCGACCGGGGTAAGCGTCTCTTCGGCGTTTCCGAAGATCAGGGAGCTTCGGAAAAGAACGGACAAGGTCTTCATCGGCGGCCCGGTCGCCGGGAATCAGCTGTTCCTCCTGATTCGAACTGACAAGGCGCCCGAAGGCTCTTTTCACGTCTTCAAACACACCTATTTAAGTTCCAGCCTGACAACCCTGCGACATATCGCCCGCGACAGGAAGGGCAGGAGGAGTTTTCGGGTATTCGCCGGCTACGCCGGATGGGCGGGAGGACAGCTTGAACAGGAGGTGGCTAGGGGAAGCTGGTACGTTCTGGATGCTGATGAGAAACTTATTTTCGATAAGGACCCTTCCGGTCTCTGGCAGAGGCTGATCGGCCGCAGTTCCGGGATCATGGTTCAACTGCTCCGCAGCCGGGGAACAGCCCTTAATCAGAGTCCCCGTAAGCCGTTGCTGGTCCGCAATGCCGCAGGAAGCCGTACCAAGGTTGAGTTAATAAGCGCCGGGGAGTTAAAATAACGGGGACGAGGGGCGCTCGTTGCAGCAATGGGGAGGCATGGTCCCTTTGAGGATTGTGTCAAGGTAAGGGAGGGAGTTCAGATTATCCTGGAGGTGGCAGATGCTCGAAGAACAATCCCGCATTTCAGGGGATATCATTTAGTGGTATCCAGAAGAACTTTTATAAAAACCCTCGCAACAGCTGCAGTATTATATCCCTTCAGCAGGGCCTTTGCGTCGCAGATGCCGGAGAGGTCGCTCAATATGTTCAATATTCATACCGGCGAGAGTCTCGACATCACTTATGCCGTAGACGGCAGTTACGACGTCGACGCGCTGGATAAAATCAATTATCTTTTGAGGTGCCATTACACTGACAAGGTAAAGACGATCGATGTCGGCGTCCTGGATCTTCTTTGCGAAATAAAGGACCGGATCGGCACTGACGAACAGATCAAAATTATCTCCGGATACCGTTCGCCCGAGTACAACGAGTATCTGCGCAGCATCGGGAGACATGTCGCAAAAAACAGTTATCATATGCGCGGACTCGCCATTGACTTTACGCTCCCGGGCTTCAGAAACAGCAAACTCTCCCATGTCGCCAAGTCTTTTTACGCTGGAGGAGTCGGAACGTATAATGAATTCGTGCATATTGATACCGGACCTGTCCGGTACTGGTAGGTCTGACAGTATTTTAGGTCAACCCCGGAGAGGTTGAAGTTTAAAGTATTTCCAAGGAGATTATCATGGGTAAAGAAGAAGACATGAAGACTGAACTCTTGCAGGCGATCATCCAGTATGTGAGAGACAACCATAAAGAAGCCATCGATAAGGCGTACGAATATTTCTGGGACGAGGGAGAGCCGGCCGATTTCCTCAAGGGAACTGCCCTTGAACTCGGCTTCATCAATTTTGAAGACTGGCTGGTTTTCGATTACAAGGCGGACGGAGGCAGCGAAACTTTCATCGATCTCTATGTCAGTAAGACCCCGGGATTAAAAGAGGATGAGGTCGCCCTGCTGAACAATATCAGGGGTTCCGTATTGAGCATGTATGAAGTAATGTCTGTTTCGAAAGACAAGAGGATCATACTCAAAGACCTCCTTCTCGGTGAAGAATACAGCGTTAAAGACAAGATCCTGACGAGAGGGTTAAACAAGGGGGATGTCTTCGCAACAAGGCTTCTGAACCTTGACGGGAAATATGTCATGAGCGTCTGTGTATACCCTTTCACGGCAGGGCAGAAGAAAGATGTCCTCACCAAGGTGGACAAACAGTTTGCCCGCTACAAAAAAAATGTAAGCAAGGACGGCACAATGAGGGATTACCTGAAAGACTACGGGGATGTCTTTAATCTCATCTGGATGCAGTATTGTGTTGACCCGTCCTCCCGGAAGTGATCTGCACCCCCCGCCGCACCGCGTGAGACGTCCGTGGAAAAAGACTATTCTTCATCTCCTCCGATAGGCATCGCAGCCTATTCCGACTCTTATGACGTACCGGCAAAAAGGGTATGGGGCGACTACTGGTTCAAGGAAAATCTCGTGCGCGAATTCAGGGCGGCAGGCTACCCGGTAGATAATTCCCGCCCAAAAATTCTTCTGCACCTTTTCGGGGAGCCACTGAAAGAGGTCCCTGCCGCGACATACAACATACTCTGGATTCACAGCCATCCCGACTGGATAAGCCCGGAAATGCTCGGGAGGTACCACAAGATCTACTGCATCTCGAAACTCTTCACTGAAAAGATCGTACGGATGGGGTTTAACGCCGAGTGGCTGATGATCCCCACCTGCATGACCCCCGCAGAACGGGAGCTGAAGTACGACATCGTATTCGTCGGCAATACGAAGCAGGGAAAAGCGAGAAAGATAGTCTGCGATATGGGTACCCCTTCCTGCAGCGTAAAGATATGGGGATGGGGATGGAGGGGACTGATACCGGATGAATGGTACGGCGGAGAATATTACGAACATCGAATGCTCGGCAACCTTTACTCGTCAGCCAGAATTGTTCTGAACGATCATCACGCAGACATGAAGAGGGAAGGGTTTATCAACCCCAGGATCCTTGATGTACTTGCAAGCGGAGGTTTTGTCCTGTCCGACCGCGTCGAGGGCATGGATGACATTCTCCCTGGTTCGGTGCCCTCATACACTACGCCGGAGGAATTGCGCGGGCTGCTTGAAGTCCACATGCGTGATGACGAAGGAAGAAGGGAGCTGAGCCGGAAGGGCAGGGAGATAGCTCTGCAATATACCTATCGCGCCGCCTGCGCCGAGATAATAAGACATATATCCGCAGTCAGGTAATGTGTGCAGCCGGTCGCCCGAAGAGGTCCGATCCCGGAATTCTGCAGGGACGGTAGTGTGAAAAAGCCGACTTTTGCTAAAGTATTAACATGGGCTATGACAAAGGAAAGACAGAAACCTCCGGCATAATAATCATCGGCAACGAGATACTTTCCGGCAAGGTCCATGATTCGAACTCCTTTTACCTTGCCTCCGAATTAAGGTCTCTGGGGGTCAGCCTGTTGCGGATTACCGTGATACCGGATGAAATCGGGATCATAGGCAGCGAGGCCGTAAGGTTTTCGGAATCCTACGACTACGTGTTCACGGCGGGAGGGGTCGGGCCGACTCATGACGATGTAACCATGGCGGGCATTGCGGCCGGTTTCGGGACGAAGCTGATTGTTCACCCTGAACTCGAACGACAGTTCCGTCAGCGATACCGGGAGGCCTGCAATGCGGCCATAATGAAGATGGCTGTTGTGCCGGAGGGAACGCAGATAATCAGCCACGAAGGCATGCGGTTCCCGGTGATGACGTTCAGAAACATCTTTATCCTGCCCGGCATCCCGGAATACCTGCGGGAAAAATTTGCGGTAATAAAGGAGAGGTTCAGGTCCTCTTCCTACTGCCTGAGAAAGTTCTTCATCAACGCCGATGAATCGGACATCACAGCCATTCTTAATTCTGTGGTTTCGGAAAACCCGGGCGTCTCGTTCGGTTCTTACCCGGTGTTGGGGAATCCCGAATATAAGGTCGTCGTGACTGCTGAATGCAAATCGGCCGATCTGCTTGGCAAGGCCGGGGAGGCTCTTCTGAGAGAACTTCCCGGGAACATAATAGTCAGGATCGAATAGCGGAAAGGCGTATGGGACACAAGAGAATTCTCGGAAAGACAAAAGACTTCATAACAGGGCGCGAGATTACAGATACCGACGATGAGAGGTACCGCCAGAAGATTGCGCGACTGCTCGTGGAAGAAAGGGGATATGGAAAAGGGGACATCGAGGTAAAACTCATGCTTGAGATGGCCATTGAGGAAAAGCGGGTGCTGTCTATGGTCGACTTTGCGGTCAACGTAAGCGGGAGGAGTTTCATGGTCATCAGATACGGCCCGGGGTCAATCGTAACGCGTGAGCGCCCCTCGCTGGCTACGGCCCGGCTTCTCCGGACATACCAGGTCCCTTTCACGGTTGTAACAAACGGGGAGGACGCCGAGGTCCTCGACACTGATTCGGGGGAGGTGGTAGGCAGCGGGCTCGAATCGATCCCGGACAAGAAAACCGCGCTGGAACAGTTGAAACATGTCATCTTCCGGCAGCTGCCCCCTGAGAGGATCGAGGCCGAAAAGAGGGTCCTTTCGGCATATGACTGGCTCGAACACTCGCTCGAATGCGACGACGACTGGTGCGCGCCGGAGTAAATAGGTTCTCGGCCGTCAGCTTTCAGCCGGAAGAACCGACATGGTCGTCATTCCCGGGGTAGTAATCGGGAATCCAGGTTTTCAGAGAGATTGGAGCCTGCCGGCAGGCATGCCCGACCAGGGACCTCGGGCATGGCGAAAAAGGGGCTTCTCACGAAAGTTAAACCAGCTTATGGCCGATTGCTGAATGCCCGTTCTTACCCTATTCCCCGGAGACCGCCTGCAGTTTCTGCGTCAGAGGTGTCTTCCCTTCAGACACGATGTCTCCTTTGATGCCTATGACAACCTCATGATAGGGAATATCCTTCTTTGATGCCTGAATCGCCTGCTTCGCCAGATATGACAGTCCGCCGCAGCAGGGGACTTCCATCCTCAGCACTGTAACGCTCCTGACCGAATTCCCGGCCAATATCTCTGTCAGCTTCCCGTAGTAATACTCTGCGTCGTCGAGTTTCGGACACGCTATCAGCAACTTCCTCCCCTTGACGAACCTGCTCTGAAAATTTATGGTCGCGAAGGCTGTGCAATCGGCCGCCAGGAGGAGGTCCGCCCCGTCAAAATAAGGTGCCTTGACAGCGACGAGCTTCAGCTGAACAGGCCAGTTGGTCAGTTCCGGCTTCATCTCGGCAGCCGCCGTGGCCGCCTCCGGCCTTGCAGAAAAATCGACGGTCCTTGTGCCCGGGCAGCCGTGGAACCCGGCCTTTTTCGTTTTGACCGCCTCCATATGAATCTGTGTAGCCTCCTCGTCAAAGGGGTCCGACTCCCGCTGCACAACCGAGAGCGCCCCGGTGGGACAACTGCCCAGGCAGGCCCCAAGTCCGTCGCAGTAAATCTCCTTCACAAGCTTCGCCTTGCCGTCCACGATCTGAAGGGCCGCTTCCACGCAATCCACAATACACTGGCCGCAGCCATTACACTTGTCTTCGTCAATGTTAATGATATTTCTTAACGCCATTTCATACCTCCGGGTGGTTTCTCAATTCTTGATTTAGTATAAAAGATAAGGAAGAGGCTTTCTATGATCTACATCATCAGAACTATCCGGCCTTCTTGCCGGCGAGGGAGCAACATGTGTAATCTTGAGACGGTAGAAAAAGTGCAAAAGACAGAAAAACGGACGCTGGAAGAGTTATTTCAGATACCGGACTGAGCTTTCGGGCAACAAGACGCGCGCAGGCACGACTTGCGCGCCATTAGTTACGCCCGCTTCGCAGCACGGCAAGGCGGGCGAACATAAGGCAGAGCAGTGCAGACAGCGCCTGACGCCGTGTCCGCCAGCCAAATGGAACCGGCTGATCAATGAACCCGTGCCAGCCGCTTCTTTTCGGCGGTGTAAGCCTTTTTACCGGCGTCGAACGAGGCTGAGATGAGCGACTTCCTTCCCGCAAAATAATTCTCTGCCTTTTTTGCGGTGCCGGCCACTTTATCTCTGCCGCGAAGTGCGTAGCACTCAGCCCGCCCCTTCACGTCCGCCGCAAAACCGCTGATCTTGCCTCTCGTCTCTTTCCCGGCTGCCGGGGCAAAGAGCAGGGCCGCTCCCGTTCCGACCAGTCCGCCGAGAATGAAGGTTACTGGTTTCATGATGATATTTCTTTTTGTCATAGCCATTTCCTCCTTTCATGCTTCACTTGCTCCTATAAAAATATTATTGCGGGTTCTGCAGATTAGCAATTCGACTCTGCGCCGCCGGAAGCCCTCCTTCGGGCTGAATAGACCAAAATACCGCATTGACGAACGAAAATCGGGCTGTGGCTTGCTTTGACGAAGGTTTGGTGATGCAGGCCCCGGGAATGATTATCCGGCGAAGGCCGTCCATGCCCGTGGGTAGGGGAGCGATGCGCTTTGGCGCTGCCGTGGGAGTTTTTGTTACTATGGAAGAAAGGCAAATGAACAGCCGCAGGAGGTTTGAAATGGCTCTTTTTCAGATCGACAAGAAGAAGTGCAGGCGCGATGGTATCTGCGTGGCGGAATGCCCGGTCAGGATCATCGAGCTCAGGGAGGGCTCACCGGTGCCCGAGCCTGTGGAGAAGGCGGAGAATTTTTGCATACGGTGCGGCCATTGCGTGGCGGTCTGCCCGCACGGGGCCTTTGCCCATGCCGATATCGCGGTTAAAGACTGCCCTCCGGTCAATAAGGAACTGCGGCTTACACCGCGGCACGCCGAGCATTTTCTCCGGTCGCGGAGGTCCATCCGCACATATAAAGAGAAGCCCATCGAGCAGGAGAAGCTCCAGCGGCTCATCGAGGTGGCCCGCTATGCGCCGAGCGGCACCAACAGCCAGCGGGTGGAGTGGCTCGTCCTCAACTCGAAAGAAAGGGTCCGCGAGGTCGCCGGTATGACCGCTGACTGGATGCGCCAATTGATCGAAGAAGACCATGCCGTTGCCAGGGGATACCGCCTCCGGGGCATAGTCAATGCCTGGGATTCGGGCATCGACTTTATCTGCAGGGGTGCGGCCGGCCTCGTCATCGTCCATGCGCCTGCCGACTATCCGGCGGCCCAGGCGGACTGCACCATTGCACTCACCTTTCTGGACCTGGCGGCACCTTCCTTCGGACTCGGCACCTGCTGGGCCGGGTTCTTCATGTTCGCCGCGGCCCAATGGCCGCCACTCAGGCAGGCCCTGGATCTGCCCGAAGGGCACGCCTGCTTCGGCGCCATGATGATCGGATATCCGAAATACAGATACCACCGGCTGCCGCCGAGAAAAGAGCCGGTTATCAAGTGGGTGGAATGAGCTGCGGCCCGGACTTCGGCCGTTATCTCAGCGCAATCGCCCGTTCAGGGCAGACCTCCTGGCAACAGAAGCAGGCGATGCAGGCGGAGCCCTCCGCCACCGGGAGATTGTCCTGAAGGGACAGAGCCGATGCCGGGCAGTGGTCCACGCAGGTGCCGCAGCCGGTGCATAATGCGGGATCGGCCCCCGGCCTCACGATCGTCCTGCTGTGGATCATCTCCTGCAAAACCGGGTTGTGAGCGGTTGCTTCGCCTCCCAGCGGAGGCAGCTTGAAGCCGGGAATCCGCTTCAGCTCGCCGATGATCTCGAAAGAGTTGAGATCGTAGTCTCCCAACCCCGCCTCCTTCGCCTTCTGTAAGAACCGCAGACGTTCCGGTTCGCAGCCCATCATCGCCGCGATGACGGCATCCACGGCCACCGCATTGTCCGAGGCGAGCATCAGACCGATATGCCTGAGGTCGGGAGAAGCCGGGCCGTTGCCCTCCATGCCCACAACGGCGTCAACGATAAACAGATCGGGCACCCGCAGCCGGAACACATCGACCACGACTTCATGAAAGCGCGCCGGACTGCCTGCCGCCTTATGCAGCATCGCCTTCTGTGCGCCAACCAGAAAGCCGTAGCTGTTTTTGATCGCACCCGTCATAACGGTCAGACCGTGTGTCTTGAATTTCGGAAGGCTTATTATGATGTCGGCATCCAGCACCGCCCGGGAAACGGTCACTTCGCTCATGAACTCGTCATTAAAGGGGACCATCCGGGAATCGTTCCCGATGTTCCTGTAATATCCCCTGGCCGCCTCCATCAGCCCCGTCCGCCGGAAGCATTCCTCGTTTGCGCCATAGTCGAAGAGGCCGGGGTTATCGCCGACAACAATCGAGGCAGGCTGCATCGCTTCCACTTTTTCAACAACCGCGCGAAGCACCTCGGGATGGGTAACGATGCTGTCTTTTGCCTCGGAGGCGCGAAGCACGTTGGGCTTTATCAGGACATTCCTGCCCCGGCATGAGAGGGGGAAGAGTTCAAAGGCCCTGTCAACGGCCTGACGGACGGTATCGTAGGAAGCCGGATGAATAAGTACTCTTGGCATATTCTTCACCTCTCATCACATCTTGTTATATAACGGCGGATACGAAAGTCCCTTTATGGAACTGAAGGAAGCTTTTCATCAGCGCCTCTTCAGTTTAACATCCATCCTGATTTTATTTCAGCGCCGGTTTCGCACTCGGCCGTCAGCAGAGCCATTCCATGGAGGACAGCCGTGATATAATCCTTAAAAAGGCTTTTCAGACAAGGATTAACACGGATGCACCCCGATTCTTAAGAGCTTTGAAGCTTTTTTGTCGCTCAGCTGAAAGGCCAGGCCTTCCTTAATGAGAGAGCTTTTTGGTATCCGTGGTTATCTGTGTTCACTGTAGTCAGTCGACGCATATTAGGATAATCAGAGAATGCAAAAAGAAAAAATAATCATCGTACTGACCGTTCTCATCGATGTTCTGGGTCTGGGGATCATAATCCCGGTGCTGCCCTTTTACGTCGAGAGCTTCGGCGTCTCGGCCATCACCCTGACGATGCTCTTTTCCGTATACGCCCTTTTTTCTTTTGTGAGCGGACCTTTTTTGGGTGCGCTGTCCGACAGGATAGGCCGCAGGCCGGTCCTGATCGCAAGCATTTGCAGTACGGCCGTCGGATGGTTTGTCTTTGCGTCGGCGCATGCGGTATGGGTCTTATTCCTCGGAAGAATCATTGACGGGATGGCTGCCGGCAACCTGCCTATCACCCAAAGCTATCTGGTGGATATCGCGAGAAACGACAAGGAACGGACCACTAATCTCGGGATAATCGGGGCCGTTTTCGGCGTCGGGTTTATTATCGGTCCTGCCATCGGAGGCGCCCTCAGCTCCATCTCACATCCCCTGCCCTTCTTCTTCGTCGGGGGGCTGGCGACGCTCAACGTTATCGGCGCTGTGCTTTTCCTGCCGGAGTCCCTCAAGCAGATGGACAAGGAGAAAAAAATGGAGCTCAACCCGTTCCGTCCCCTGCTCAATGCAGTCCGGGACAAACCTCTCCGCTCCCGCTATATCGCCTGGTTTTTCTTCGGCCTCTCCTTTTCCGGCATGCAGTCGGTCTTCGCCCTGTATATGGGAAAGGTGTTCGGGTTCAACGTCGCCATGGTCGGTACCATCTATACAGGCATGGGCATCATAATCTTTTTGAACCAGACCTTTCTCCTCCGTATTTTCTGGCTGCGTTTCTTCAGGGAATCCAGCCTGGAGGTCTGGCCCTTTCTTTCAAACGCGGCCGGGCTGTTGCTGCTTATGGTGCCTTCCCTCCCCTTTCTGGTCGCCGGGATTGTCCTTTATATTTTCAGCCAGTCGCTCCTGCGGGTAACCGTGGCGAGCCGCGCGGCGGGAATGGCTGGGCATCGGAGGAGAGGGGAGGTGCTGGGCATTATGGCGTCTGTACTGTCCGGGGCAATGATCGGTGGACCGCTGCTGGCCGGAGCACTTTTCGATATCCGGCCCTTCCTGCCCTTTGCCGCCTGCGGCCTCTCCCTCTCCCTTGGGTTTGTGAGCATGAAATTTTACTCCACTCAACCCTGACGTTGGATACACCTCCTTCACTGTTGGCATGCACCGGTATATACTTATAGCATGAAGGTGCTGGCGGGCCAACTCTACGTTATAGTGCTGAGCCTCTGGGTCGGCGGCATGTCCCTTTTCACGTTCATACTGACGCCCGTTATCTTCAGATCGTATACGCGGGACGAGGCAGGCAGGGTTGTGGGGAAGCTCTTCCCTTCCTATTTCCTCTTTACGCTGGCGGTCAGCGCCGCTGCATGGACTTTATTTT
>JBJKPE010000262.1:0-8734 GCA_046706685.1 Thermodesulfovibrionales bacterium | reverse complement strand
CTGAGGTGAATGTGAAATGGTGAACAGCACGGGTTTTCCCTTACTAAGCACTCTGATTTTCCTGCCCGTTGCGGGTGCGGGTCTGCTACTTCTGATGCAGAGGTCGCGCGAAACCCTGATAAAGTGGGTAGCCCTGGCTGTCAGCCTCCTCGATTTCTTTATTTCCATTCCCCTCTTTACCGGCTTTGACAAAACCTCTCATCTCATGCAGTTCGTGGAGCGGCACGGCTGGATCCCGGCGTGGAACATCAATTACGCACTGGGAGTCGACGGCATAAGCATACTCTTTGTGCTCCTGTCGACGCTTATTATAGTCCTCTGCGTCCTCATATCGTGGAATTCGATAAAGACGAAGACAAAGGAGTTTTACATCTCCCTGCTCCTGATGGAGGGGGCGATGATCGGCGTCTTCTGTGCACTGGATTTCTTTCTGTTCTACATCTTCTGGGAGGCCATGCTTATCCCCATGTATCTGCTGATCGGCGTATGGGGCGGACCGAACCGGGTCTACGCGGCGGTGAAGTTCTTCCTTTACACCCTGGTCGGAAGCGTGCTCATGCTGGTCGGTATAATCGTTCTTTACTTCTATTCCGGAAGGACCTTCGACATCGTCAAACTCTCGACCATGTCATATCCCTATCATATGCAGTTCTGGCTGTTCTGGGCCTTTTTTGCGGCCTTCGCGGTGAAGGTGCCGATGTTTCCGGTGCATACCTGGCTTCCCGACGCGCACACAGAGGCTCCTACAGCGGGCAGTGTCATACTGGCAGCCGTCCTCATTAAGATGGGGGCCTACGGTTTTCTCAGATTCTCTCTGCCCATTCTGCCGGAGGCATCAAAGGCCATGACGCCAGTCATGCTGACCCTTTCCGTCATAGCCATAATTTACGGGGGCGTGATCTGCCTCGCCCAGACCGACATGAAGAGGCTTATTGCCTACAGTTCGGTCAGCCACATGGGCTTTGTTACCCTGGGGATATTTGCACTTAACATACAGGGCATGGAAGGCGGCATTCTCCAGATGATCAACCACGGCATTGTAACCGGCGCACTTTTTCTGAGCGTGGGGATTGTCTACGACAGGACCCATACGAGACAGATCGCCGATTACGGTGGCGTGGCGACCGTCATGCCCATATATGCATCGTTGTTCATTGTGTTCACCCTGGCCTCGATAGGGTTCCCATCCACAAACGGGTTTGTCGGCGAATTCCTGATAATCCTTGGCGGCTTTACAGCGAATCAGTGGGCGGGCGTGCTGGCTGCGACCGGCGTTATCATCGGCGCTGGCTATATGCTCTGGCTTTATCAGAGGGTCTTTTTCATGGAGACGAACGAAAAGGTATCCGGACTGGCCGACATTAATGGAAGGGAATTGCTCACCCTGGTCCCGATGATAATGCTTATATTCTGGATAGGGGTTCATCCTGACACCTTCCTCGGCTATATGCATGAATCGGTGCACCACCTTCTTGAGCGCGTCAATGCGGGCGGCCTAGCAGACGCGAAAGTTGCCAAAAACATTGTGGAGATTATGAAATGAGAAAAGGGGACGTCTGCGATGCCTGACCTGCGACCTTTAATGCCTGAGATAATAATGACCGTTCTCGCCCTTTTTATCCTTCTGGCGGATCTTGTCATCAAGAGAAAGGAGACCATAGGCTTCCTCGCCATGATCTGCGCCGCTGTAGTGACCTACAGTCTGGCCGGCTCCTTTGGTACAGCCTTCAACGGCATGTTCGTATCGGACGGCTACAGCATGTTTTTCAAGCTGATTTTCCTGCTAAACGTAATTCTCACGGTTTTGATATCGGTGCGGTACATCGAGATAGAAAAGGTGAATCTGGGCGAATACTACGCCCTGCTTCTCTTCTCAACGCTTGGCATGATGATAATGGCGTCCGCCGGGGACCTCATAATCCTTTATCTCGGACTGGAACTCATGGCACTGAGTACTTATATCCTGGCGGGGTTCATACGTCAGGATGTAAAGTCAAACGAGGCCGCCATGAAATATTTCCTTCTCGGCGCCTTTGCCTCGGCTTTTCTGCTTTACGGCGCCTCAATGGTGTATGGGCTCACGGGCACCACGGACCTCAGGGGCATATCCTCCTATGTCCTGCAGCATGGACTCACGGGCAATCCGGCACTTACGCTGGCAATGATGCTTCTGGCTGTCGCTTTCTCTTTCAAGATTGCTGCGGTCCCCTTCCACATGTGGGCGCCTGACGCTTATGAAGGAGCGCCCACCTCGATAACGGCCTTTATGTCGGTGGGTCCGAAGGCGGCCGGCTTTGCGGTCCTGGGGAGGGTTTTTCTTACCGCCTTCGGTTCTCTCAGGGTTGAATGGTCGGTGGTTCTCATTCCGATCGCCATACTGACGATGGCCGTGGGGAATGTGGTTGCGCTTTCTCAGACGAATATCAAGAGGATGCTGGCCTACTCGTCAATCGCCCACGCGGGCTACATCCTGCTTGGCATTATAGCCGGGACCCCTGACGGACTCGCCAGCGTAATGAATTATCTGCTGATCTATGCCTTCATGAACATAGGCGCCTTTGCCGTTATCATAATGCTGAGGACCGAAGGCTTCAAGGGTGACAACATTTCGGACTTTGAGGGGCTTTCAAAGACGCACCCCCTGGCAGCCGCACTGATGCTGGTATTCATGTTTTCACTTACAGGTATCCCTCCGACCGCCGGGTTTATGGGTAAGTTTTATCTCTTTATGAGCGCCATAGATGCCGGTTACACCTGGGTTGTGATCATCGCCGTGCTGTTCAGCGCCATATCCGCGTACTTCTATTTGAGGGTCGTGATGTTCATGTACATGAGGGAGCCGAAGGAGACCGTCGAACTTGCGAAGTCACCGGCGCTCGGGCTCGCTCTTGCGGTGACCGTCACCGCTGTGATACTCATAGGTGTTCTCCCCTCGGCGTTCGTCAACTTCGCGAGGCTTGCGATAGCAGGTTTCTGATCAGCCAGCCTGTCTAGGCTGCCGTGCCCCCGTGATTTTTTGAAAACATATGATCGTGACAATTTCCTCCGGCATAGTGATTCGTAAATTTCTTTGCAGGGAGGCTCTCAAAAAAGGCCCATTCCCCACTGAAAACTTAGAGGACTAATTTGTCGCCATTCCCGAGGTAGTAATCGGGAACCCATTCTCTTTAAGAATAAAAAGTTGTATTCCGGCCTGCGCGGGAGGACAGATGAAAAAGGCATGGAAAGAAGCGTTTGGCGCACTACACCGGCCGGAAAACGGTATAGTATTACCATGAAAGCTGTCCCTGAAGAATCCGCCCCCAACCTCCTCCGAATACGACCATTCAGGGATGCCCATATGCACTTCATGATTGACGGCAGGCCTGCCGTTGCAGAAGAATTGCCGGAGATAAGGGACCGGTACAGGAGATGCGGAATCTTGTCCGTTTGTGACATGGGTCACAAAAGCGGAGTCGGGGTGGGCGCAAAAAAAATATCAGGAAGCGGTTTCTCGGTAATGACCGCCGCCTGGGCGCTTTACCGCGAGGGAGGATACGGTGGTTTTATCGGGAGGCCGGTGTCCGGCGACGACGATATAAAGAGGGCTGTGTCCGAACTTTCAGAGGCCGGCGCAGACTTCATAAAGGTGATAAACTCGGGCATTGTCAGCACAAGGAGAGATGAACCGGTCACGGCCGGCGGGTTTTCCCCTGAGGAGTTGAAGGTCATATGCAGCGAAGCCGGGGAGAGAAATCTCAAAGTGGCATGCCATGCGAACTCCGACGCAGCTGTCAGGAATGCCGTCCTTGCCGGCGTGTCATCCATTGAACACGGCTTCCTTATTTCGTACGAAACCGTACTTATGATGGCAGATGCCGGTATTTCATGGACGCCGACTATTGTCGGCCTGCGGAACATCATTCCGTCCCTCCATGCCGGTGAGAGAACATATATGGAGGAAATCCTGGACCGACACCTTGTCTCGATCAACAAGGCATACGCTGCGGGCGTGACACTGAAAATCGGGACCGACGGAGGCGCAAGGGGAGTTCGGCATGGAGAGTCATTTTTTGAAGAGATGCTTTTGTTCCTAAAAGCCGGTCTGTCTCCGGAAAACATAATGCAGGCGGCCTGCATGCGTCCCGAAGAAGTGGCAGATGGGACCTTCCTTCTGGTGAGAAAGGATTTTATCGCAGCCAGAGAAATCGAGGCCGTATATGAGCGAGGCGTCAGGGTGATTTTCTGAATTTCGCTCTTCTTTGGCCTCCTGATTTGAGCGCGGGGCTGCGATAGTCTGACGGTCCCCCGGCTGGACCGGGGAATCTGCACTCCTGTTGCTTTTTGGACGACGGAGCGGTTAACATATAAAGCAGTTATCGCCCCGTCTACACTTTCCCGAATGCTGCTTGTCGACCAGGTGCGGTTTTCTGTCCGCCGGCGTTGCCGGCTTCATATATCGATACAAAAAAGAGGATCCGCAGTGAAACGTGAAGATTTGAGAAATATCGCCATCATCGCCCACGTCGACCATGGTAAAACAACACTTGTCGACGGAATGCTCAGACAATCGGGGATTTTCCGTTCTAATGAAAAAGTCCAGGAACGGGTTATGGACAACATAGATCTCGAAAGAGAACGCGGCATCACAATTATGGCCAAGAATACCGCCGTCGCTTACATGGGAGTGAAGATAAATATAGTCGATACCCCCGGGCATGCTGACTTTGGCGGGGAGGTGGAACGTACGCTGAAGATGGTCGACGGGGTTCTCCTTCTTGTCGATGCATCTGAAGGACCGCTGCCCCAGACCAGGTTTGTTCTTCAGAAGGCGCTTGAGCTTAACCTGCCGCCTATTCTTGTTATCAACAAGATAGACAGACCCGATGCGAGGATACAGGAGGTCCTCAATGAGGTCTACGACCTGTTTATTGACCTTGGCGCTACGGAAGAGCAGATAGATTTCCCCGTGGCTTACGCTAATGCGAAGCTGGGAACCGCCCAGCTATCCATGGAGGAGGAAGGGACGGACCTCAGGCCGCTGTTCGACCTTATCATCAAGACGATTCCGGCCCCCGATGCCGGTGATCCGGCGACTCTTCAGCTTCTTGTCACAAATATAGACTATAACGATTATGTAGGGAGGCTTGCGATCGGCAGGATATTTTCGGGTTCCGTCGCTGTAGGAGACTGGGTGGGCGTGACGTGCGGGAGCGATAAGATGATAAAAACAAAGATAACCTCCCTCTATGCATTCCAGGGTCTCGAAAGGGTAGATGTGAAAAGCGCGTCGGCCGGAGACATAGTCGCCCTCGCTGGCATCGAGGGTGTAAACATCGGAGATACTATAACCGACATGGACAACCCCAAGCCGCTTCCGCGGATCAAGGTTGACGAGCCCACCATATCGATGGTTTTTTCGATAAACACATCCCCTTTTGCGGGTAGGGAAGGCAAATATGTCACATCCAGGAACCTGAGGGAACGCCTTGAGAAAGAACTGCTCTACAACGTTGCTATAAAAGTTGATTTCGACGGTACGGATTCTTTCAAGGTCCTGGGCAGGGGAGAGCTTCAGCTCGCCATCCTTATCGAGATGATGAGGAGGGAGGGCTACGAACTGTCGGTCTCCATGCCCGAGACCGTCACGAGGCATGTCGACGGAGTACTCCATGAACCTATGGAGCACCTGGTGATAGATGTGCCGGAGGAGTTTGTTGGTGTTGTCACCCAGCAAGTGGGCATGCGCCGTGGCAGGATGCAGAAGATGCAGAACAACGGTCACGGCAGGGTGAGGCTGGAATTCAGGATTCCCTCAAGAGGGCTCATCGGATTCCGTTCGCAGTTTCTCACCGACACGAGGGGAACGGGTCTCCTCAATCACATCTTCGACGGTTACGAAACATGGCAGGGTCCCATATCGAAGCGCTCAACCGGGGCCATCGTAGCCGACAGGACCGGGAAGACGACCACCTATGCACTCTTCCATCTGCAGCCAAGAGGCACTCTCTTCGTGAAGGAAAATACGGCAGTCTACGAGGGCATGGTCGTCGGTGAAAACTCTCGGGAAAGCGACATAGACGTGAATGTAACGAAAGAAAAGAAGCTCACCAACATGAGGGCGTCGGGCGCTGACGAGGCCCTTCAGCTTATTCCTCCGCGAATACTCAGCCTCGAACAGGCGATAGAATTCATTAAGGAAGATGAACTGGTAGAGATTACCCCGGCATCAATCCGGGTCAGGAAGAAGGTCCTGGAATCAAACAGGAGGCCGAGGCACAAGGAGCCTCTTGCCAGCGTAAGCTGAGAGGGTCGGGAACAATTACCTGATGCGATATTCTTTGATCTTTGTCCTCAAGGTGTTTCGGTTTATCCCGAGAATCTTTGCGGTCCTCAGCTGATTCCCGTTTGTCTCCTTCAGGACAATATCTATAAGGGCCTTTTCGACCTCTGAAAGCACAGTGTTATAAAGGTTGCAATTGACCGCTTTGGTCATGTCTTTCAGATACCGTTTCAGCTTCTCCTCGAGGAACTCCTTCATGGTGAAGGAACTCTCTTCGATAAGGAGATCCTTTTTTTCAATGACGCTCCCTGTGGAAAGAACGCAGGCCCTCTTTACTACGTTTTCGAGCTCACGGACATTGCCGGGCCAATCATACTGGAGAAGCGCCGCCGTTGCTTCTTTCGATAGTTTCTTCTCTCCCGTCTCCAGTTTTTCAACTGCTTCTCCGAGAAAAGCCTTGAGTAAAAGAGGCAGGTCTTCTTTCCTCTCCCTCAGAGCCGGCAACTTTATGCGAACGACATTGAAGCGGTAGTATAGGTCTTCTCTGAAAAGCCCTTTGGTTACGGCCTCGGGCAGGTCTTTATTCGTTGCGCCGATGATGCGCACATCTGCCTTGATCGCCTGATTGCTGCCGAGAGGCGTGAATTCCCTGTCCTGCAGGAATCGGAGCAGCTTTGACTGGAGTCCGGCGTCCATTTCTGATATCTCATCAAGGAACAAAGTGCCGCCGTTTGCAGATTCTATCTTGCCTTTTTTCCCTTTTACCGCGCCCGTAAACGCGCCTCTCGTAAAACCGAAAAGCTCGGACTCAAGCAGTTCTTTCGGTATGGAGGCAGAGTTAATCGCGACAAAGGGTTCGGGAGAGCGGCTGCTGTTAAAATGTATTGCCTTGGCGACAAGCTCTTTCCCCGTCCCGCTTTCACCGGTGATCAATACGGTGATGTCTTTTGCCGCCACCTTCCCGATCTCTTTAAATACTTTCAGCATCCCCGGACTTTTCCCCACCATATGGGGATGGTCTGTTTCGAACGCCGCCTTCCGCAGTTCCCTCAATTCTTCCCTGAGTGAAAGGTCGCGGAAGGCTTTTTCGATCACAATCTTCAGCTCTTCAATATCAAAAGGTTTTTCGAGGTAATCGTAAGCGCCCTCTTTCATGGCTGTGACGGTGCTCTCCATCCTGGCATGGGCCGTAATCATTACAACGATGGCTTCCGGGTTAAGAGAATGTATTTCCCTCAACCCTTCAAGCCCGTCACCATCGGGGAGGATCAGATCGAGCAGTACGACCGGCGGGTTGTCCTGGACAGCCTTTAGGCCGGTTGTCAGTCTCGTCCGGGAAGTGATGTTATACCCAAGCGGTTCGAGGGTCTTCTTTATAACCCAGATGATGCTCTCATCGTCATCTATGACCAGTATCTTCTTAGGCATTCTGTTCGAAGGGTATGTAAATGAAAAAAGTCGTACCTTTGTCTTTTACGCTTTTAACCTTGATTATCCCCCCGTGGTCCTTGATAATTTTTTTTGAAAGGGCAAGCCCGATTCCGGTGCCATGTCTTTTTTTGGTGTAGAAGGGAATGAATATCTTCTTCAGGTCGTCTTCAGGGATGCCTTTGCCCGTGTCTCTGACCGAAATCAATGCCCAGCGCTTAATCCTGCCGTCTTCTCTCACCGATTCCTTTGATGGGTAGGTGGATATCTCAATCCTGCCCCCCCTTTTCATAGCTTCCGCCGCATTCTTTATGATGTTGAGAAAGACCTGGAGTAATTTCGCCTCATCACCCCTGACATGAGGAAGGCTCGGATCATACATGCGCTTCAATGTTATGCCATCCTTCTCTATGGGCGCACGCATGATGGAAAGTGCCTTTTCCATTATCTCATGGATGTTCACCGGGTGGAACACCGGTTTCTTGCAGATCGTCAGATAATCCTGGAGAATTGAATTCAACCTGTCTGTTTCACGTATAATCAGATCGATGTACTCCCCGGCCGATTCGTTCCGTTTTTTTCTGCGAAGCAGTTGGGCTGCTCCCTTTATTCCCCCTAAGGGATTCTTTATCTCATGGGCGATGGACCCTATCAGATAAACAATGGAATCGAAGTCGTAATCTTCTCTCTCGGCGATGTTTATATTTTCCGAAATCGACATGACGGCCCCTTTTAATCCGTTCTCCCCGAAAAAAGGTGCGAGACTGTAATCCATGCTGATCATCCGTCCGACGTCCATTCTGGCCGACCTCCCCCTGAAAGACCGTCCCTCAGTTATAGTTTTTTTTATGAGCGACTGAACAGACTCTTCCACCTGCAGTACCTGAGAAGCACCCTTGCCCACTACGTCCTTCGAGCTCTTCCTCAGGAGTTCCTCGGCCGTCTTGTTCAGATAGGTTATTCTCGTCGTCTTATCAAACAGGATTATAGCCTCTTCAAGACTGTTTATTATCGCGTCACACGAGATCATCAGCAAAAAAGGAC
>JBJKPE010000261.1:0-4454 GCA_046706685.1 Thermodesulfovibrionales bacterium | reverse complement strand
AAGAAAACGCAGGAGAGGTGGAAGAAGTGGGGCATAGTGCCTCGCGGTGTCGACAGGGAAGTCTGCGAGGCCATGCACAGGACGAACATAGGAGTCGACCATGACCCGGACCATCTTCTCCTTCACGGGCTGAGGACATCCCTGGCAGACGGCTGGGCCGGAAGCATGATTTCCACGGATGTTACGGATATCCTTTTCGGGACGCCGATGCCGCAGAAGTCCGAGGCCAGTTTCGGCATATTCAAGGAAGACGAGGTGAACCTCATCGTTCACGGTCATGAGCCGCTCCTTGCGGAGATCATGGTCGATGTGACGCAGGACCCGGAGATGGTCGCCTATGCTCAGTCCAAGGGCGCAAAGGGCATCAACCTCGGCGGTATGTGCTGCACGGCAAACGAGGTCCTCATGAGGCACGGCATTCCCACTGCGGGCGGTTTTACGAACCAGGAACTCGGGATAATGACCGGCCTTGTGGACGCGATAACGGTCGATGTCCAGTGCATCATGCCGGCCATTGCGGAGCTTTCGAAGAAATTTCATACGAAGGTCATCACTACGTCTGAAAAGGCGAAGATCCCCGGCGCGCTCCATATCGAGTTCGACGAGCACAGGGCGGTCGAGGTTGCCAAAGAGATCGTTAAGCTGGCGATCGACAATTATGGAAACAGGAAGGCTGAAGGCAGCCACATCACCGATAAATTCCCGGTGATTGCCGGGTTCTCCCAGGAGTACATAGAGTACATGCAGGGCGGTACCTGGAGGGCGTCTTTCAGACCCCTCAACGATGCAATAATGGCCGGAAGGATACGCGGGGTGGTCGGGCTGGCCGGCTGCGACAACCCCAGGGTGCAATCGACGGGTCTGCATACGTTCCTGGCCAGGGAGTTGATAAAGAACGACGTGCTGATCGTCTCTACGGGATGCGGGTCGGCGGCGTGCGGAACGGCCGGGTACCTCACACCCGAGATGGCGATGGAAAATGCGGGCCCGGGGTTAAGGGAGGTGTGTGAAGCGATAGGCATCCCGCCGATACTCCATTTGGGAGCATGCGTCGACAACTCCAGGATTCTTACGATCGCAAGCGCCATGGCTGCCGAAGGGGGCCTTTCGGACGAGATAGGAGGCATGCCCGCCGTAGGCATCGCTCCGGAGTGGATGAGCGAGAAGGCTATCGCTATCGGATGCTATTTCGCCGCTTCCGGCGTGCCGGTCATATTCGGCGGTGAATCGCCGGTGGAGGCGAGTGAAGAGGTGACGAGGATCATGACAGAGGTCTGGTTCGAGAGGTTTATGGGTGCTCTTCACTTTGAACCTGATCCGGAAAAGATCCTGAGCATGGCCCTCGATTATATCGACCAGGCAAGGGAAAGGCTGAAACTCAGAAAGTACGAGCCCGGCAAGTTCGGCGGCGAGAGGGTGCTCATGGACATGGCGGCACGCCGCGAGATCGAGAAGGTGGCAAAGCCGCACATCGGAATATATTAAAAGCCGTGAATCGTGAAACGTCGGCCGCGAGGTGGAGAACCTGAATAGTGAAAGGCAAGAAGATGTGTATTCCGTTGTTTGCTTTTCACTATTTACGACTCCCGTTTCACGGTTTGGGTGCTGGAGGTTAGATGAACGTAGCTGAAATAAATGTGGATGAGAAGATAGGAAACGTCGGGGAGGTCCTGACCGAGGAGCAGAAGAAGAGGGGGGTGTTGATCCATGCCCTGCAGAACATCCAGAAGGAACATAATTATCTGCCGGAGGACGTGTTGAAGGACCTCGCGAAGAAGCTCAACCTGCCTCTTTCAGAGGTTTACAGTACGGCGTCCTTCTACAAGCACTTCTATTTTAAACCCAGGGGCAGGAATGTAGTATGCGTATGTCTGGGCACCGCCTGCCACGTCAGGGGAGCAGGCAAGGTCCTCGAAAAGATAGAGGAGAGTTTCGGGATCAAAGAGGGTGAGACGACTGAAGACATGTCTCTGACCCTGGAGACCGTCGGCTGCGTGGGATGCTGCGGCCTGGCGCCTGTCGTCACGGTTAACGATGAGGTCGAAGGCGACCTCAATCCTAAAAAGGTGAACGAATTGATAAAGACGATTAAGGGGAAATAGACGATGGGTAAACTAAATTCGATAGATGACCTGAAGAAACTCAGGACTCTTCTCGAGGAGGAGACCTTCGCCCCTGATGTCCCGAGGATAAGGATGTGCAGCGGGACTGCGTGCACGGCTACAGGGACCCCTAAAGTGCTGACGGCGCTTGAAGAGGAGGCGGCCCGGAGAGGAATAAAACTCGATGTGGTGAAGACAGGCTGCCAGGGGCTCTGCCAGAAGGGCCCCGTCATGAGGGTGGAGCCGCAGGGGATTTTCTATCAGAAGGTGAAACCGGAACACGCGAAGTGGATCATGACCTATACCGTTGCCGGCGGCGTGCCTTACCGTCAGGGCCTTTACAGGGAAGATATCCTGAGCGAGCCGGTGCCCGAGATGGCGAATGTGCCTTTTTACAAGAAACAGCTCAGGATAGCCCTGAGGAACAACGGGGTGATTGACCCGCGCAATATCTACCATTATATTGCCGTCGGAGGTTATAAGGCGCTGGAAAAGGCCCTCTCCACGATGACCCCGGACGATGTTATGAACGAAGTCGATAATGCCATGCTCAGGGGCCGCGGAGGCGCCGGGTTCCCGGCCGGCAAGAAGTGGAGACATACGAAGGGCGCGCCCGGCGCTGTCAAATTCGTGATCGCAAACGGTGACGAAGGGGACCCGGGCGCCTTCATGGACCGGTCCGTCATGGAGGGCGATCCTCACAGTCTCTTCGAAGGGATGATTCTCTGTGCATACGCCATAGGCGCCCAGTACGGGATGGTCTATGTGAGACATGAATATCCGCTGGCCGTCAAGAATCTGGGCATTGCCATCAAACAGGCCGAAGAAATGGGGTTGCTCGGCAAGAACATTCTCGGCAGCGGACTGGATTTTACGATAGACGTAAGGGAGGGCGCCGGAGCCTTCGTCTGCGGCGAATCGACCGCTCTGGTTGCATCCATAGAAGGAGAAAGGGGCTTTCCGAGGCCAAGGCCACCGAGGCTTTCCGAGCCGGGCGGCGGCGCCTGGGGCTATCCCAGCAACCTGAACAACATCGAGACATACGCCTGTGTCCCCCCCATCATTGAAAAGGGGGCCGGCTGGTTCCGAAGCATCGGCACCGAGAGTTCGCCCGGCACAAAGGTCTTTGCACTTACGGGAAAGGTGAAGAATACGGGGCTTGTGGAAGTGCCGATGGGCATGCCCATCAGGGAGATCATATACGATATCGGGGGCGGCATCCTCGGAAACAAGAAATTCAAAGCGGTGCAGACGGGGGGGCCGTCAGGAGGCTGCCTGCCCGCGAGCTTCCTCGACCTGCCTGTCGATTTCGACTCGCTCACAAAGGTCGGCTCGATGATGGGCTCCGGAGGCATGGTCGTCCTGGATGAGGATACGTGCATGGTGGATGTGGCAAAGTACTTCCTCTCGTTTACACAGTCGGAGTCCTGCGGCAAGTGTCCTCCCTGCAGGATCGGAACGTACCAGATGCTTCAGGTACTTGAGAAGATAACCACGGGTCAGGGCGAACACGGTGACATCGAACGCCTCATTGAACTGGGGAAATCCATCCAGCATGGCTCACTCTGCGGTCTCGGACAGAGCGCACCGAACCCCGTACTGAGCACGATAAAGTATTTCAGACAGGAGTACGAGGAGCATATCCACGACAATTACTGCAGGGCTAAGGTCTGCAGCAACATGGGTGTCTTCGTGATCAATCAGGCAGAGTGCATAAGGTGCGGTCTCTGCGAGCAGGCCTGCGCTTTCGGAGCCGTAACCGAAACACGGGAGATGTACCAGATCGATCGTGCTTACTGCACAAAATGCAAGGCCTGCTATCTGGCGTGTCCTGTGGGAGCCGTCAAGATCAGGAAGCACAGCGTCGTGAAACTGGAAGAGCAGTTCAGGATACCTTCTGAGAAAATAGAAGTCCTTGAAAGGAGGGCTAGAATGACACTGAAAGACCTCATGCAGTCGAAGCCTACGAAGATGGTCACCTGCGGGAAGGATTCCAGGGTGGCGGAGGCCATCAGCATCATGGACAGCAACAACGTGGGTTCCATACTGGTGCTCGACGGGGAAAAGAAGATCGTGGGCATATTCACCGAAAGGGATATCATGCACTGTTTCGCTAAAAAGGTGGCGGTAAACGAAGCGGTCCTCGCCGACGTGATGACGCAAAAGCCGGTGACGCTTGACGGTTCCATAGATATAAGCGTTGCCGTAAAGGTAATGTCCGAGAAGAAGATCCGGCATCTGCCGGTGACCGAGGACGAGAAGGTCATTGGCATGATCTCTTACAGGGACCTTGTCTCCTACCTGCTGCCGGAGGTCATCTACATGGCAGAGGACATTTATTAAGGGGAAGAT
>JBJKPE010000260.1:0-4720 GCA_046706685.1 Thermodesulfovibrionales bacterium | reverse complement strand
GGATAGTGGTGACGAAGTTCAGGCCGGTCAGTATGGAAGAAAAACCGAGCACAAAAACACCCAGCACGGCGAGTGCGATATTGGCCTTAACCCGGATACTGTAGGGGGCGTAGAACGTCCAGCCGGTGTCAGGAGGCGTACCATGGAGAAATATGGAAAGAGTGACTATACAGGCCCCGGTCAGATATATCCACCACGACAAACGGTTCAGACGCGGAAAGGCAACATCCCGGGCGCCTATCATGATCGGCAGGAAAAAATTTCCGAATGCGACGGGCAACCCCGGTATGATGAACAGGAAAATCATTATGATTCCGTGTATGGTGAAGAACTCGTCGTAAGTCTGGGCTCCCATGAACCTGCCCGGCGACAACAGGTTGAGACGTATCAGTAGACCCATCATCACGCCCACGGAGAAAAACGAAAGGAGGGCCGCCAGATACTGGATGCCTATTCTCTTGTGGTCCGTCGAAAGGAGCCACCCGAGGACGCCGCTGCGCCCGCCCCCTTCCCGGTAAAAACTGCGTTCCCGGACTGTATTTCTGTCTTCCACTTATCTCCTCCGTTCCTTTTGAGGCTTTCTACCGGCCATCGCCAGAAAAATAAAGAGGGCTCCGAGTGCTGTCAGCATCGTCAACCCGGAGAATTTCAGAAGACGGAAAAAAGCCTCCTGATGCCCGGGTTCGTAAAGGAGGCAGCAGAAAGGAGCCCTGCTGTCTTCAGCCGCCGTCTTTCCGAGGGACGCCCCCCTGACAGAGGTTGTAAAGTCGACGGGTGAAAAGGTCACAGGATAGGCAAGCCCATAATTAAATTTAGAGACATCCATGTACCGCGTAATCTTACCCTCAGGCGATAAAAAGATGAGCACTGCCGGATGATCAAACCCCTCCGCTTTTTTTTCCACACTGTACCCGACGGCCGTCAGCAGCCTCCGTATGTTCTCGTGGTCACCGGTCAGAAATTTCCATGAGTCTTCAGGGAAAGAGCGGCCGATCGGTTTCAGATAATCCGCCTTAAGAGTCCTCGCAATTTCGGGCGTATCTCCGTCGTCGAAGCTCACGGTAATGATCGAATAATCCTTCCCAGGCTTAAGAGATATTTTTTCCACAACCCCCGAAACGGCAGCAAGCATCTCGGGACAGATGTGCGTGCAGCGGTAGTAGGTAAAAACCAGCACAGCCGGCCGCCCGAGAAGTTTTCCCAACGTAACGGTCCTGCCGACCTCATCGCGCAGGGAGATGTCCAGCGGTACATATTGCCCTTCTCTATGGACAAGGCCGGCATGAGAAAATACGCCGGCCCCTCCCGCTGATTCGGTAATCAGTACCATACACACTGCGACAACCAGCAAAACCGCACTCTTCTTCAACTTTCCTCTCTGTCATCCCGGCCGCAATGCATGCCTGATTTTTCGCCATTCCTGCCTGTCCGGTCGCACCGCCTCTCGGCGAAGACCCACACCGAAAAAGTCTTCCCAGCCTCCGGGAGATCAAGCCATCGAGTCCACGGCGAGCGGACAATGACGGCTTGCTGAAAGCATAGTCCGGCGGCGGACACTAATAAACCTTATCACAAAAAAGAAAAGTTGAGAAGAGTAGAAAAAAATTGCATCAGGGCCGGTGAACAGGATTGAAAAGGTGGGAACTCAAAGAGGGGTCCGTGAAGACCAGCCCCCGGGAAAAAAGAGGTTGCGCTATCCCGGGCAGCAAAATGCCGGCGATAGCGCAACCGGAACCTTCGATTACCTCATGGGAAAATGCATTCCCCCCGGCATCTGGAACTTCTTGTAGCCGGCAGGGACATTGAAAAGACTGTCGGGCTGGTTTCCCAACCTGATATTCTTATATTCCTGCGTCCACGAGCCGTCCACAGCCGCGGTCTTTACAGGGAAGTTCAGATCCGTAGCCATCCACTGATAAATCTGCGTTTTCTCGCCGCCGGATTTATATGTCACAAGGTATTTCTTTGCGGGATGCCCATCAACTGCCTCTGTGCCAATAAGTTTCCTTTCGATTTCTCCCTGCACTTTGTCTTTGACCATCGGCTCCCTTTTCGGGTTGAAGGGAATCTCCATATACATCCTCTGTTCCGGCATTACGCTCCAGACGACCTTCTTGTCCAGCCGCGTGATAGTAGTCATCGCGCGCGGAGACGTCATGTCCATCCTGAAACGCTCGCCGCTGAAATAGATCTTACCGCTGGTCTTTATCTTCCCGCTGGTCATCACCGTATCGGCAGAAAATTGAAGCGCAAATGACGTCCCCGCAAGCAAAAAAACGAACAAAACAATAAAAGAAAAGCGTCTCATAGGAACAACCTCCTTAAATGGATAAATCGGATATGTCCCTAATTTTATGCCGCACACCCCTTTTTGTCAATTACGCCGGACTTCGTCTCCTCCCGTTCGGCGCACTCTGAAAAGCAGCCCATCATTTTGCTATATTAGAGAATGTCCAAGGTAATATTAGGCATGAGCGGCGGGGTGGATTCGAGTGTCACCGCCCATCTTTTAAAGGAACGCGGATTCCATGTTGAGGGGGTCAGTTTTGTCCTCTGGGAGGCAAGGAACAGGCTCAATCCGGCAGCATGCTGCTCATTCGAAGCCGTTAACGGGGCGTCGGAGACGGCGCGGCAGCTCGGGATCAACCACACGTTTGTCGATGTGAGAGGGGATTTTATCGAAAAAGTGATCGAGCCTTTTGTACAGCAGTATACCCGGGGTCTGACGCCTAACCCCTGCATCTTATGCAACAGGCATATAAAATTCCCGTATCTGCTCCGCGAAGCGGACAACAGGGGCGCTGAATTCATCGCAACAGGACACTATGCGCGGGTGGAAAGAAATTTCGTGACGGCGTCTCAGGGGGATCCGGAGAACGCGAATCCGTCATTGAGAAAGGGTATCGATCCGTCAAAAGACCAGTCCTATGTCCTCTACGCCCTGAGACCGGAAGAACTCAGGAGACTCCTGCTGCCCCTGGGTGAATACCGGAAGCAGGAGGTAAGGGCAATCGCACGCAGCCTTGGAATGGCTGCCGCCGGGAAGCCCGAGAGCCAGGAAATTTGTTTCATAGAAGACAACGATTACTCAGCGTTCATCGAAAACCTGCTCCCTTCGGCAGGCAGGCCCGGCCCCGTCTTAAACACGAAGGGGCAGGTCCTGGGAATGCACAGGGGCATCCATCGCTATACCCTGGGCCAGCGAAAGGGGCTGGGGATCGCCTCCCTGGAACCGCGCTACGTCACGAGAATAGACACGGCAAACAATGCCATCGTCGTTGGATCACAGCAGGAGGCAAAGACAAGAGGATTCAGGGTCCAGGGCCTTAACTGGATAACCTCACCGAAAACGGACCATTTCAGAGCGACAGTCAAGGTCCGTTCCATGATGAAGGACAGACCCGCATCGGTTCAGATACTGGACGATAAGGCGGAAGTAATATTTGATGATCCACAGTGGGCGCCGGCCCCCGGCCAGAGCGCCGTCTTTTATGATGGAGAACGTGTGATGGGAGGAGGAGTTATCGAATAGTCGCGGAAGGAGTCTCCGGTTATTTTCCCGGCATCATTCTCTTATAGCAGGGAGCATCATGGATATTCTTAAGTGCCGGATCATGCTCGATAGCTTCCCAATCGACATTCCCTTTTTTCAAGCCGATTTCCAGACTTTTTGTGAACCACTTGCAGGCCTCTTCAATGCTGTTTCGGAGTGAATATACAGAAGCCAATTTATAGTAAGCAGGTTCGGAGGCCGGATTAAGCTCAACGGTCTTACTGTAGTCCGAAATGGCCCCATCAAGATCCCCTTTTATCTGACGCGCGGTAGCACGGTTGTAATATGCCTTGGCATTCTTTGGGTCAACCTCAACGGTCTTACTGTAGTCTGAAATGGCCCCATCAAGATCCCCTTTTATCTGACGGGCAAAGCCGCGGCCAAGGTAGGCTGAACTATATTTTGGATTGACCGCAACAGCTTTGTCATAATCTGCAATGGCCTTGTCCGAATTTCCTTCTGCCTGATAAGCGGTACCCCTGTCGTAATATACTTCAGCATCTTTTGGATTAAGTTCAATGGCTTTGCTGTAATCCGAAATGGCCCGGTCAAGATTTCCCGTCGCTTGATAGGCAAGTCCCCGGCTGCGGTAATACGTTTCGACCGCAGGATTAAGTTCAATTGCCTTGTTGTAATCCACAATGCTCTGGGTGAACTCCCTCTTCAAGTGATAGATAAACCCGCGGCGGTAGAAGGCCTCGTTATTCTTTGGGTCCAGCCCAATGGCTTTGCTGTAATCCGAAATAGCTGGATCAAGATTTCCTGTCGCCTGATAGGCAAGTCCCCGGTTGAAGTAGGCCCCGGCAAGGATTTTCTTGTCATGACTTCCTCCAATTTCGTCAGTGCATGCATTGACGGCCGCGCCATATTCCCTGCTGTCCAGAAATTGCCGGCAGGGAGACTGATCTTCGGCAAAGACTGCAGAAGCAGGAAACGACCACATTAAAATGAGCGCCCAGACAAGAATCGGTTTCAATCGAAGACCTTTAAGTCCATGATATTTTGTTAGAATAACTTACACACTCAGAAAACTCAAGAGACCGCATTGCCTCATCAAAAATCTATATAAAGTAGAATCGTTGCCTCACGTAAGGAATCTACACGAAATGAACAGTCAAAATACCCTTCTTGAAACAGGTCAAGGAGGCAGGAGAAGTGGGGCTAACG
>JBJKPE010000259.1:0-12315 GCA_046706685.1 Thermodesulfovibrionales bacterium | reverse complement strand
CAGATTTTACAGTCCTTTCCAGGAAGTTTTAGAGGGTCCGGAGGCCCCTATTAAGCAAATCGAGGGGTTGACCCGCATCAGAATCCCTAATCTCACAGTTCGGCTAAGTTTGATGGTGGATTATGGTCCCCCTCCCCTGTTGCTAATTATACGCAGGCATGTTATCGTATAATTAGAATTTTAGAAGTTTTTGGTGTTAATAAGGCCACAAAGACTTTTGACTTTGCGGCCTTTTTTTGTGGCGTCCTTCTGAGATTTGAGTCTGGAGAAAAGGAGGTACACGAAATGGCACAAGGAACTGTAAAATGGTTTAACGACAGCAAAGGGTTCGGATTTATTGCTAATGAAGACGGAAGTGAAGCTTTTGTACACCACACGTCTATTCAGGGCAACGGCTTTAAGAGCCTTGCCGAAGGTGACAAGGTCAGCTTTGATACTGAAGACGGCCCGAAGGGCCCCAAGGCGATCAATGTTGTGAAGCTGTAATTGACTGAAGAAGGCCTCTTCCACCCGGAAGAGGCCTTCTCATTCCCCCTGCAACATACCTGTTTCTCATAGCTTCCTGTCATGTATCCAGCGGAACTTGCAGTAATTATCTATTTGACGCATATCTCCTGTTAATACCTGTAAATACATGGCTGTTGTCCATGATCATGGTACAATAACATGCAGTGGACATACACCATCTCAGGGTCTTCGCGTCGGTCTTCAGACACAGGAGCTTTTCAAAGGCTTCCGAGGAGCTGCACCTCACCCAGCCGACGGTCAGCGATCATATCAAGGCTCTTGAAGAAGAGCTTAACTGCAAGCTCTTCGACAGATTGAGCAGAAAGATTATCCCTACAAAAGAGGCCGGCGTTCTTATCGGACGTGCCAGTGAAATCATTGAGAAGGTTGAGGGCATTCAAGGACTTCTGGGAGAGTTCAGAAAGGAGCTCGCCGGCCATCTTGTTCTGGGAGCAAGCACAATCCCGGCAACGTATATCCTGCCGGCTCTCACCGCGTCGTACAGAAAGAAGCATCCCGGCATCTTTTTCGAAATAGTCGTTTCGGACTCGCGGGGGATCGTAGATAAAGTCGCGGAACATGATCTTCTGGCAGGCGTGGTAGGGGCAAGACTGGACAACACTCAGGTTAATTACACCCCTTTCCTGGACGATGAGCTGATAGCAATCGCAGAGCCCTCCCTTATTAAAAACAGGAGCCTCGGACTCAGGGAGATTGCGGCACTTCCGATGGTTATGCGCGAGCAGGGGTCGGGCACAAGGAGGGAGTTTGAAAGAATACTCATAAAGGGCGGGGGTGATCCGCATCAGCTCAGCATCGTCGGGCTGTTTGGGTCTACCGACGCCGTCAAGCAGGCGGTGAAGGAAGGGATGGGTATCTCGATTATTTCCCGCCGCGCGGTCAGAGATGAACTGAAGTGCAACATGCTCAGGCAGATCAGGATAAAAGATGCCGATATGAAAAGACAATTTTTTATTGTGACCCACCGGAAGAGAACGCTCTCGCACATCTATAAGGGCTTTCTTGAATATCTTCTTGGCAGCTCCGGACAGCGTCTGCCATAAATCCCTGAAAACAACCCGGGGGTCTTGCCCGGAGGGCAGACAGAATGTCTGGCCCAATAAATGCTGCCGCTGCGGCCTGTCTTGCACATGGCCCCGCGGCACAATTTTTTACATCGGATAAAGGGACAATACATTCGCCCTATATGCATAAACTTATGAATAGCCATTATCTATTTGTAATATAGGCCCGGATGCTTTATGCTTTTATTGCTTGTATCGTTACACATTGGAAGAGGGAAGTTCTGACACAGTGAGATATCGAGGCTATACCTGAATGGGGAGCAAGGGGTTGGTGCCCCTCCTGGTCTGCAAAACCAGAGTTATAGCCCCAGAAAGGCTATAGTGGGTTCGATTCCCACTGCCCCCCTCCAACCATTTCAAGGCAGGAGGAGCCGATGGAATCAAAGCAGGTTGAGGTGAAGAGTCATCACGATATGTGGGAACGTCCCGGCATGAATGTGGAGCGGTTTGAAAAGACGCGCTGCGTTCCCGGCGATGTTTACCGGAGCACTTTTCTTTCACGAAAGAAGCGTCCGCAGCGGATGGATTATTTTACCTGGATCGTCCCGGAAATTACGTTTGTGCAGACTATGTCCATTTTCTGTTCGAAAGAAAACTGCGCCGCAAGGAGATCATAATGGTTATCGACGCAAGAGGTCAGGGCTGTCCCAAGCCTGTTATGATGGCTGAAGAAGCCCTTTCGAAGATCACGGAAGGCATTGTTGAGATCATTGTCGACAATGAGGCTTCAGCAGAGAATCTTGTATCGTTCGCAAATGGCAGTGCCTTTTATTCAGAGACGGTCAGGGATGGCGGGGACTGGCGGGTGAAGATAGTGAAGGGCTATGCCTGCGCGCCTGCAACCTCTGAAAAGGCTTCTTCGCCAGGAAAAGACCTGCTCCTGATAGTTGGAACCGATACGATGGGTAAGGAGGAAGAGCTCGGCAGGGTCCTTATGAAGGCCTATTTCGAAACAATGAAGACTTACAGGCAGCTGCCTCACACGATATTTTTTCTGAACGCAGGAGTGAAGCTCACGACAATCAACGACGATACGGTTCGGATTCTGAAAGATATAGAAGCCATGGGGGTCGAAATTTATTCATGCGGAACGTGCCTTAAGTATTACAACCTCGAATCGGAACTGCAGGTCGGCAAGCGGGGCACTACGAACCATATCGTGGAAGGCATGAAGGATTTTGGCAAGACAGTCTGGATAGGCTAGGCAAGATGCCCTTACGCAGGAACCGGCCCGTCCCGCGGTGACAGTCAGCCGCTTACCGATCAGTTTGGATTCTTTTTTTGACTACTCACTTACTATTCACTATTTACCTTTTCTCTATTTGTCGTTTGTCGGATTGCGCGCGCTGAATATCCGGTGGAGGAACACCTTAAGCTCCTGCCACGACTCCCTGTCGGCCTTCGCATCGTAGGCAATCGGCAGATGAAATTTCTTGGCGTACTCGTCGGCCTTGGGATTGGTAAAACTGTGGGTGGCGCCGGGATAAAGGACAATGCGGAAATGGGCCCCGGCCTTTTTCATCTCCTGCCTGAAGGCCTTCACCTGTTCAGGCCCTACGAATTTATCATCCTTGCCCTGGAACACAAGGACACTGGCTTTGACGGTCCCAGGCTCCGCAGGCTGAACTGCAGCGAGACTCCCGTGGAAACTGGCCACTCCTCTCAGGTCGGCGCCGTGGGAAGCCATGTTTAGCACTACGCCTCCTCCGAAGCAGTAGCCGATTGCGGCGATTCTCGAATTGTCCACAACAGGCTGTTCCTTCAGAAATGCCAGGGCGGCATTAAAGCGTGTTTTTTCGAGATCAAAGTTTTTTGTTACCGCTGACGAAAGCCTCGAAGCTTCGTCAGGGTCCTTCGCCTGCTTGTCCCCGCCGTACATATCAACCGCCAGTGCCACATAGCCCAGGCCGGCCAGCATACGGGCACGCGTCCGTTCGTAGCCGCTGAGTCCCCACCATTCGGGGACAACGAGGACCCCGGGTCTTTTTCCCCTTATGTTCTTATCATAGGCGAGATAACCCTTCATCACGACCCCGCCTGCGCTGTAATCGACTTCATGCCCGACGATATCCGGCTTGGCCCTGGCAACTCCTGCGAATACCGATAACAGTGAAAGAACTAATAACATGGCCAAAGTCTTTTTCATGGCGGCTCCTCCGGATTTTTAATTAAAGTCTATCACAATTCAGGAGGATGACAACATGGCAGCCTCGGCTAAACTCAATTATTCACTAATGACATTTTCCCGCGCAACCGCAGGCCGCTTTGCCCTTCGCCTCTCCGACAGACTCCCTGCCCTCGCGGAAGGAGAAAAAGGCTATCCCGACGGCACCCGGGGGATCCAGCATGCCTGCGCCCGTCAGTTCGTAGCCATGTCATTATCATAACTGCCATTAAGGTATGGCAAAGCCCTATACCAATGCAGGCTGAGGTAAAATACCAGAAACGAAAGCCGGGCAGAAAGGAGTCGGATCATGTCTTACTTCAGAAGGTGGGATTTTTTCCCGGGGATGACCCCTGCAGTGAAGTGTCTCGTGGCGGCCTGTTCCGGCATCTTTGTATTTCAGCTTCTTTTCCGTCCTGAGTGGTTCACCCTCCTCGGTCTCACGCCGGCCCTTTTCTGGAGCGGCTTTTTATGGCAGCCAGTAACCTACATGTTCCTCCACGGCGGCATATTCCATCTTCTTTTCAATATGTTCGTCCTCTGGATGTTCGGTACGGCACTCGAATCGACATGGGGTTCACGCAGGTTTACCAAATTCTATTTTATCTGCGGTGTTGGAGCAGGCATACTGAACGCCGCTGTAACTCCGGCCAGTCTCATCCCGACCATCGGCTCATCCGGCGCCATCTACGGTCTTCTCATGGCCTTCGGTATCCTGTTCCCCGAGCAGCTCATCTACATCTGGGGTATTGTGCCGGTCAAGGCAAAGTACTTCGTCATAGGCATAGGCGTCATAGAATTCGTCACCGCCGTGAGTACTACCCAAAGCGGGATCGCCCACTTCGCGCATCTCGGGGGTATGCTTTTCGGTCTGATTTATATGAAATGGGGCGGTTGGCGCAGATTTTTTTCCGCCCGGCGGGGTGAAAAGAGGCGCGAGCACAGACCCAGGGTTGTACGGGACTCTGAACTGGAAAGGCGAAAGCTGCAGGAAGAGATCGACAGGCTCCTTGATAAGGCCGCGCGGAACGGCACAGACTCGCTCACAGCAGAAGAGCGCGAACTTTTCAGGAAATTGAGCGGGAAAATAATTGAACTGGATGACAAAAGATGAGCTGAAAAGAAGCGGGCCTCAAGTTCTTCTGAACCTCAGGCCCAATGGTTAAGTTCCGCAACCGAGGGATCATCCCTCTATGCTTAAAACTACTACACACCCACGGACAAAGTCAACAGGCCTCGTTTCTTCTGCTAATATCTCCCGTAGTCGTGACGCGGTCCTCTGTCGTAGCGGCGCCATCCCCTGTCATCGCGGTCGACATGACGGGGAGGGTAATAGCTGTGGCCGGTTTCCACATAGATGATCTCAGTCCTCGCGGGACGATAGACCTCGCGGTAATACGCCACCGGAGGATACGACTCGACATACACAGGCCTGTGATAATCTGCATCCAGCGCCGCGGCATACACAACGGCCCCGCCGATCCGTTGTTCATCGCCTCGGCCTTGTTTGTCCCCGCCAGCGTAAAACCTGCAACCAGAACTCCGACCAGAAAAAGGTACACAAAACGTTTCATGACTTCTTCCTCCTTTCATGCCGTTAGTATTAACTTCATGACTGAAGGATACCAAAGGAATGTGAAGCAGAAACGAAGACATTGTGAAAGATTATGAACTCACTTAACTCCGCCTGTCAGATCCGGGCATCCTATCCTTCGCGTGTCACCCCGAAGAGCAGGAGGGCCATCGACCGCGGGGCAAGCCGATAGTTCTCGCCGTGTGAAAGAGGCGCGATTCCCGGCTTCTCAACCGCACTCTGCGTATCGAAAATCAGTCCCCATTTCCCTTCTCCTTCAGCCTGGCCCAAGGGCAGGATGAAGGATGCATCCCCGGGGCCGGAGTTGGAAAGAACGTAGAAAGTGTCGTCGACGATAACATTGCCGTGCTCGTCCAATTCGTCGATAGCGTTCCCTGTCAACAGCATTCCGAGGGAGTGATTGTCGGGGTTGTTCCAGTCGTCGACGGTCATCTCTTTTCCGTCCGGGCGATACCACCCCACGTCCTCGAGGTTCGGCTCGCGCATTGCCCGTCCCCTGAAAAAGTTGCGTCTCCTGAAAGCAGGATGCTCCCGGCGGAGACGGATCAGGAGCCTGGTGAACTCCAGCATCTGTTGCTTTTGGGCATCCAGTTCCCAGGCAAGCCAGTTCAGCTCGTTATCCTGACAGTATGCGTTATTGTTCCCCTTCCTTGTATGGCCTGTCTCGTCACCCGACAATATCATGGGAACCCCCTGGGACAAGATGAGGGTGGCGAGGAAATTGCGCTGATGCCTTGCCCTTAATTCCAGGATTCGCGGGTCATCAGTGGCCCCCTCCGTCCCGCAGTTCCAGCTGAAGTTTTCATCCATGCCGTCGCGGTTTTCCTCGCCGTTTTCCTCGTTATGCTTATGGTTGTAGCTGACAAGATCCAGGAGGCTGAAACCATCATGCGACGTGACAAAATTAATACTCGCGTAAGGGCGTCGTCCCGTCTTCTCATAGAGATCGCTGCTCCCGGTGATCCTGTCTGCAAGGTCGCCGACCTGTCCACCATCCCCCCTCCAATAGCGGCGGACAGCATCCCTGTATTTACCGTTCCATTCAGTCCATAGGACAGGAAAATTCCCGACCTGGTAGCCGCCTTCTCCGAGGTCCCACGGTTCGGCTATAAGCTTCACCTGTGAAATCGCCGGGTCCTGATGGATGACGTCGAAAAAAGCGGAGAGCCGGTCCACCGCGTGCAGCTCCCTCGCCAACGCCGACGCCAGGTCGAACCTGAACCCGTCAACATGCATCTCCTGGACCCAGTATCGCAGACTGTCCATTATGAGCTGCAGAGTGCAGGGATGAATCATGTTGAGTGTGTTGCCCGTACCCGTAAAGTCTTCGTAATACCGCCTATTATCATGAGACAGGCGATAATAGCAGGCATTGTCAATTCCCCGGAAGCTGAGGGTCGGGCCCAGGTGGCCGCCCTCGGCGGTGTGGTTGTATACAACGTCGAGAATAACCTCGATACCCCTCCCGTGCAGGGCCTTGACCATCGTCTTGAACTCGTTCACCTGCTGTCCTTTGTCTCCCTGAGAGGAATAATCGGCGTGCGGGGCGAAATAATTCAGAGTGTTGTATCCCCAATAGTTGGAGAGGCCCTTCTCCACGAGACTGCGCTCATGCACGAACTGGTGCACGGGCATCAGCTCAACTGCTGTAATCCCGAGAGAAACGAGGTAGTCGATGACTACTGAGTCGGACAGGGCTTCGTAGGTGCCCCTGATCTTCTCAGGCACTGCCGGATTCAGCTTTGTGAATGCGTTGACGTGCATCTCGTAAATTACAGTCTTGTCCCACGGAGTTCCGGGATGCAGATCGTCACCCCAATCGAATGCCGGGTCGATAACCATGCATTTGGGCGAAAAGGGGGCGCTGTCCCTTTCATCTTTGGACAAGTCGCCGTCCGGATGCCCCAGAGTATAGCCGAAATGGGCATCGTTCCATCTGAGGATTCCGGTGAGCGCCTTGGCATAAGGGTCACGCAGGAGCTTTGCAGGGTTGAAGCGGTGGCCCTCAAGCGGCTGATACGGACCATGCACTCTGTACCCGTACAGCAGGCCGGGTCCGGCCTCCGGCAGATAGATATGCCACACCTTGCCTGTCTGTTCGGTTACCGGGATGCGGGTTTCTTTCATTGGGTCCGACCGGTCAAACAGGCATAATTCCACGGCGGTTGCGTTCTCCGAAAATAAAGCAAAGTTGACGCCTGATCCGTCCCACGTCGCGCCAAGAGGATACGGCTGTCCCGGCCATATCTTCACATGATCCTCCTTGTTCGATCATTTCCCGGATCTCTCCGGTCCACAGCCCCGTTTACCCGGCGAAGAAATCCATATCAAATTATCTCAGATTTCAGGATTATATGTTAGCTGCTTATGGGAGCGCCGGGACCCTCAGGGGTTGAGGCCGTACCGGTCAGACGGGGAAAGCCCTGCTTTTCAATGCGTATGCGCCGCCGACGAGGGATTCCACTTCGTCATTGGAGGGGTTGAGGAACAATTCATGAAACGTGCCTGTCTGGATTACCCTGCCGTCTGCGTAAACGATCATCCTGTCGGAGAGGGTATATGCCTCGAAGATGTCGTGGGTCACGAGGACAACCGGAATCTGAAATTCCATTCTTATCTCTTTCAGGAGCCTTCCCATCTCAAGACGTACAGGGTGATCGAGGGCCGAAAAGGGCTCATCAAGCAAAAGCGCCTCAGGCCTCCTCATCAGTGCCCTTGCGAGCGCCACCCTCTGTTTCTGTCCACCCGATATCTCCGAGGGAAGTTTCTTTTCGAGCCCCTTGAGATGGAAAAGCCCGACCATCTCAGTGCACCTCTCCCGGCATTCAGTCCGGTCCATGCCATGGCCGCCATAGGCCACATTCTCCATCACAGTCATATGCGGAAACAGGGCGAGGTCCTGGAATACGTATCCGAAGGGCCGCCTTTGCGGCGGTTCGTTCACCTTCGAGGCACTGTCGAAATATGCCCTGCCGCCGCACCCTACGAACCCTTCATCAGGCGTCATGATGCCGGAGACCGACTGCAGCGTCATCGATTTCCCGGCCCCCGAAAACCCGAACAGGACCGCGAGTTCGTCCCCGATTTCCCATTCCACGTCAAGGGAAAACCCCTTCACTTTCATGGCTATCCTAACTGAAAGCATCAGGCCCTCCCCGCGCTGAACCTGTTTGCGGCATAGAGGAACACCCCGGAAAGAAGGGTGAGAAACAGCACCATCATGTTGGCACGGCCCCAGTCTCCGGAGGCCGCAAGAGAATAGATCGCCAGCGGCATCGTGTCTGTCCTGCCGGGGATGTTGCCCGCCAGCATAAGAGTAGCCCCGAATTCTCCCAACGCCCGGGCAAAGGAGAGAACGAGTCCTGCGATGATCCCCTTCTTCGAAAGCGGCAGCACCACTTTGAGGGCTGTCGCCAGCTCCGAGTGTCCGAGGGTATAGGAGGCGTTGATAAGATTCCTGTCCACCGATTCTATCGAAGCCCTCGTTGTCTTGATCATGAGCGGGAGGGCAACAACAAAAGACGCAAGGGCGGCTGCATACCATGTAAACATAATCGTAAAGCCGGTCCATTCATATATCACCTTTCCTATCAGCCCGTTCCTGCCGAAGACAATGATAAGGTAATACCCCGTGACCGTAGGCGGAAGCACGAGTGGAAGCGTAAACATCACATCGAGAAGTTCTTTGCCCCTGAAGTCTTTTCGGGCCAGCGCATAGGCAATCCCCGTTCCGACGAGAACGATGAATACCGTTGCTACGGCCGCGACCTGCAGAGAAAGTCTCATCGAAAAAAGCGTGCTGTTATCCATTTCCGCTATAATGCGGGAACCGGTTTGAAACCGGCCCCTACAGGCCCTCCCTGAAGCCGTACTTCTCAAGTATCCTCTTCCCCGCCGGGGACAGAACAAACGCAATAAAGGCCTTTGCAGCCGCTTCATTTTTTGTACCCTTCACCACCGCTATCGGATAAACCACGGGCTTGTGGCTCTTCTCAGGGGCAGACGCCGCAACCCTCACTTCTTTGGCCCTGATTGACCCATCAGTTGCGTAAACAATCCCTGCGTCCACTTCTCCGCGGGCCACATAGTCCAGCACCTGCCGGACATTTTCGCCAAGGACGAGTTTGTCTTTTACGGAGGGCATGAGCTTATAGTATGTCAGGACCTCTTCCGCATATCTCCCGGCCGGAACAGTCTTCGGATTGCCCACGGCTATCTCCCTGATATCCCTTGCCTCAAGCCCTTCAAAAGACGCTGGCACTGTCTTCGATCCCGCCGGGACTATCAGGACAATGCTGTTGGCGGCAAAGTCGGACCGGGTGCCCTGGAGCAGAAGCCCTTTTTCGTCAAGGCCGTCCATATATTTCTGAGAGGCGGAGGCAAAGACATCCGCAGGTGCGCCGCCTTCGATCTGCCGGGCCAGGTCTCCGGAAGCACCGAAATTAAAGACCACCTGTGGGCCCCTGTTCTTAAGTTCATACGATCTTCCGATTTCCTCAAAGGCGTCCTTGAGGCTTATCGCTGCGGAGACGATGATCTCCTTGGGCGAGGCATCCGCATTTTGACGCAACGGCAGGAAAAGAAAGGATAGAGCCAGAAATATCGCGAAATTCTTTTTCATCTTCCCGCTCCACCTTCCAGTTGCATACTCAATCCGAAGCCACACAAGGTTGAGGCTGCGTTTACGTGAATCAAGATTAATATTTACCGAATTTATGGACTTTTTCAGCATGTTCGCCTTCTCCTTTATGCAACGTCAGGGTCCACTGAAAGATGCACTATCGGGCTTTCCCTTTCGACGACGGAGTCCGCTTTCTTTTCGCCGCAGATCCTGCATCCGCGGTCCCGACGGATCTTCACCTTCCTGAATTCCATATCAAAGGTATTGAATATGAGCATCTCCGAGGACATCGGCCTCCCGTAGCCGGTCAGGAGCTTTATCGCCTCTATTGCCATAAGACATCCGAGCATGCCCGACACGGCGCCGAGGACCGGAAACCCCAGTTCCTCCCATGAAGGGTCGTCCTCGGGATACAGGCAGTTAAGGCAGGGGCCCTTATGAGGAACAACATTGAAAAGATACCCTTCCATTCCGTTCATCGCGGCCTCGACCATCGGGGTTCTCTCTCGCACACATGCCCCGTTCAGGACCCTGCGCTCCTGGAAATTCGGCCTTGCTGAGATTGCGATATCGACGCCGTCCAGAAGCCCGTCTATATTGTTATCCTCCGTTCTCTCGTCGTATACCTCTATTGAGACATCCGGATTGATGTCCCGGAGAGTCTTTGTCGCCAGTTCCACCCTGGTCTTTCCCACCCAGTCATGGCGCATGAGAATCTGCCTGTTCAAGTTCGACTGGGTCAGACGGCCGTAATGGGCGAGTTTCATCTTTCCGATGCCGGCAACCGCAAGATACAGCGCCGCTGTCCCGCCGAGCCCTCCTATGCCGGCGATCAGCGCCGTCGAATTTCTCAGCCTCTCCTGATGGTCCAGAGTAAAGCCCTGGAGCATGAGCTGCCGCCGGTACCGTTCGATCTCTCTTTCCGACAGCGCCTTTCTTTCAGTAGACGGTGTCACAGTACTCCTCCCCTATCCGCGCGTTAAGCAACTCAAGTTCCATGTCCTTGTCCTCTCCGAGCACGCCGCATGCGTCGGCCCTGCACTGACGGCAGTGTGTCATCTGCGGGATACGGTCCGAGCATTCACTCCGCTTTTTCGTCAGCGTCTCCCGTGAGGGCCGCGGCAGATGGGCGAACTCCGCCTGCGGGATGAGCGGCATGAGGTTCATTATGTCCGCCCCCCTTTCTCCCGCTCCCCATGCGATAAGGGGTATTTCCACATCGTTTATGCCCGGTATAAGTACGGTGTTCACCTTCACGATGAATCCCGCGTCGATCGCATTTGTCAGCCCGCGCCACTGGTTGGCAACGATCCGCTGCGCCGCCTCTTTTCCGGTATACCTTTTCCCCTTGTATGAAACCCATGAATAGACTTTTTCGGCCACGGCTGGTGTTGCCGCATTGATCGTAACCGTAATACTCCTGACCCCGGACCTCATCAGCGCCTCTATCCTGTCAGGGAGGGCGAGACCGTTCGTAGAAACGCACAGGGTCAGGTGAGGGAATTCCCTGTGGAGCATCGACATTACCTCGAATGTTTCATCGTTTGCCAGCGGATCGCCGGGACCGGCAATGCCGATTACACTTATATTGTCGTTTCGGTCAACAACCGCACGCACCCTTTCGAGGGCCTCCGACGGGGTAAGCACCTTGCTCGTTATGCCCGGTCTCGACTCATTTGCGCAATCGTACTTTCTGATGCAGTACCGGCACTGGATGTTGCAGGCCGGGGCGACCGGCAGGTGGATCCTGCCGAATTTATGGTGCGCCTCCTTGGAAAAGCAGGGGTGCGTCTTCAGAATGTCTGAGTTTCTTCCCGTTTTTAGAAAAGCTGTGTCGGTCAGTTTCATGGTTCACCTCATTCCCTTTTTCTTTGTTTACAGGCAAAAGCGGTGCCACTTCCTAACTGTGGGATCTAGAACGGAAAAAGGGGAAATCTGGAAATCGGGCTGATGACATTTACGTGCTAACCCAGACAATTTTGTGCGCTTTCTTGCCATCACCCCTGTATTTCGCCAACTGTCTGCAGCCGCGCGCCGGCGTCCTGAGCGCTGTAAGAGAGAGGATCGAGATTATTCCCGTCCAAACTCGGGAATGCCTGCTTTCATCACATCAAGCAGGCATTCCCATTTCTTACCAAAGGTCTTCCCGGCGGCTGTCTTACTCCCCCTGAGTCTTCAAAAAGCTCCGCCCTTCCTCCTTTTTTGGCGCTCATCGCGTACCGCTTCGCGAGATCAGATCCAGGGCCTGCCCACCGGCATCTTTATACCGGACTCGGCGTATACGGCGACCGCCATAAGATACCACGCCAGCAGCGCGCATACAATCAGGTCCCAGGCCGCGAGA
>JBJKPE010000258.1:0-11623 GCA_046706685.1 Thermodesulfovibrionales bacterium | reverse complement strand
CTCCGCCCTCTCCGAAACCGATGCCGGGCGACACAGCCACCCCGCCCTCCCTGATCAGAAGCTTGCAGAATTCCAGGGAGCCCATCTTCCTGAAGGCTTCCGGTATCTCAGCCCAGGCGAACATGGTGGCCTTCGGCGGCTCAATGAGCCATCCGGCCTGTTTGAGGCCTTTTACGAGTACGTTCCGCCTTCTTTCGTAAACCCTTCTTATCTCCTCCACGCAGTCCTGCGGACCGCGCAGTGCTATTATGCTGGCGATCTGTATGGGCTGAAACATGCCGTAGTCGAGGTAGCTCTTGATCTTGATCAGCGCACCGACAAGCTCCTTGTTGCCGACGCAGAAACCTACTCGCCAGCCGGCCATCGAATAGCTTTTCGTCAGCGAAAAAAACTCCACGCCGATGTCCTTCGCCCCAGGGACCTGCAGAAAACTCGGCGCCTTGTAGCCGTCGTACACAAGATCTGCATAGGCGAGGTCATGCAGGACAATTATATTGTTTTCCTTCGCGAAATCCACAACCTTCCTGAAAAAATCGAGTCCCTCTACAACCTGTGTCGTAGGGTTGTGGGGGAAATTCATGATCATCATCTTCGGGCGCGGCCATGTGGTCTTGTATGCCTTCTCCAGCTCGCCGAAGAAGTCTATCCCGGGTCCGATGGGAACCGTCCTCACCTCTCCTCCGGCGATAATCACGCCGTAGGGATGGATCGGATAGGCCGGTGTCGGGGTCAGGACGACGTCGCCGGGACCCACAGTCGCAAGCACCAGATGAGACAGTCCCTCCTTCGATCCGATCGTGACCACCGCCTCCGATTCAGGGTCAAGGTCGACGTTATACCGCCTTTTGTACCATTCGCAGATTGCCATCCTCAGCTGGGTAATACCCTTTGAAGCCGAATAACGGTGATTTTTCGGGTTCCTGGCAGCCTCCGTCAATTTGTCGACTATATGCTTCGGGGTTGCTCCGTCCGGATTTCCCATCCCGAGGTCTATAATATCCTCCCCCCGCCGCCTGGCGTCCATCTTCAGATTATTCACCGTCGCAAAGACATATGGGGGCAGCCTTTTGATCCTGCTGAATTCAAACATGCCTGATCACTCCTCCTTCGTTCCGCCGCCCGGAACCGCGTTGTACATATCGGCAGCATTCATAGAGCTTCTTACCAGAGGACCCGACGCCACATACCGAAAGCCTATGCCGAGGGCCTTAAGCCTCAGTTCTTCAAATATCTCGGGCCGGATGTATTCTACCACAGGAAGGTTATTCTTTGCGGGCCTCAGGTACTGTCCTATTGTAATAAAATCGCAGCCGCTTTCTCTCAGTTCTTCGAGCAGCCCCATCACCTCTTCGAGCCGCTCGCCAAGGCCCAGCATGAATCCGGATTTGATGTAAATATCAGGCGCAATGCTCTTCGCCAGACTCAGAACGTTCAGGGAACGCCTGTAAACAGCCTGGGGTCTCACTACCCGATACAGTCTCTCCACCGTTTCGACATTGTGGTTGAATACGTCGGGGCGGGCATCGAGGACCCTTTTCAGGGCATCCGCGTCCCCCTTGAAATCCGGCGTCAGGACTTCTATCTTCGCTGACGGAAGACGCTTCCGCACCGCCCCGATCGTCGCCGCGAAATGCCCGGCGCCGCCGTCGGCAAGGTCATCACGTGTAACAGACGTTATTACCACATACTTCAGTTCCATCTCCGCAGCGGCATGCGCCACATTTTCGGGCTCAACCAGATCAACCGGCTCCGGCAGCGAAGACGTTACCGAACAAAAGCCGCAGTTCCTCGTGCAACGTGAACCCAGGATCATAAATGTGGCTGTGGGACGGGCAAAACACTCGCTCCGGTTCGGACATCTTGCCTCTTCACATACGGTGGTAAGCCGGTGCCTTCTCAATAGTTGTCTGGTGTCGTGAGTATCGGCAAGACTTTTTGTACGGATCCAGTCGGGAAGCCTCATTGGCGTTCACCTCTCACAGAATGTACATGCCATTTTGAGGCTCATCATTATTTCCGGGCGTTCCCGCAGAAAAACTGTATAGCCTCTCTAACCTTGGCAAGGTCTACCTGGGTGTTCACGCAGGGCCCGAAAGGCCGGTCATTCGGTATGCCGATAATGGGTATCGGGTAGGTATCGACCAGCCCGCTCGACAAGTCCCGCTCGCACGCAACCGCAACAATAGCCTCAGGCTTCACGTCTCTGACGATCTTCCTGGCAAGGTTGCCGCCCGTGGCGACGAACAGATTGAGATTGTTCTCTTCTGCCACCTCAATGAGGTCCCTGATCCTGCACCTGCCGCAGCGCTCGCAGTTATGGATGTTATGGGTGAGTCTTATGGTGCATTTGTCTATCTGGAGGCAGTGAGGGAGCAGCAGGAGTATCCTTTCCGTTGACGGCCGTTCCGCGCGTACGAGCATGTTGTTCAGATCAACCACAACCCTCTGGAGACGTTCTTTTTTGTTCCCTAGAAAAGAACCGGCAAGCATGAGGACCGGGTAGAATACTTTCAGCACAACCCCTCTCGCCAGACTAAGAGCCGTCAAAAACCGCACCCTCTTTCGCGTGTCTGCCTCTCATAAATGCTCCGGCAGGCATCACCTTTTTTCCTTCAGGCTTAATGTCGAGAACTCTCAGTGTCCCGCTGCCTGTACAGACGCGTATTTCTTCAGCCGATATCCCGGTAACAGTCCCCGGGGCGCAGCTGCCGCGGCTCTCAGCAACATATGCCCTGACGATGGCAACCCTCTCGCCCCGAAAACCACAATATGAACCGGGCCACGGATAAGTGCCCCTTACAAGATTGGACAGCTTCTCTGCAGAAAGAGACCAGTCGATCCTGCCGTCCTCTTTCTTCAGGGGAGGCGCATAACTAGCCTCGTCCGGCTGGGACGACGGCTTCACCGATCCGTTCTTCAGCCCCTTAAGGGTCCTGGACAATAACGAAGCCCCCATCACAGAGAGTCTTGCTCCCAGGCTCATGGCATTGTCATCCTCGCTTATCTTCGTTTCTTCCTGAAGCAATATGTCACCCGTATCAAGTCCTTCATCCATCAACATCGTGGTAACCCCGGTCTTTTTCTCCCCGTTTATGATCGCCCACTGGATCGGCGCGGCGCCCCTGTACTTCGGCAGTAACGACGCATGAACATTAACGCAGCCGAGAGGGGGCAGCTTCAGTATCGACGGGGGAACAATCCTGCCGTAAGCGACGACCGCTATAACGTCGGGGGTGAGGGAGGAAAGCTCTTCAGCAAAAGAAAGCGATCTGATCTCCTCAGGCTGAATGACGCGCAATCCCCTCGACACCGCCAATTCCTTCACGGGGGGAAAAGAAAGGACGCGACCCCTGCCTCTGGCCCTGTCAGGCTGGGTCACAACTGCGGCAATGTCTTCCCCGGACTCAAGCAGGACATTTAGAGAGGGGACCGCAAAGTCAGGTGTTCCGAAAAAGATCACCCGCATGGATATGTTATTTGCCCTGTTTGCGGGTTTTCTGATAACGTTTTCTGAAGAATTCCCTCTTTACGGGACTTATCCTGTCAATCAGAAGGATGCCGTCAAGATGATCTATCTCATGCTGGAGCGCGATCGCAAGAAGACCCTCGCACTCGATCTCCATATCCCTGCCTTCCCGGTCCGCGGCACGTACTGCCACTTTCTCCGCCCTCTTCACCCGTGCGGTATACTCGGGAAGGCTGAGGCAGCCCTCCTCGAACTCGATCTCACCTTCTCTGCTGAGGAATACCGGATTTATAAGGACCAGCAGCGGCGACTTTTCCTCTTTTGTGCTGATATCGATAACCGCGATCCGCTTGGATATGCCCACCTGGGGCGCCGCCAATCCCACGCCGGGGGCGGCATACATTGTTTCGATCATGTTGTCGATAAGATTATGCAGCTCCCCGTCGAATGAGGTCACCGGCAAAGCCTTCTTCTTCAAAACCTTTTCCGGATATTTTTTGATCTCCAAAACAGCCATACACAATTATAAAACATTTTGGTCTATAAACGGCAGTAAAACCATGGATAAACACAGATAAAGAGGCCTCCCTGCCTCGTAGATGGCCGATTATTCCGAAATCTGCCCTCAATTAAGAGAGAGGGGCTTTCTTGGACGCAGACCCCTTTCGAAGATTTCAGGTCTGCGACCGAGGGGGCCGGGGTAGAGATTGCCCCTGCGAAACCCGGGGAAACGACCGGCACGTTCCTCATCCTGAAATTCGCGAATTGTATGGGTTAGAATAGTCTATTGAGAACCGACAAGACGTTTACGCCGAACACCCGCCTTTCAGCCGTAACTGCGCTTGATGAGATCTTTTCGTCCGGAGTCAGGCCGAAACAATCCGTCGAAGCGCTTTCTGCATCGCTCGACAGGAGGGACAGGGCCTTTCTCATGGAACTTGTATACGGCGTCCTGAGATTCAGGGACACTCTGGACTGGATACTCAATCATTTTCTTCAAAAACCCGGGAGGCTCGGCGATTTTACCCGCAACAACCTGAGAGTCGCAGTATATCAGTTATGTTTCATGAGAGTGCCCGAGCGGGCCGTCGTTCACGAATCGGTCGAAATTGAAAAGAAGAACCAGGGGGGAAAAGCTCCTCTTGTAAACGCCGTACTCAGGAACCTGCTCAGGAAGAAGGACAGTTTTTCCCTTCCCGTTCATTTTGATGATCCCGTAATATCCATAGCTGTAAATACTTCTCACCCGGAATGGCTGGTCAGGAGATGGGTGAAAAGGTTCGGTGAAGAAGAGGCCCTCCTTCTGGCCAGCGCGAACAATGCCGTTCCACTTTTGACAATCCGGGCCAACACATTGAGAACAACGAGAGAAGAACTGCTTGATATACTGGCCCGAAACGGGATAGCGGCATCGCCGACGAGGTTCGCCCCCGACGGGATAACGCTGAAAGAGGTCAGGTCATACGCCGACCTGTCTTTTTGCGGCGGGCTCTTCGCCGTCCAGGATGAGGCGTCTCAACTTATAACCTGTATGCTTGATCCAAAGCCGGGAGAAAGAGTACTCGATGCCTGCGCCGCACCCGGTGGAAAGACCACCCATATCGCACAGCTTATGGGGGACAAGGGAGAGATTATCGCGGTGGAGAAGGACAGAAGACGGATCACAGCTCTCCGTGAGAATGTTGAAAACCTGGGAATGAATTCCGTAACCATAATCAACAGGGACATCGCTGAACCCGGCGGCATGGGGACCTTCGACAGGATCCTGCTGGACGCGCCCTGCTCCGCCACCGGTGTTATCAGGCGGAACCCGGACGTCAAGTACCGGCATAAGGCCGCCGACCTGGATGGATATGGGATTAAACAGGCGAAACTGCTGCGTTCCGTCTCAAAACTCCTGAAGGATAAAGGGGTCCTGGTATATTCGGTCTGTTCCATCGAGCCTGAAGAAGGGGAACAGGTAATAAATGAGTTCTTGAAGACCGCCAATGATTTCCGTATTATAGATTCTGGAAGTTTTTTGGCAGACTTTAAACGGGAGGGCTTTTTAAGAACCTATCCCCACAAACATGATATGGACGGTTTTTTTGGGGTGTCGCTTTGCAAAACAAATTAAGCAGCTTCATCAGGATCCCCGCTCTCTTCGCGGTCTTCGTGCTGATGGGACTTACGTTCGGCTATATAACATTCAAGGTATTGAGTTTCAGCCGGACCGTGAAGGTACCTTCCCTATATAACATGAGTCTTCTGGAAGCTGACGAGGCACTTAACAAGTCCGGGCTCTACCTGAAGATCGAGGGAGAAGATTATGACCCGAAGGTCCAGCCGGGTCGAATACTGCGGCAGGATATTCCTGCCGGAAATACGGTAAAGGAAAAAAGGTCGATAGGGGTGGTTGTAAGCAAGGGACCGAGGGTCTATTCAATACCCCTGATAGTAAATATGCCGCTCAGTGACGCTGAAGAGGTCCTCATGGAGAAGGGGCTGAAGATAGGCAAGATAATAAAGGTCCATTCCGACTCGGTCGGGAACAACAGGATAGTGGCGCAAAAACCCGGGCCGGATGAAAGGCTCATCGATTCCATCACCGTACTTGTCAGCCTCGGTCCTCCGGAGATCGCTTACCGCTGTCCTGATTTCGAGAACAAAGATCTGGAACAGACGAGACAGATCGCCCAGAAAATGGGGCTCACGATAGAGACGTCCGGCACGGGCCAGGTAATAGCCGCCCAGAAGCCGGCGCCCGGCACCCAGGTCAAAAGCGGGGATAGCCTGTACCTTCAACTGAAAGGGGAAACGAGCAATGATTAAGATCGCACCGTCCATACTCTCCGCCGACTTTGCACGTCTCGGGGAGGAAGTAAAGGCCGCGGAGGAAGCCGGCGTCCATATGATCCATATAGATGTTATGGACGGCCATTTCGTTCCGAACATTACCATCGGCAGCGCAGTAGTTGAATCGATCAGAAAGGTTACAAGACTCCCCCTCGATGTACATTTGATGATAGAGGAACCCGACAAGTATCTGAGCGACTTCGTTAAAGCGGGGGCGGACATCCTGACCGTTCATTGCGAGGCGTGCCGCCATCTTCACAGGACTGTACAGCTGACAAAGGAGAGTGGGGCCAAGGCCGGGGTCTCCCTGAATCCCGCGACGCCTCTGTGTAACCTCGAAAATATTCTGCAAGATGTGGACATGGTCTTGCTCATGTCCGTAAATCCCGGGTTCGGCGGGCAGGATTTCATCCCGGGAACCCTGGGAAAAACAAGACTGCTGAAAAAGATGATCACTGAAGCTGGACTGTCCGTCCCGATAGAGGTTGACGGCGGCATAAAGCCTGTCAACGCAAAGATGGTGGCCGATGCGGGGGCCGACATTCTTGTGATGGGATCAGCTTTTTTCAATTCCGAAAACTACACTGTCACAATGAAGAGGCTCAATGAACTATTCTGAAGCGCATAAATTATTCAGAAAAGCAGAGGGCCTCAGGGCCAGAAGCCGGTACAGCGAATCCCTGACTCTTTTCAAAAAGGCCCTCAGGGGATATTCCGGACTGCAGGACCTGCAGGGGATACTGGATTGCCATTTTTCCATAGGAGATGTGTACCGGATGACAGGAGATTTCGACCGCGCAGCGCAGTCCTATGCGGACGCGCTGGCGGCAGGAAAAATAATAAACCAGCCGTGGACAATAGCCGACGCGAAGATTAATATAGGTCTCTCGCTGAGAGGCAAAGGTGACTGGAAAAATGCCCTGCCCCTCTTCAGAGATGCCCTGAAGTTCTACAGGAAGACGGGCGACAGACAGGCCGTCGCCTTCACACTTTGGGCGTCCGCAGGCAATCTGAGGATAAAAGGCGACATACCGAAGGCCATTGAAACGTTCGGGGAGTCTCTTGAAATATTCCGGTCCCTGCGGCTCAGGTCTGAGAGCGGATATAGCCTCTGCGGCCTCGGTGGAACATCCCGGATCGCCGGTCTTTTTAAGGATTCATTGAGGTATTATACAAAGGCTAACAAGGTGTTTACCGATATCAACGACCGTTTCGGCATGGCATATTCTTTCTGCGGCATCGGCAATGCCTTCCGGATGCTCGGCGATTACGACAAGGCACTGGCTAATTTCGGCAGGGCCTCGTCACTCTACAAAAAGTTCGGCGACAGGGTCAGTTATTCCTATACTTTGTGGAGCATGGGCACTACTCACAAGATGATGGGCGAATATGACAGTGCGCGGGACTGTTTCAAAACAGCACGGAAGCTTTTCATCAGGACCAAAGACCCCAGGGGACTCATATACTGCAGGCTCGGCCTGGGAGAATTGGCAATGATCAGGGGAAAAAAGGCGCTGGCAAAGAAATACATCGATGAATCTGTAAAGGAAGCTCGCCGGTACGGTTTCAAGGTGGAAAGATGCCACGCAGAAATGATCGCCTCTCATCTTGCCGGCCGGGTGAAAACCGGCTGCCATGCCAGGCTGGGGCTGCAATTGAATTTCGGCGGGATGCCTTTCAACATCCCGTGAGGGGATACAAAGTCTCAGTCAGTGGTGGAAGAATAGAAAATAGCTCCTTTTCCATTCCCGCTGCGGACGGGTGCGACAGGAGGGTCTTGTTTTGCGGGTGTTGAACATTCCAAATACACTGACGATTTTGCGGATATTGATAATACCCGTATTCATCACCGCGACGATTTACGGAAGATACAGATACGGCCTTTATCTTTTTGTTTTCGCCGCGCTTACCGATATGCTTGACGGGTTGTTCGCGAGGCTCGCCAACCAGAAAACCGCTCTCGGGACCTTCCTTGACCCGCTGGCGGACAAATTCCTGCTGGTGACATCTTTTATTCTTTTTTCCGTTTACGGCTGGATACCCAAGTGGTTTACCATCACCATCATAAGCAGGGACCTCATTGTCGTGGTCGGGTGGTTTCTATTATACTTAGTCACCCAGAATTCAAAGGTCGAACCGGTTCTGCTTGGCAAGGTTACAATTGCGCTGGAACTGGCAACGCTGGCATACATTCTTCTGGGGCTGAACTTTGCCGGCCTGCCCCGGGTACCCGGTGTAATCCTGCTCATTATCGCAGCCGTAAGCGCCGTGTCGGGTCTTCAATATGTTTATAAGGGATTTAAGGTGACAAATGCCCCCTAGAACAGGCATAGAGATCGAAAGCGTCCTTCCCGGCGGTCTCGCCGAAAAGGGGGGACTGCGCCGCGGCGATGTGATAACATCCCTCAACCGCCACCCCATGCACGATGTAATCGATTTCATGTTCTATAAATCGGAGGAACTCGACATCGAATTCCTGAGGGGAGGAACAAGGAAAAAGGTTCAGATTGCGGCCGGAGATGGAAGTGATATTGGACTGACCATTAAACCTTTCAAGGTAAAGACCTGCAGGAACAACTGTATATTCTGTTTCGTAAAGCAGTTGCCGAAAGGTTTGAGAAAGGCCCTATATGTGAAAGACGAGGATTACAGGCTGTCTTTTCTTTACGGTAATTATATGACACTCTCCAACATGGACGCCAAAGACAGGAAGAGGATTGTAGAGCAGCGGTTGAGTCCGCTCTTCGTATCTGTACACACAACAAACAGGGCGCTCCGGGGCAGGATGATCGGAAACCCGAAGGCCCCCGATATCATGCGCGAACTTAAATTTTTTGCCGAGGAAAAAATAAGGGTCCATACACAGATCGTTCTCTGTCCCGGGTACAACGACGGGAAAGAGCTGCAGAATACCATCTCTGACCTCCACAAGTTTTATCCCTATGTCGCCTCGATCGCCGTCGTCCCGGTTGGACTGACGATGCACAGACGCCACCCTATCACCCCCCTGTCAAAAGACGACGCACTGCGCGCCATAAAAACAGTAGAGTCCTTCCAGAAGAGGTTTAAGAAAAGGCACGGGGACTCGATAGTGTATTGCGCCGATGAAATGTATATACAAGCCGGCCATCCGTTCCCGCCTTTGAAGGAATATGGCATGCTTCCCCAGATAGAAAACGGCATCGGGATGGTTCCGCTTTTCATCAACCAGTCAAAAAAGGTAAAGGTTCCGAGGCAGACGCCAACGGATGGCCTCTTCCTCACATTTACGGGGACATCGTTTTACCCTTTTCTGAAAAAGTTCGCTGACCGGCTTTCGGAAAAGGACTTCGCAGGAATAGATGTCGTGGAGGTCGAAAACAATTTCTTCGGACCGACTGTGACCGTCACGGGGCTTCTCACGGGCCGGGACATCATAAGGTCTATGCATGACATCACGGGTTCATACACGGCTCTGCTGGTTCCGGACGTGGCCCTCAAGGAAGAAGAAGACGTGTTTCTTGACGATGTTTCGCTCCGGGACATCGAAGAAGCTACCGGGCTGAAGGCCATTAGGATCGAGTCCACGCCTCAAGGTCTTATGGATGCTATCGCCGACATGAAAACTGAGACCACCGGGAAGATCCGGTGAAGATGACCGGGCGGAGAACGGTCGGACCATCCGGAAAGGAGAGCTACAATGCATATTAGCGGCAAGACGAAGATAACAGGACTTTTCGGCTACCCGGTGGAGCATACGCTGTCACCGTCCATGCACAATGCTGCTTTCGAAAGTCTTGGACTGGACTACTGCTACATGCCATTTCTTGTTCACCCGGACTTTCTCGAACAGGCCGTCGGAGCAGTGAGAGCACTCAATATGGCGGGTGTTAACGTAACGGTGCCCCACAAAGAGGCGGTCGTCCCGCTGCTCGACAGCGTGGATGAGGAAGCAACGTTCATAGGTGCGGTAAACACGATCGTAAACTCCGGAGGCAAGCTGAAAGGCTGGAACACCGACGGAAGGGGGTTCATGCGCTCTCTTACGGAAAGCGGCATCGAGGTCGAAAACAGGAGGATCCTCGTGGTCGGCGCAGGAGGAGCATCGAGGGCGATCAGTTATTACCTGAGCGAAAAGGCCGAAAGCCTTTGCCTGCACGACGTTGCAGAAAACAGGATGGACAAACTTGTCTCGGACCTCAGCAAGATCAGGTCCAATGTTTCATCACATAAGGAGATAACAGATCTTGGGCTGTTTGACGTAATAGTCAATGCGACGCCGCTCGGCCTGAAAGCCGATGACCCCTTCCCTTTCGATGTCTCCGCCCTGACACCCAGACACACCGTGTGTGACCTGATATACAGAAAGACACGCCTGCTAGAATACGCATTAAAGAAGGGCTGCAGGACTATCGATGGTTTGGGGATGCTCCTCTGGCAGGGAGTGCTGGCCTTCGAACTGTGGACCTCTGCTTTCCCTCCCGTCGATGTCATGAGAAATGCCCTTCTGAGCGGCATCCAGCAATAACTGGCACACTATTTGCCTTTACTTAACGGTAACCATATGATAAACTTTTTTATGAGACGCGTTTGGCTTGTCATCCTTTCGCTGGTCCTTTGTTCCATTTTTTTTTACGTTGCAAGAGACGGCAGGCAAACAGGGTTCGGGGTACATCAGGCCGGCGATTCATATATAGAAGGTGTGAAAATAGTTAACAGAAAAGACGGTAATAAAGACTGGATATTGACGGCCGAAAGAGCGGATATAACTGCAGACGGCCGGATCGCATACCTGAAGAACATAAAAATAAATCTCGAAGACCGCGGGATTACCGTATACGCCGGTAAGGGCAGCTACAACATGGCCGACAGGAGCCTCAATCTGGATGGCCGGACGATCGCCAAAGGCAGTTCCTATTCGATCACGTCAGAGAACGTGGAGTTTAACAGCAGGAAGGACCATCTTGCCACTGAAGGGGCGGTAAGCCTGGAAGGGAAAAAATTCAGCGTGCACGGGAAGGGCATGGACCTGGACAATTCAGAACACAAAGTGAGGATTCTCAACAATGTCAAAGCGGTTTTTTATAATTAGCATCGTCCTTCTGGTACTTCCTGCTCTGACCGCTGTCGCGGCGTCAAATACGCCGCCGGTAAAGGGGCCGATTACGGTCACTTCCGAGACCCTCACCGCCGACAACAGTGCTCATACTGCCCTATTCGAAAAGAACGTTGTTGCAAAGACTCCGAATATGACGATATATGCCGACAGTATGCTGGTGTTCTATACGGAGCAGGGGGGCAATGTCACCAGGATAGAGGCAACCGGCAATGTGAAGCTTTATA
>JBJKPE010000257.1:0-5477 GCA_046706685.1 Thermodesulfovibrionales bacterium | reverse complement strand
CAGCCCGGAAACGATCAGGCTTATTAAGCCGGCAAGCGCGACCCGCCGCCAGTAAGGCGAGACGAGACGATAGATCTTCTTATAATCTTCCACCAGGCAATTCCTTCGTTCGTTTCCGTGAAGTCATTTTGTCCTTACAGTTACGTTATTTCTCCCCGGTGCGCGCCGAATAATAGGCCGCGACCTGAATCGCATCCCATGGCCTGCACTCCTCCCTGCTGAAACCGAGCTTTTCAGCCTGCCGGTAGGCGGTCTCGACGTCAGTACTTTCTATCTCAAGAAATTCCGGAATATATGCATATGCATCGTTGTATTTATCGAACTCGAAATGCGTTCCGCCGAGTTCGTAGGTAGTCCTGTGTTTGCTCATTTCGAGCCGGGCCGAAAGCCCGATCGCTTCAAGTATAAACCTCGTCGTCAGAAAGTCGGACACGACCACCTCCCGCTCCTCTCTCACCTTTGCATTTCTGTCTTCCACATGCCTCTTAAACGTGAGTACCACCCTGCCGCCCTCTCTCCTCAGCCTGAGGGTCCCTCCGCCTTCCCTTATTGAGCCGTCGCCGAAATCGTAGTATACTGCGTGGATCTGGTCATCAAAAATTTTTTTTGCGCCTGCGGCAAGAAGCATGCCTTCGGTCTTGAGTCTGTCTATTTCCAGTATCTTTATCTCCACTTCATACACGGCAAAAAAGCCCTTTCGCTGGCAATATTAGAAATGACCGAGTCTGATTATATCCGATCCGGAGTGCTTAATGAAATCCCCGGGAGCCGGAAGAGAGGATCAGAGGTTTTCCCTTCGGCAGCAATTTCTTTGCTCGATTTTTTGGGACTTGACAAGACAAAGAGTTCTTGATATGTTAATCAAGTCTATTATTTGGATAATAATGACTTTATGAAAGGAGGGAAAATATGACAAAGACGGAACTTATCGAAAAAATCGCTTCCGGGGCGGGCCTCAGCAAGGCGGACGCGACAAGGGCGTTCGATTCCACTCTTGATGCTGTCAAGGCGGCGCTGAAGAAGGGACAGAAAGTTACCATCGTGGGGTTCGGTACTTTTTCGGTGACGAAGAGGAAAGCCAGAAAAGGACGCAATCCGCAGACGGGACAGACAATCAACATACCAGCCGCTAAAACTCCGAAATTTACGGCGGGCAAGGCACTGAAAGACGCTGTCAAAAAATAATAATTTCACTCTTCCGTTTAAATTAAAGGGGCAAACAACAGGTTTGTCCCTTTAATTTTCCCCTCTTTTCTGCTAATCTGTTCCTAATACGTACATGTTGAGTTGCGCGTAAAACCCTTGCTCTCACAGGAGGGATAAAGCGGTACCCCTCGCGAGAAGGGCAGAGGGGCCGGCATGAAGCCGGCTCCGGTACATCACAACGAGAAGAAGAGAAATGGAGACGTTATGCTCGCAGAGTTCAGCATAGTTCCCATCGGTTCCGGCAGCAGCCTGGGTGACAGGGTTGCGGAGGTCCTGGAGATTGTCGACGCAAGCGGGCTTCCCTATAAGGTAAATCCCATGGGCACAGTCGTGGAGGGAGAATGGGATGAATTATTCAAACTGATCAGAAAATGTCACATGACCGTCATGAAAGAAGAGGAAAGGGTCATCACGACCGTCTCAATAGACGACCGAAAGGAAAGACCTGCCAGGATCGACCAGAAGGTGGAGTCGATTGAAAGAAGGCTCGGCAAGACCCTAAAAAAGTGACGCCTGACTGCATCGTCGCCGGAATCGATCTCGGACCTTACACGGAAAATGTGGTCTCTTATGCCGCCTGTTTTGCAACTGCCACCAAGGCGCCCATAAGGCTTCTCTATGTCATAGATTATCTCCTCACGCCGCCGTCTTACCTCGCATCGTACATAGAGGAGGAAAAGGCCAGAGAGGAAGCTCAGATGAGAGGTTGGAAGTCCCGCCTGGAAGAGGCAGGGGCCACGGCCGAATACCGGATCGTATTGGGCCGTCTCCATGAATCATTCAAGGAAATTATCGAAGAGACATCTCCCGAGTTCCTGGTTATCGGATATAGCTCTCACGCGCTCAGGCCGAGCAGTTCGGAACGGCTCATAAAAACCTTGCGCATACCAATGCTCGTGGTCAGGGGCAAGGCCGCGGAGGGCGCTGCTCTCGGCTCTGTAACGGTCCGGAATGTGCTCTGTCCCGTTGATTTTTCTGAAAATTCGGAAAAGGCCATTTCGACGGCCAAAAAACTCACATCCCTTTTTCGGGCCAGGCTCCACCTTGTCCACGTAATCCCTTCTTATCTGATAAAGGAGAAATGGGGCGTATGGAAAAAGCTGGGAGAAGAAGAGAGGGAGAAATTCGACCGGGTAATGCGTGAGGAGGCCGGATCCAGGCTGGGGACCGTCTGCAGAGACCACAGAATTGAGGGGGAGGGAGAAATACACCACGGGTCTCCCTCAAAGATAATATCTTCCATCGCGGAAGAAAAGCGGTGTGACCTGATCGTCATGGGAGCAAGGGGGCTGTCCTACCTCAAGAGCATCCTCGTCGGCAGCACGACAGAGGCCGTTCTGAAGTCTTCCCCCTGTCCCGTTCTGATCGTACATTAATGCCGGCACAGGCTTCGTTACTTCTGCTGGGGCTCGTTCTGATCCTTCTGGCGGCCGAATTTTTTACCAATGGGATAGAGGCGTTAGGCCGGCATTTTTCTTTTTCACAGGCCGTAGTCGGGAGTATTTTGGCGGCCGTTGGCACGGCCCTCCCCGAGACAATCCTCCCTGTTGTGGCCATTTTTTTCTATGGAGGGAAATCGGCATCAGACATAGGTGTCGGGGCGATCCTCGGCGCACCCTTCATGCTCTCGACCCTCGCCTTGTTTCTCGTGGGGCTGACAGCTCTCGTTTCCGCCCTCCGCAAAAGACGTAAACTCGCATTGAACGTCGAGCCGGGTTCAATGAAGCGGGACCTGACTTTTTTCCTCGTGATGTATTCGCTCGCAGTCCTTCTTCCGCATTTACTCGGTAAAAAGTCCCTGGTTCCCCTGTCCATATGCCTGGTATGCGGTTATCTCTTTTATGCATACCTTACGTTCCGGGATGAGAGTGCCGAGCTTGAACATACAGAGATGATGTATCTCTGGAGACTGATAAAGAGAGTGAAGCCGGCTGTCCGGTCGGAAACGCCCCCTCTCGCTCTGGTATTGCTGCAGGTAGCGGCATCTCTTGTCCTAATGATACAAGGCGCGCATACCTTTGTCGAAAGCCTTGAGCATGTGGCCGTGAGGCTCGGGATGAACCCCCTCCTTTTTGCGCTCCTTCTGGCCCCGGTGGCGACTGAACTCCCGGAAAAATTCAACAGCGTAACATGGACGTGGAAGGGCAAAGACAGTCTGGCGCTGGGGAACATAACGGGTGCAATGGTTTTCCAGTCGGTCTTCCCCGTCTCCGTCGGATTGCTTTTTACCGAATGGCAAATAACGGGCATGGCCCTTTTTTCGGCTCTGATAGCGATAACATCGTCTCTGGTCATATTGGCAACGCTCCTCGCGGGGAAGAAGATTTCTCCTTTTACGATGCTTTTCCCCGGATGCCTTTACCTGGTCTATGTTCTGGTGGTGATATTGAGGTAGAATTTCCTGCAAATTTAGGCCGATGTCGCACACCGCTGATTCTTGACAACAGGCTCGGACTGTGATATGTTGGAAAAAATCCCAAAAAGGAGGTCGGCCATGGCCTGCAAATCCAAAGGCGGAGCATGCGGTACCACAAAGAAGACCGCAACAAAGGCTACCAAGAAACAGACCAAGAAATAACCTGGCAACGTTATATGGCATTTCCTGAAGGGATGGCTGAAAAGCCGTCCTTTTTTTTGTACGCCCCCGGAAGGGAAGGGAGCAAAGAGCATATCGCAGATACCGTAAAAAGCGAACACTGAATCATCCCAAAAAACGGCAAATGGCCACAGAAGGCACAAATATCACATAGAAAAAACAAGAGGTTGAAAGGGGAAAATGCTCACCAAATGGGAGAAGTATTTCACTAACATAAGTTTTTGATTTTTTTGTGTTCTATGTGCTTATTGTGGCTCAACGCTTTTTTTAGGATCATTGGAGTCCTGCTTGAGGGCTTGTCAGCTTGAAAGCTTGCCGTCTGGCGAAGGTGATTGACCATCCCCTTTGCCGGTATCGGCAAGGTTTATGATAATATTCAGTTGTGTTCGAAAAGGAACTGGAAGACCTTAAAAAGAAGAACCTTGTCCGCCATTTAATTTCGCGGACATCCGCCCAGGGCCCCACCATACGCTTCGGCGGAAGGGAATATGTAAACTTCTCATCAAACGATTACCTCGGCTTCGCCGGCCGTCCCGAGATCGTGGAGTCGCTGAAACCTGCAGCGGAGAGATACGGGTTCGGGTCGGGGTCCTCGCGACTCCTTGCCGGGGGGACCGATCTCCACCGGGAACTGGAAAAGGAGATTGCGGAATTCAAGGCCACAGAATCGGCCCTCCTGTTCAACTCAGGCTATGCCGCCAACACCGGCATAATCCCCGCGCTGGGATCATCGGGCGACGTGATCTTCAGCGACGAATTAAACCACGCAAGCATAATCGACGGCTGCAGGCTCAGCAGGGCAAAAACCGTCGTCTACCGGCATAAAGACCTGCATCACCTGGAGACACTTATGGGCAGGGAGCCGGCAAGAAGAAGGTTGGTCATCACCGACTCCGTTTTCAGTATGGACGGGGACATTGCCCCGCTCAGGGAAATCCACGAAATCTGCCGGAGATATGGCGCAGTCCTTTACCTAGACGATGCCCACGGGACCGGTGTCCTCGGTGAAGGCCGGGGAGCGCTCTCGCACTTTAACATCGAGCCGGAGCCAATGGTGATACAGATGGGGACATTCTCGAAGGCCCTCGGCTCCTTCGGGGGCTTTGCCGCGGGCAGCGAAGTCGTCACCGAATGGTTAACAAACTCCGCCAGAAGCTTCATCTTCTCGACAGCCCTCCCGGCTTGTGTTATCTCTGCATCTCTTGCCGCGCTCGACCTGCTTAAAAAAGATGCGAAGCCGTTGAAGAGGCTCTGGGCCAACAGAGAACTGCTTGTCAGGGGCCTCAGGAGCATGGATTATGACACGATGGGGAGTGAAACGCCGATTGTTCCCATCCGGGCGGGGGATATAACGGAAACAATAAGGCTGGCTGAGTTCCTGTCACAAAACGGGATATACGCGCCGGCCATCAGGCCGCCCTCCGTCCGGGACCCGAGGATAAGGCTGGCAGTAAGCGCCTCCCATACAGAAAATCAGATAGGCATACTCATCGATACACTGAAAAGATTTCGCGGCTAAGGGCTTGCGGAAAAATAAACCTAAAAACAGCAAATGGCCACAGAAGGCACAAAAATAATATAGAAAAAACAAGAGGTTGAAAGCGGGAAAATGCTCACCAAATGGGTGAAGTATTTCACTAACGTAAGTTTTTGATTTTTTTGTGTTCTATGTGCT
>JBJKPE010000256.1:0-8513 GCA_046706685.1 Thermodesulfovibrionales bacterium | reverse complement strand
GGGAATTGCCGTGATGCTGCCTGATAATATCTATGATCGATTTGGGGAGTTTGTACTGTCGCGCGAGTTCGACGCCTTCTTTTACATGGTTGATGATTATCATGCTGCTCATATGCGGAGTGAGCTTGTAGTGCTTGCTCGGCGAGACGCTCTGGTTTTCTATAAAGTAATCTGGCATTTTCACTTTTCCTATGTCGTGGTAATAGGAACTGACCCTTGCCAGAAGGGGGTTAACCCCAACTTCCTCGGATGCCGCCTCTACCAGATTGCCGACGATCACACTGTGATGATAGGTCCCGGGAGCGGAGACCATCAGGGTCTTCATAAGAGGCTGGTTCAAGTCGAGAAGCTCCAGAAGACTGATGTCGGTAGTGATCTTAAAGGCGTATTCCAGAAAAGGAAGAAGGAGGGAAACGATCGCCGAAGTGGCTATACCGGAAAATACCGCGAACGTGACCGCCGAAGGCACAACGGAGGTGAACAGTTCGTCTCTGGAAAGAGAGAGTATGAGGACAATGAGTACGTTTGCGAGTGTAACATAGAGACCGCCCCTAAGCAACGCGGACCTCTTTTTACAGCGGATTACGCTGAAGGCGGCCGTCAGGCTTCCCACAAAGGCATAGATGGGGTAGAGGGAATCGTTAAGCCAGTATCCGGTGAAAAGACTTATCGTGAACGAAAAGGTAATTGCTGTATGAAAATCGAAGAGCAGGGTGACAAGCATGGCTCCAGCCGCTACCGGAATGCCGTATTTCACGCTCTCCGGCGAGATGAAACCAATGGAGAGGTTGTGGAAGAGGTATTCCGAAAACCTTCCTATAAGAAGCGTGCTGAGGATCATGAGCCCCAGGAGCAGCAGCATATTGTAATTGTCCACATAAGAAGGCCGGTACCGCATGATGTCCCTGTAAAGAATGAAGAGGAGCACGAAGGCCATCAGGCCGCCCCCGATAAATCTGCCCGCGCTCGGATTTACCATAAGACAGAGCGAAACAGCCAGGGACATGGCGCTGAGGAACAGTATCTTCACCACGGCAGGTCTGATAACCTGCGCTTTAATCTTATCCTTCTGCAGTCCGTTTTTCATATTTATCGTATGCCTTCACGATCTCCTGTACCAGTCTGTGTCTTACCACGTCTTTCTCTGAGAAATGTACGAAATGGATCCCCTCGATTCCCTTAAGTATCTTGGAGACCTCAATAAGACCGGATGTCTTTCCCTGTGGCAGATCTATCTGGGTAACGTCACCCGTAATCACCGTCTTGGAATTGAACCCGAGTCTTGTGAGATACATCTTCATCTGTTCCGCCGTCGTATTCTGTGCCTCATCGAGAATAATGAATGAATCATTAAGGGTCCTGCCCCGCATGAAGGCCAGGGGAGCTATCTCGATTACCCCCCGCTCGATAAGTTTCGAAGCCTTTTCAGCGTCCATCATGTCGAAGAGAGCGTCGTACAGCGGCCTGAGGTATGGGTTCACTTTCTCGAACATATCGCCCGGCAGAAAACCAAGCTTCTCACCCGCCTCGATAGCCGGTCTTGCCAGGACGATCCTGCTTACCTGCTTCTTGAGAAATGAGTTTATCGCCATGGCCATGGCCAGGTAAGTCTTGCCGGTGCCGGCCGGACCTATCCCAATGACGATATCGTAATCCCGTATGGCGTCAATATATTTCTTTTGCGTTTCCGTCTTGGGAATAATGAACCGACGTTTTGAAGATACGGGTATGTTGTCAAGAAAGAGTTCTTTAAGCGATGTCCGGCCGCCCTCTGCCACTGACTTGATTGCATAGCGAATGTCTTCGGAATTGAGATTGGAGACTTCAGAACTGACATACCGGAGGTCTCTTATGAGTTTTTCTGCGGTCTTGATCTTTTCGTCCTCACCTTTCAGAAAGATCTTATTCCCCCTCGAACTGGCCTTCACGTTGAGGTTCTCTTCTATAAACATGAGACTCTTCTCCAGGCTTCTGAAGAGGGAGGGATATTCGCTTTCGTCGAACTCTATTTCCGACGTAACGTCGTCGTTCTTCTTATTCGTCTTTGAATGTAACAAAGGTATTCAGCCCCTCGGTCTTTCTAAGTTTCACCGACAGGAGTTCAGCGTTCTTTCTACCGTCAAATTCACCGATCCTGATTTTGTATATAGTCTCGCCCCGCTTGTTTCTTGCCGGAACGACGTACGCTTTGTACCCTTTTTTCTCATATTTAACGCGAAAAGCTTCCGCGTCCGTTTCACTGCTCAGTGCACCTATCTGTACCGTATAAGATATTCTACCCTTTTGCAGGTGGCCTATGGAAGAGGACGGCTTGACGGCGGCAGTTTTTTCGGAGTTACCAGGCACGGATACCGGTTCATCCGGCGGCGCAACCGCCGGCTTGCCATCGCTGTTGCTCCCGGCTGTAACGGGGTTATCCGCCCGGACCGGGGCTTCTGCCAGAGGCTGGACATAGCCGGTTTCAGCCCCTTTTTGAGGGGACGTCTTTTCGGTAGGCGTAAACGCAGGACCGGCGGCGACTTCCCTGTTGCTCTTGCCTACGAAATATCCAAGTGTGAAACTGAGGGAAGAAAAGACGACCACGATAACGATCAGGAATTCTTTGCCGGGTATATGAAGTGAAGGCCGGTTCCTGTAATCACCGCCACTCATAAGACAAGCATAGCATCACCATAGGAGAAAAATCTATATCCCAGGGAGATGGCTGCGGCGTATGCCGCGAGCAGGTTTTTGCGACCCGCAAACACGGAGGCGAGCATGAGGGGCGTCGAGCGGGGAAGATGAAAATTCGTTATTATGCAATCGACTGCCAGCGGCCGGTATCCTTCGTGGATAAAGATATCGGTGTACCCTGAGACAGTCCCGTTTGAAGAGGTGATCTCCGCCCTGCCGCTCATATATCCTTCAATGGCCCGCGTCGCAGTAGTGCCTACTGCCACCACCCGGTTTCCACGCTCCCTGACTCTCTTTATATCAGAGATGAGTTCCGGTGTTATTTCGAAAAATTCGCTCTGCATTACGTGTTTATCCAGTTCGGCTGTCTTCACCGGCCTGAAAGTGCCGATGCCCACGTGGAGGGTAACGGACCTTATCATTACCGAAGCCGCTGCGAGGGCTTCCATTAGAGAGCGGGTGAAATGGAGACCGGCGGTGGGGGCTGCAATCGACCCTTCAACTTCTGCATATACCGTCTGATAACGCTCCCTGTCATGTTCATCGGGCTGACGTCTGATGTAAGGCGGCAGGGGCATCAGGCCCTCTTTTCTGATCAGGTCCCTCAAGCCGGCAGCCTGTCCAAAAATAGCGGTTTTTCCTTCCTGGACACGGACCTCCAGGTTTTCCGATATCCTGACCGTTCCGGTATATCTTTCCTTGCAGAGTATATCCCAGACGCCCGGCGAGTTTTCATTGACGAGCAGTATTTCGATCTTCCCGCCGGTGGGCTTCCTGCCGTAAAGGCGGGCGGGGAAGACCTTGGAATTGTTAACGACTAACATATCGCCGGCGTTCAGGAGCGACGGGAGTTCCGAAAATGTCCTGTGTTCCATTCTCCCATCGCGCCGCAGTACCAGAAGACGCGAGCTGTCCCTTCTTTCAAGGGGCCTGCTTGCGATCAGATCGGGTGGCAGATAAAAATCGTAGTCAGCGGTCTTCATATAACTGAATGGTCGTGCCAGGATAGTAGAAAGAGAGGATCTCCTTGTAATTCCTGCCTTCCAGCGCCATTTCCTGAGCGCCCCACTGGCAGAGTCCAACGCCGTGGCCATATCCTTTGCCCTCGAAAACCAGATCGCCTCCCCGTCTGGTAAAGGTAAACTTAGTGCTCGGCAGCCTTTTCCAGCCCAGCATCTTCCTCAAATCAGTTGCCTTTACCGATAGAACTCCCCTCTCAAGAGAGACTTTCAGCATCCGTACTCTCCCGGTGGATGTGTAAGACTGTATGCTTAAATCTTTGATGCCGGAGATGCCTAAAGCCCTTCCTATTTCTTCAAGAGGTATTATTCTCTCCCACTTCTGGTACGGCGAAAGGTCACATTTCGATTTCACAGGCCTGAGGTACGGATAACTTTTTCCAAAGACTTCCCGGGGGTCTTCCGTTTCTCCGCCGCAGGTCGAATGATAGAAGGCTTCGATAAGTTTTCCGTCATAGGTTAGGACTTCCCCCCTGGTCTGCGCGACGGCAGACGCGATCTTTGCGTCTGCGACGTTACCCTTATAGACCTGATCGAGCACGGTCGAGGTAAGGTCGTAGTTAGTATTGCTGCTTTTCGATTTCTGATAGAGCGCGTAGGTTCTTGCAATTACAGCCTGGGTCTTTAGCGCCTCCGGGGCCCAATTCGGACCGACTTCCGCGCTTACAACGTTCCTGACATAGTCTTCCAGTGGAAGCTCGTTGATGAGGTATAGGCCCGCGTTGTCTTTCCATACCTCGACTTTCCCCCTGTAAGGAGCGCCGTCTACCAGGAGGTCGCCTTTCAGTTTTCCCACCAACTCCAGATTGTCGCCTTTATCGGGGACGTTCCGGAACACGTCATCCAGTATCAGCACCTTTATCGTTCTGCTTTCAGCCTGCGACGCAACGAGGAGAAGGATGATAGTCAAAGCGAAAAGTAGCTTCCTGGTCATGCTATTTCCTTCCGAAGAGCCAGAACAACAGTGTCAGTATAACGCTGATCAGAATGCTCGTGGCAACGGGAAAATAAAAAGTGAAATTCTTTCTCCGCAGCAGGATATCTCCCGGCAGCCTTCCCAGCCACGGTATCCTGTCAGACAGCATGAAGAGAAGTCCGACAGCTGCCATGACGCAGCCAAGCACGATGAGCAGCTTCCCTATATAATGAGTAGTTTCAGGCATATCGATTATTATACGGAACGACATTAATCATACGTCATTCCTGCAAGCGAAGCGAGCCGGGAATCCTTCTTTTCTAAAAAAAAGATTCCGGACAAGCCGGAATGACACACCGTATCGGACTTATGCAAAGCCGGGCTTCTTCTCTTTCCTGTCTTTCTTCAAGTACCTTTCCATTTCCGAATATACACAGCCGCAATATTTCTGGCGGTAGAGGCCAAGTTCCAGGGAAAGGTCCTTTGAAACGGCCCATCCCTTTCTCAGATCCTCCCAGTAAAATTGTATTCCGTGTTTCTTTCCGATCTCGCTGCCGAGAGCTATTATCATATCAAATTTCTGGTAGGGACTTGCAAAAAGAGACGTGGTGAACCCGCCGAAGTTCATCTTTTTCGCGGTTTCAGCGGTCTTTTCGAGCCTGAGAGAATAGCAGACCGCACACCTGTCGGCGCCCTTTCCGGCAACGGACTTCAGAAAATGATCGAGTGCATAGTCGTCGAGATACTCTATATCGAGGTCCCAGAGACCCTGAAGCTTCTTCAGCGAATCGAGCCTGCTGGAATACTCGGTATAAGGGTGTATATTCGGATTATACCAGAACCCCTTTATATCTATTCCTTTTATCAAAAAGGTTTCCATGGGGTAGATGCAACAGTTCGAACAGCAGATGTGCATGAGGAGTTTCATGGAGGAGTGCCCAGGACGACCTCGCTCAGAAAAGACTCTGAGGCACGTTCTTCCCCAAATGGCCATAGGCGTTCTTCGTCGCCAGCCTTCCGCGCGGGGTTCTTTCAAGGAGACCTTCCTGCATAAGATAAGGTTCATAGACATCCTCTATGGTCTCTTTGTCTTCTCGCAGACACGCTGCAATCGTCTCAATTCCCACCGGTCCGCCACCGAATTTTTCTATGATTGTGACAAGCAGATTTCTGTCCATCTCGTCCAGTCCTTTATGGTCGACATTGAGCGCGCTCAGGGATTTTTTGGCCATTTCCAAATCGATAGTGCCGTCTCCCAGGACCTGTGCAAAGTCCCTGATCCTCTTCAGCAGCCTGTTGGCTATCCTGGGGGTGCCGCGGGACCGCCCCGCGATTTCGGCGGCTGCATCCGCAGTGATCGTGACATTCATGATGGCCGCCGACCTGATGACGATCTGGCACAGTTCGGCGGAGTCGTAGAATCTGAGCCGGTCGATTATTCCGAACCTGTCTCTGAGGGGGGATGTCAAAAGGCCGGTCCTTGTGGTGGCGCCGATCAGTGTGAAGCGGGGCAGGTTCAGTTTCAGCGTCCGGGCATTGGGCCCCTGCCCGATTATGATGTCCAGCTGGAAATCCTCCATCGCCGGATAGAGGACTTCTTCGACCACCCTGGGAAGCCTGTGTATTTCATCTATGAACAGTATATCCATATCTGACAGGTTCGTCAGTATGGCAGCAAGGTCGCCAGGCCTTTCAAGGACCGGCCCCGATGTCGTTCTTATATTGACCTCAAGTTCATTTGAGATTATATGGGCCAGCGTAGTCTTGCCCAGCCCCGGAGGGCCGCAGAAAAGAGTATGGTCGAGGGCCTCCTTTCTCTGTTTGGCCGCCTTTATGAAAATTCTGAGGTTATCCCGTATGGTGTCCTGTCCCACAAATGTGTCCAGAGTCGAGGGCCTCAGGTTAAGTTCTAATGCCTGATCGTCATCGGAGTCTGCCGGACTGACCAGCCTGTCTTCTTCTTTCATCCCGCCCCTCCGGTCATGATACACCCTGGAGCATCTTCAGTGTCTCCCTGAGGAGTTCTTCGATATCGGCGAAGCCCTGTTTGTAAGCTTTTTCCAAAACCTCTTGTGCTACTGTTTTCTTATAGCCGAGATTGACGAGAGCGGAAAGAGTGTCTTCAAACATACTGTTCCTCGTACCCGAAGGGGAGGGCAGCTTTTCCCTCAGTTCAAGGATCAGGCGGCCAGCGGTCTTCTTGCCGAGGCCAGGCACTTTGCAGAGGAGCGCGACGTCTTCATTTTCGATGGCGTTGAGGAAATCGTCGTGGGATATGCCCGAAAGTATATTGAGCGCCATCTTGGGGCCTATGCCGGAAATGCCCAGGAGCGCGAGAAAAACCTTCTTCTCGTCCTCGGAAAGGAAGCCGAAAAGCTGCAGGGAGTCCTCTCGGACATGAGTATGAACATGGAGGAAAACATCCTTACCCTCCCCCGGGAGGTCGGGAAGAAGGTGCAGCGGAACATGGACCATGTACCCGACACCGTTCACGTCCACAATTACGCTGTCCGGCCTCCTGGTGGCTATCTTTCCTCTGAGTGAACCTATCATCTGGTTTTGTCCGAATTGCCGGCGGCTCGCACAACGGCGGTCATCAGCGGCGACGGCCGGAAGGAAGGGTCCCGCCGGTCGTTTCCCTGAATTTTAGCGTATTCATACAGCAGAGGGCAAGCGCAAGGGCGTCCGCACCGTCCGGAGAAACGGGGCCGCTTAGATTAAGTATCATTTTCACCATCTCCTGGACCTGTCTCTTCTCGGCCCTTCCATAGCCCACCACCGCTTTTTTCACCTCCAGGGCGCTGAATTCGTGGAGGGGCACATCATGGCGGGCCGCCGCGAGCAGGGCGATTCCCCTGGCGTGCCCCAGGCTCAGCGCGGATTTGGCCCCCTTCGCAAAAAAAATCTTTTCGACCACGATGTCGTCGGGACGGTATTCGGCGATGACCTCAGTAAGAGATTCGTATATGGATTTCAGCCGGTAATGAAGAGGCTTTGAGGCCGGAGGGGAAATGCGCCCTGACGCTACATAGACGGCATCTCTTCCAGTCGACGTGACGACGCCGTAGCCGCAGAAAATGGTGCCTGGATCTATTCCAAGTATCCTGGGAGTGTCTTTACTTTTTTCGGGGTGCTTCAAATAGTATTTCCTCGACCATAAGGCAGAGGACATGCCCCAGGGTTATATGGGTCTCCTGTATCCGCGGGGTGTTCTCCGAAGGCACTACAAAGGCATAAGTGGACTTCGCCGCTAGTTTTTCGCCTTTGACTCCCGTAAAAACTATGGTCTTCAGCTTCTTCTTCCTCGCGGCGTCCAGTGCCTTTACCACATTAGGGGAGCTGCCGCTCGTAGTTATGGCAATAACGACGTCGCCGTCCAGGGCGAGAGACTTGAGTTGACGGGCGAAGATCTCGGAATAGTCGTAATCATTGGCTATTGAAGTGATGACGGCGATGTCCGTGTTCAGTGCTATAGCGGGAAGTCCAGGTCGTTCGCGCTTGAACCTGTTCACAAATTCGCCCGCGATGTGAGATGCGTCGGTAGCGCTTCCGCCGTTGCCGAACAATATAAGTTTGCTTCCGTCATTGAAGGCGCCGGCGATGGCCTTTGCGGCATCCATCACCGTGGCCAGATGGCCTTGAATAAAGTTTTCCTTGACGGTTATGCTTTCTCTGAATTCACTGAGGATCTTTTCCTTCATTGACGCCGGCCCCTCCCCGGAAATAGCTCTTTCTTTATGACGTAGAGTAAAACAACGGCTCTCGACGTGTCAACAGGTCGCATTGCCTCATCAAAAATCTATATAAAGTAGAATCGTTGCCTCACGTAAGGAATCTACACGAAATGAACAGTCAAAATACCCTTCTTGAAACAGGTCAAGGAGGCAGGAGAAGTGGGGCTAACG
>JBJKPE010000255.1:0-4033 GCA_046706685.1 Thermodesulfovibrionales bacterium | reverse complement strand
AAAGGCCGGTGGTAGACTACCACGTTGATAGGCTGGAGGTGTAAGTGCAGTAATGCATTCAGCTGACCAGTACTAATTGGCCGTGAGTCTTGACCCTTATTTCTCTTCCCTCCTGTTGTCAAAAAATCTAAAAGTAGTAAAATGTTTAAGACAGAAGGGCCTCGAAGGCCCTTTTTCTTGTATCTACTTCAGATATTGAGGGAAACGATGAGAGAGCGGGATATCTTTGAAGAGATAATAGACATAGGCAAGAGGCGAGGGACACTTACCTATGACGAGATAAACGACGCTCTTCCTTCCGAATTTTTTTCCCCTGACGAACTCGAAGATCTCATGGACCTGCTTCAGGATATGGGGGTTAAGGTAATCGACTATGACGGGGGGGCCGGAGGTGCCGAAGAGGAAGTCCAGGAGGAAGAGGAGGTCGCCGAATATGAAAAGACGGAGGACCTCGTTCAGGCATACTTTCATTCCATGGGCGACATCTCGATCCTGACCAAGGACGAGGAGACGGAGCTCGCAAAGAGGCTGGAGGAGGGCCGGGAGATCATCAAGGCGATTGTGAGCGCAATGCCCCTCTACAGCAGGATTGAGGAAAGTCTCGTCGTGCCGGCGGAGGATGAGGAAGAAGCTGCGGCGGACGAGGACAAACCCAGCGAGGCACTTATCACGACCCTCAAGACCCTCGACAGTCTGGTAAGGAAGATGGAAACGACGGACAGTAAGGTTGCCCGCTATGGGTCGCTTAAGGACTTGAAGCGGCTGATCTCGGAAAAGAAGAAAAAGGACATCAATCCTTCTAAGCTTGGGACCCTTGCAAAAGAGGTGCAGGGCGAATACAAGCGGATCGAATCAGAGGTGGGGATAAAGCTGGAGGACCTCAGGGCCAAGTGGGAGAGGATTACAAACGCAAGGGCTCTCCTCATGGAGGCCAAGAACGAACTGATTACCCGGAACCTGAGACTGGTCGTAAATATCGCCAAGAACTATGTCGGCAGGGGGTTGCCGCTTCTGGATCTTATACAGGAAGGCAACATCGGGTTGATGAAGGCCGTAGACAAGTTCAAATATGAAAAGGGCTTTAAATTCAGCACCTATGCCACCTGGTGGATACGACAGGCGATCACCCGCGCTCTGATCGACCAGACGAAGACGATCCGTGTCCCGGTGCATATGATGGAGTTCTATAACCGGGTGACCAAGGCTTCCCGGGAACTGACCCAGGAACTGGGCAGGGAGCCGAGCAATGAGGAGATAGCAGGCAGGCTTACCGTTCCCACCAGGAAAGTGGAGGAGGTTTTCCGGGCGATTCAGGATCCCATAGCCCTTCAGACGCCAGTGGGCGACGAGGACACTGAACTCGAGGACTTTATCGGCGACAAGAACAGTCCTTCGCCATACTCTGATGCCGAGAAGAGTGAAATATCCGATCAGCTCCTTATGATATTGAAAACGCTCACCCCGAAGGAAGAGAAAGTCATCAGGATGAGGTTCGGGATCGGGGTCGACAGGGACCACACACTCGAGGAAGTCGGACGGCATCTTTCAATAACGCGGGAAAGGGTGAGGCAGATCGAGGCCAAGGCATTAAGAAAGCTGAAGCACCCCAGCCGGCTGAGAGCACTGAAAGTCCTTACCACCGCCTGACCTTTTCGCTTCTGCTTTGTGTCATTCCGGCTTGTCCGGAATCTTTCTTCGCTTTCCCGGTTTTTTACTTGAGCTGAGTGAACAAATTGCCGGCCGAGACAGCCTCCATAATGTTTTCCCTTATCACCGCGGTTGAAGTGGACTCCTTGGTGCCTATGACCTGAATTATTCCAGTGGGGATCCTGTGGCCGTCCCGGATGTCGACGGTCCTGAACATGTCCCCGGTCTCAACGCCGTCCTTGCTCCCCTTGTCCAGATAGACAATATCGTACAGGGCGTTAAGGAGCTTCAGATTTCGCGCTGCGATTACTTTGCCATCCATGCCCGGCTTTCTGAATTCACCAGTCGTCAAAGGGGCGTCCATCTCATGATAGGTGTCGAGACGGTTCCCGCTCCTGATAGGTCCAAAGGCTTGCACGATCCTTGCCTCGATATCCTGCCCTTCAATCTGTGCAACTTCAACCACGCCGGCGGGTTCGATAATATAGCCGTCGTTCCTTGTCGCAAACGGACGCTCCAGCCGGAGCGCAGTTATGATAATGAACTTATCGCCGACCTTCACCGGGTTGTCGGTCTTCAGGAAAACCGTATCGTAATTGCCGAAAAGCGTTTTCCCCGAAGGTGAGCCGTCCACTTTTCCGACGGAGGGAATGGAATCCGAAATATATCCGCTCGATGCGAAGAGGGCGTTGGAGAGAAGCGGTTTCAGCGGGGTCTCCACCGGCCCCTGCCTCGTGACCTCCTCCTTCTGCGCCTTCTCCTTCTGTTCTTCCGGCGCCTGTTTCGCGGCCGGTTTTGCCGGTTCTTCCTCCCTGACTGCCTGCTTCAGATATATGGGTATTCTGACGGTCTGGCCTGGATAAAGGCGGTCTGGGTTGGCTATTCCCGGGTTTTCCTTCCATACCTTAGGCCACAAGAAGGCATTGCCAAGTTCACCCCGCGAGATACTCCAGAGGGTGTCTCCCTTTTTCACAGTGTAGTCTTTTATCTCATTAGTCTGGGCGAAAACAAATGAGGGAACAATCAGGGATAAGATGACGACAAGCTGAAGCAGAATCTTCCGTGACATCCGTCTCTCCTTTTCTTGGTTTGATTTCACTTAAAAATAACCGAGATAAATGAAACTGTCAAGCTTATTCGCTCATTTGACTTATTAACCTTCAAGAATTGATAATGAAATATGAAACGATACAAGTCATTCGGTGCTCACATGAAGGCCGCGTTCGGCGGCACAGTTTATAAGGTTAATGTTGACGCGGGCTTTACGTGTCCCAACAGGGACGGGACTCTCGGGGTTTCGGGGTGTGTCTACTGCAATAATGACAGCTTCAGGCCCGGTTCCTGCAAGCCCACTCTCTCCGTAGGCGAACAGGTCCGCAGGGGCATCGATCACGTGAGAAGGCGTTTCAAGGCTGAAAAATTCCTCGTCTATTTTCAGCCGTATACAAATACCTATGCGGCTGTGGATAAACTGGAGGCGCTCTATAAAGAGGCGCTTACCGAACCTTCAGTCATCGGCCTTGCGATCGGCACGCGGCCGGACACTGTTGATGAACCTAAACTGCGGCTGCTCGAATCCCTGGCGGAGAGATTCTTCATACTCATCGAGTACGGCCTCCAGTCAACCTTTGACAAGAGCCTCGACTTTATTCATCGGGGGCATGATTACAGGACCTTCCTGCAGGCGGTAGATATGACGAAGGGAAGGGGTATATCCATAGGTGCCCACGTCATAGCCGGTTTTCCAACAGAGACGCGCGAAGAGACGCTTTCGATGGCAGAAGAGATCTCCGGTCTTCCGGTGGAGTTCCTGAAGGTCCACCAGCTGCAGGTTGTGAAGGACACGCCCCTGGAAGAGATGTTCAGGGAAGAGCCCTTCCACACCTTTGAATACGGCGAATACCTCGACTTCATCACCGACTTCATCGAAAGGACATCCCCCGCGATCGTTTTTGAGCGGCTCTTTGCGACGGCTCCCGACGAAATCCTGGTCGCGCCCCACTGGGGCAGAAACAGGCATCAAATACTGAGGGACATAGAAAAAAGGCTTGAAGAAAGGGATACCTTCCAGGGCAAGAAATACCGGGTACCTTCAATGCTTTCATAAGAACGATGAAGCCGGCGCTACTTTCTGACGACAGTCAACTCCTTTAATGTCTTACGGCTGCCGTCCTTCGGCTTTTCATCAGGATATCCAACAGCAAGCACGGCCATGAGTTCCAGATTATCGCTCAGGCCCAGGATACGCCGTATCTCCCCGTCGCTTTTGATGATCTCACCCAGCCAGACCGCACCGAGGCCGATGGCATGAGCCTCAAGCAGCATGTTCTGCAGACAGGCCCCTACCGCCTGCGCGTCCTTGGTCCTGTGGTAGCTTTCCGCATTG
>JBJKPE010000254.1:0-11227 GCA_046706685.1 Thermodesulfovibrionales bacterium | reverse complement strand
AATGGATTCCCGATTACTACCTCGGGAATGACGATAAATCAAGTTAGAATAGTCTATGTAACCGGTTTCCCGGCTCATTGCAGCAGATCACCAGAGTCCCTGCCGGTGCCCGGAAGGTCGACTTCCTTATATGGACAAAGAGACAAAAAGCAAGATCAGACAACTGGTGATAAGGACCTACTCGGCCGCCGCGGCTGATTCTCCTTCGTGCTTTCCTGAGACGAGCTGCTGTTCTCCGAACTCGGGCGCGGTCAGCCTCCTTGAAACGGGCAGACGGCTCGGATACTCCGATGAAGATCTGAAGACCGGCCTGGGAGAGGCCAATCTGGGTCTTGGATGCGGGAACCCTCATGCGATCGCAGACCTTAGGGAAGGGGAGACAGTCCTCGACCTGGGAAGCGGAGCCGGCTTCGACGCCTTTCTGTCTGTCATGAAAGTAGGTCCCGAAGGCTTTGTAATCGGCATCGACATGACACCGGAGATGATCGCAAAAGCGAATGAGAATGCCGGCAAGCTGGGGGTGACAAACGCGGATTTCAGGCTGGGAGAGATAGAGCATCTCCCCGTAGGGGATTCTGAGGTGGATGTGATCATCTCCAATTGCGTGATCAATCTTTCGCCCGACAAGCAGGCGGTCTTCGATGAGGCATTCCGCGTTCTCAGGCCGGGCGGACGGATTGCGATCTCGGACGTACTGAAAAAGGGCGAATTTTCAGAGGAGATCAAAAAGAACGAACAGGCCTACAGCGGTTGAATCACCGGTTCGGTTCTCGTGGAAGAACTGGAGGAGATCCTGAAAAAGTCCGGCTTCACCGATATCGTTATTCAGAACAAGGACAACAGCGACGATATAATCAGGAGTTGGAACTTTGGTGAAGGCGTTGAGAGAATGGTCTTTTCAGCTTATATCAAGGCGACAAAGCCGGGACAGTGACCATCCATAATGGCCTGACGATACGCCATCTACCCTTAGTTGCGTTGGGGCAAAATGACCGAAATCGACAGCAGCTGCAGCGAGGGAGAGATATTCATTCACCACCAGCCGCATATCGGCCCATCTTCTGACCAATCTCCGGATCACAGAGAAGTTCTCCGGTGTAAAATATGTCCCGCCGTATGCTCGTGAATAATCCGGGTCAATTGGCAAAGATCAGGAGGCAGAAAGAATATTTATGGTAAAGATCCTGGCTGTTTACGGCAGCCCAAGGCGCGAAGGGAACACCTCGCTCCTGCTCAGGCAGTCTGTGAAAGGCGCCCGCGAGGCCGGCGCGGATGTAGAAGAGGTTTTTCTTCGGGACCTGAGGATGTCTCCGTGCCTCGAAATCTACGGCTGCAGAAAGACAGGCAGGTGTGTGATCCAGGACGATTTCCAGGCCCTGTACGACCGGATTCTCGCCTGCGACGGCATATTCCTGGCAACGCCTGTTTTCTTCTATTCCGTGAGCGCCCACACCAAGATATTCATGGACCGCTGCCAGTCGCTCTGGGTGAAAAAATACCGGCTGGATAGGCCGGGCACGGGGCTTGATAAGCCTCCGAGGAAAGGACTGCTCATCTCCGCAGGTGCGACAAAGGGCAGGAAGCTCTTCGACGGCATGCTCCTGAGCATGCGTTATTTTTTTGACGCCCTGGATACCGAACTCCGGTGCACCCTCCTCTACCGCGGCCTTGACGAGGAAGGCGCTGTTTTAAGGCATCCTGAATATCTCGTTGAAGCCTTCCTCACAGGCAAAGAGTTCACCATAGCGCTGCGTAAAGGAGAGGGCAACGTATAGCGGTCATCACTCAGGTCTTTCGCTTCGTTGATGAAAAGGAACTGAGGTACAATAACCCTGTGACTCCTGCGCCTATGGAGCCGAGAAGCACGCCCACCTTGGCATAATCCATCATGGCAGGCTGGTTGAACGAAAGTTCGGTGACGAAGAGCGACATAGTGAACCCGATCCCGCCGAGAAGCCCCGCACCAACGATATGAGACCAGGTGACACCCGCAGGGAGAGAGCAAAGTTTCATCTTCACTGCCAGCCAGGAAAAAAGAGTTATCCCGAGCGGCTTGCCGAAGAGCAGCCCGCACAGGATGCCCAGCATTACAGGTGAGGCCAGCGCAGCCGGGATGTCTATTTTGCCTATTGTGAGGCCGGCATTGGCGAGTGCAAACAGGGGTACAATGACAAAAACCACCCAGGGGTGAAGAGAGTGCTCAAGCCTCTGAAGAGGGGTTTCCACATCATGACACGCGAGTTCTGTGGACTGTACGGCATCCATGTGTCTTTCGTTCAGAAGGATCGAATACCCGCAGCCATCGGACGGGCAATCGAACTGTTCCAGGTATCCCGTCACCTTTTCCACGAACTTCTCCGTGGGATACCTGCCCCTGGCGGGTATGCACATCGCCACAATCACCCCTGCCACCGTTGCATGCAGGCCGGACCCGAGAAATGCGAGCCAGAGCGCTATTCCGAGCAATGCGTAAACCGGCGTTTTTCTTATCCATAAGAGGTTTGCTACGACGGTGAGCAGAAAGATCACCATCGCCGCAAGGAGATACAGGGCAACGATCCTTTCCGTGTAGAAAAGGGCGATCACGATGACGGCCCCGAGGTCGTCGACGATGGCAAGGGCTGAAAGGAATATCCTGATGCCGGCCGGCAATCTCCTGCCGAGGACGGAAACTGCACCCATGGCGAAGGCGATATCGGTCGCCATCGGAATTCCCCATCCCGTCGCCGTAGGAAGTCCGCTGTTGAACACGAAATAGATGAGCGCCGGGAAGAGCATGCCGCCGACAGCCGCGCCTGCGGGAAGCAGCGCCTTCTTCAGTGTGGCGAGTTCACCGACCAGGATCTCGCGTTTGATCTCCAGTCCCACGATAAAAAAGAATATCGTCATGAACCCTTCGTCGATCCATTCTCGGAGAGTCTTGCTGATGGAGTAGTCGCCGAGGACGAGGGAGAATTCCGTCTGCCAGAAGCTGTGGTAAGATGACGCAAAAGCGGAATTGGCCCAGACAAAGGCGATCAGGGTTGCTGCAACGAGAAGGATACTGCTAGCCGCCTCGGCCTGGAAGAAGTACTGAAAAGGGCGGAGAAGGTCAGCCGGAAACTTTTCGGGCGTCGCTATGTACTTCCTGATCCTGTTAATCATGGTCCTGTTTCTCTCAGGGCGGTCATATACCCCGGAGCGAATGAATTCCTATAATTTATTCCATTATAGCAATGATCTTTATGAAAGCGGTCTCCCGCAAAGAACGCCGGGAATGTAAATTACATATTTCTGCTGAGAGGGCGGAAATATATAAACCGCCATGCTGAGTTTTTTGTTTTCCGGCCTCTCACCTGAAAACGAAATTACCGGACCTCTGCTCCCTCTGCGGCTCTGCGGTGAGCTCTCAGTTTCCATGTTTTTTTATAACGTTAGTACGGTGGCAGGCAATCATTTTGTTGACTTCCCGGAGCGCGCCTGATAGCATGTCGGATAAGAGGCTTCAAAATAAGAGTGAGGAGGAAAATATGGCACAGGCAAAAGTAGTAAAGAAAGCCGTCAAGGCGGTGAAGACAGCAAAAAAGAAGGTTGCCAAAACAACGAAGGCGGCGGAGAAGAAAGTTGCCAAGACCGCAAAGGCTGTGAAGAAAAATGTCGCGAAGACCACCAAGGCGGCGGAAAAAAAAGTGGCTAAAACCGTGAAGGCTGTGAAAAAAACGGTGGCCAGGACTGAGAAGTCCGTAAAGAAGAAGGTTGGAGCGGCGACAAAATCCGTGAGAAAAGCTATAAGTTAAGCCATACCCGGCAAGCCTGAATAAATATACTCCTCATTGATCATTGGAAAGCCTCTTGGTACTTCCGCCGAATCCGGTCCGAAGTCATCATATGTCCATACGCGGCTCCGATTCATAAGTGGAAGGGGGAAGGCACTTCTTCCCCCTTCCACACAGAATATTCAGAAATTCCCGATGAAGGTCCAATCGCCAAAGTAGCCCGTGTAAGATCCGTAAAGATCAAGGCTGCCATTTCGCTGTACATCGGCAAATAGGTACGGGTAACCAAAAGTTGTGGAATCAGAGACAGGTGTACCGGTGTAGTCGAGGAGGACCAGGAAATAACTGCCATACAGATCGGTACTCTCATACGTTAGCACCGCATGATCGCCAAAGGCGTCAAAATTCGGGATTGTCTCAACAAAACTTGATGTAAACGGTGATTGTGCCACGTATGCCTGCGCCTCGCTGTTGGAATAACTTGCCACAACAAAGAGACCGATTAATACGATAAAGATGCCCTTTTTCATTTCTTTTCTCCTTTTCGGGTGGGTTTCATACAATAGCAATCCATGCCTTGAATTGGACATTCAAGATGTTCTCCTCTGCCGGTGTACCTTTTTCCGAATGAACGCACCTCCTTTCTTATCAAAACAACAAAGTGAAAAATGCGAGGGCATTTTTTCTAATTATATCCCGAATCCGGTAAATGCTAAATATCCTTTGACATCTCAATCAATATTACCGAAGTAGTCCATGATTTACTGCTTTCCTTCGAAAAACTTCATGGACACAACGAAGTCCTTCGTGTGGGTTCCTGCGACGGCTGATATAAGGTAGGCTCTTTGCGGTTACCTGCGGGCTGAAACGTACCGTCTCATCGTACGAATTGCTTCGGATGCCTCAGGGATTCCTGCTGCTGTTGCAACGCCGACGTAGAGCAGGCCGTAAATTCCCAGTACGGCGACCCCGCGAATCACTGCATGGAGGCCGGGCATTAACAATTTCACTCCGAAGGCGATAGCGGCGGCCGCGATAGCGATACACCAAAGTGCCATTATCATCCGACCCCCAAGGGAGAATCGGCCGACGTTTGCAGCCAGAGCGTATCTGAAAAGCAGGAACTCGACCCACCCTGCGGCACCCGCCGATGCGGTGAGAGCAGCCGTACAATATACGACGTCAAACCCCAAAATAGATCTCAGGGGAAACACAGCAAAGCAGCCCAGGAGGGTTGTCAGCGCCACACGGAAACATGCTATGCGTAGCGGCGTTTTTGTGTTGCCGAGGGACCAGAAGGCGGAAATGAAGAGACGCGATTGTGTCGTAGCCACGAGCCCTACAGCGCTACCCGCCAGGATGAACCAGACGAATCGCGTGTCCGACCTTCCAAAATGCCCTGTCTGGAAAAGCGTTGCTGTGACGACGTCGCCAAGAACAATAAATGCCACAGCCGACGGAATGACAAGGAAGGCCATCCTTCTGCTGCCCGCTGTGAGCCTTGTTCCCAGTGCCCGGACGATTTCCTCTCTCGTTCCGGCGGCTCTTGACATATCTGTCAGCGCGGCCGCCGATATCGCCATGCCGAACAACGAAACAGGCAGCGTATAGATCGTCTGAGCGTAGGCCATGGCCGCCACGGATGCGGCCCCAAGATAGCTCGCCAGGACCTGATCTATGTATGCCGACAACTGCACAACCCCGCGAGTCACCACCGCCGGCATGAAGTTCGTTATAATCTTCCGGACGGGCTCCGTCCCGGTGTTGAGTGAGAGCGTAAATGCACGGTTAAGCTTTAGTGCCCGGGGGAACTGAACTCCCCATTGAAGCCCCGCGCCGATGACAGTTGACCAGGCGACCCAAATGACGAGCCTCTCCTGCACTGCATGACCATTTGCCAAATAATAGCCGCCGATACCCACCAGCATTGCGATGATGGCCAGGTTCCACAATACCGGAGCGACATAAGAAAGAAAAAACCTGCGGTGACTGTTGAGAACGCCGAGACACCATGCCGACAGCACGAGGAGTCCCGTCCCTGGAAACATGATGGCAACCATCCTGATGGTCAGCTCCCGGACCGCACCGTGAAATCCTGGAGCAAGGATCTCGATTAGTGGCCGACTGAATGTTACGCCGATGATCACCAGCAATGCCGTTACCGCCACGAGAAGTGAAAGCACAACCGAAGCAGCCTGGCCGGCCTCTTCTTCCCTCCCCTCCTCCAGGAGCTTCGCGTATACGGGGATGAACGAAGCGGAGAGTACTCCTTCCCCGAAAAGATTCTGCAGAAGATTGGGAATGCGCAAAGCTGCTCGAAACGCGCCCGCGGCATCGGAATTGCCGAGATAGTAGGCGAATACACGCTCTCGAACAAGCCCCGTGATGCGGGACAGAAGAATGCCGGCGGCGACGGCTATGGCCGCCGGGCTTTTCTTCGTGGGGTCCGGGAAGGAGTTTTGATTATGCAGGATGCTTCCCCTAAATTATCCCGGTGTGGTATGCGGCTACTTCCTGCCGTTATTGCGGTACACCTCGATCGCCACCTCGGGGCAGACATGCGCACACATGGCGCATCCCGTACATTTCTCCATATGACCGGCTGCAGCGGGGAAGTAGCCGTTTTTGTTGAAACGTTCTCTGATCAAAATAACCTCCGCCGGACATGTGTCGATGCAGTACGTGCACCCCTTGCAGAGTTCGGTATGTATCCTGATTTTACCTTTCATCCTCATTTAATACCTTCCAGAAGTTCCTCGGCATGACGCCTCGAAAGTTCAGTAACCTTTCCGCTCAGCATCCTGGCGATCTCCTCCTGCCTTTCCTTCCCGGTGAGCTCCCTGGCCTCCACGTATACCCTGCCTCCCTTTTCTTTCTTCTCGATTTTCAGATGATGCTCTCCAAAGCTCGCTATCTGCGGCAGATGCGTGATACAGAGGAGCTGGTGCACCCCGGAAATCCTTTCCAGTTTCTTCCCCACGGTTTCCGCTGTCCCCCCCCCGATTCCTGCGTCTACCTCGTCGAAGATCAAAACCGGCACACTGTCGACATCCGCCAGGATGCTCTTCAGGGCAAGCATCACACGGGAAAGCTCACCTCCCGATATTATCTTTGACAACGGCTTCGGGGGCTCCCCCGGGTTTGCCGAAAAGAGAAAATCGATTCTGTCCATGCCGCCCGGGCCGACCTTCTCTTTTCCGTCATCACCGCGTTCCTGCCTGATGTCTATCCTGAACAGGGCGTTTCCAAAGGCGAGTTCCTTCAGTGTCGAAGTGACAAGGCGCTCAAGTTCCAGAGCCGTTTTTTCCCTGTTCTTCGAGAGCGAAGCGGCAACCTTGAAAAGTTCCCCCTCTTTCATGGCGAATTCCGCGGCGAGAGCATCGAGCCGCTCGTCAGTCGCTTCGAGTGCCTTCAGTTCTTCCTCCGCATCCGTCCTGTACCTCAGGATTTCCTCGATGGAATCCCCGTATTTCTTCCTGAGTTTTACGATCAGTTCAAGCCGGTCCTCAACAATCTCCAGCCTTTGAGGCTCCCCTTCATACCGCTCTCGGTGCCCCCTCAGGGCAAAAGCGGCATCGTCCAGAAGGGGTTTTGCAGACTCGATCAGCTTCAGGGTATCCTCCATGCCGTTGTCGATGGCGGACATCTCCCTCACGCGCATGATCACAGAGGATAGCAACTCGGTGCAGGAGCCTTCGGAACCGTACATCTGAGAGTAAGCCGCCTCCGCCAGTTCCCGGAGCCTGTTGAGGTTCGCCAGTATCTTCCTCTCCTCTTCCAGATCCTCTTCTTCCCCTGCTTTGAGCATCGCCGTATCGATCTCGTTTACCTGGAATTTCAGGAGATCCAGCCTTTGGGCTCTCTCTTTAATCTTCTTTTTCAGTCCTTCGAGTTCATCACCGATCTCGCCGACCTCGTGAAAGAGCGATCCGACTTTCTGCCGCTCGGGCTGAAGTCTCCCGTATGAATCGAGGAGCATGGTCTGCGTTTCCGGAGACAGCAGGCTTTGATGTTCGTGCTGGCTGTGAATATCCACGAGACGCCTGCCGACCTCCGCCAGGGTCTGCTGGGTCACCATAGTGTCGTTAATAAACGCCCTGCTCTTGCCTCCAGACGAAAGCACTCTCCTGATAATAAGTCCCTCGGACACGTCTATCCCGGCGTCAGACAGCAGATTGTGGTCCCCGGGTTCGAACCATGCCTGCACCGACGCTTCCTTTTCTCCAGACTTTATCAAATCCGATTGAGCCCTGTTGCCGAGAGCAAGTCCCAGCGCGTCCACAATAATCGATTTCCCGGCTCCCGTCTCGCCCGTAAGGACATTCAGCCCCCGGTCAAACCTCACGGTTAGATTGTCGATAATAGCAAGGTTTCTGATCTTTAATTCTCTAAGCATTTACTGATCCCTGTTAAATATATCATAAAGTGCCCTGCATGGCTCAATGCATCAACATATATTCTATAAACGCCGCGACAAATATGAAAGCCCCGGCAGGGATAATCTTCTTATACACCCCCCAGAGGTCGGCGCTGAAGTACTCCCTGGTCAGGACAAGGCAGAGGTGCACCGGCGAAAGGAGCACGCCGATGAACCCTGCTGCGAAGGCCAGCGACATGCTGGCGAGGGGCGCGCCGCCCGAAATGCTCACCAGGAGCGGGAATGTACTGCCGACAAACCCTACGGTGAGACCCGTCAGGAGCCCGGTCAGAAAGGGAAGTACGCAGAGTATGGGCAGAACCGGTATGCCCTCTTTTACCAGGAAGGAACTAAGCTGTGCAACTGCCCCCGAGAACTCCATAGCCTGCTTGAAGAGCATCACCCCGAAGATGAGAATGATCACCTCCCGGGCAAAGCCGTGTTTCGTGATACGCCACACCTCTTTCAACGGGTAGCGGTAGATGAGAAGGAGCGCGGCAACGATCATCAGGAGCGCATATGGAAGTTCAATATGCACGATCACAACGAGAAAAAGCACTGAAAGGACGGGCAGGAAGCTCAACCATCTGGAGTAGTCACTTTTCCTTGCCGGACTGCCCGAGGCGGCCGGGGCGTGAACAGTTCTCTTGCCGATGTTCCTCATGCTGATAAGGAACCCAATCGCCAGAAGTGCGATCGAATAGGCGGAGTTTGCCGTAATGAGACGATACAGAGGAATATGGGTTACCGCGGCAGCCAGCAAAATACCCGGGTAAAGCGGCAGCACGTATTCCCACGGGTGCCTGAACCAGTAGTTGACAAAGGCCTTTTCCTCAGGACTCATCTTCATACCCGAAGTGGCCTCCTGCACCATCGGAGCCGAGAAGTAGGCCCCGCCAAGCGAAGGAAGCATCCCGATAAGCATGGGCATCGAGACGATAACAGCCCTCCTGCTTCTGAAGAACCCCTTCACTGCGGTCATCATGGTCGAAAGCAAGTCCTTCTCCCTGAGTATTATCTCGAACATCCTGATGAGGGACAAGGCAAGAAGCAGCTCGATCGTTACCGGATTTACGGCGGCATCCCTGATTGTCGAGAAAATATCGGGAATCCCCATTCTGAAGAGGAGGACGAGTGCCGCCGAACCGGCGATCATCACATAGCCGATGCCGACTTTTTTCCTCAGCAGCACCAATATCAGAAGAAAAGTTGCGGTAATCTTTATGACAGCAGACATTTTTTCATCTTAACTTTACAGTTCCATAAACCTAACCCGGGATAGTCCGAACTAAAATGCATTTTACCGCAGAGACGCAGAGGGCGCAGAGAGTATAACTATATATTTCTGCCGAGAGGTCAGAAATATATAAACTGCCGTGTGGCGAGCTTTCTGTCTTCCGGCCTCTCCCCCGAAAACAAAATTCAGTATCTCTGCGAACTCTGCGTGAACTAGTAATGTTTTTGCACTTTGCCGCTTTGCCCGAGACAGGCCTGAGCAGTTACAGGGAGGGCGGAACTTACAGCACCGTTATAGAGAATTTGTGATACGGATTATCTCTTCGAGTTTCTTCGCAGCCCCGCCGGATTCTATTGCATCCTTTGCCATCTCAAGGGCGATCGTCATATCGGGGGCCATCTCCGAAACCGAAATGGCGGCAGCGGAGTTGATCAGCACTATGTCACTTTTCGCGCTCTTCCCGCCTTCAAGGATTTCCCGCGCAATCCTGGCGTTTTCCTCCCTGTCGCCCCCTACCAGATCGTCTATCTTCGCCCGCTTCATGCCGAATTCCTCGGGAGAAAAGAACATGTTTTCGACCCCATGCTTCCGGAACCTGGAAGCCCGAGTACCGTCACAGACGGTGATTTCGTCGAGTCCGTCTTCGCCATGGACGACAATCGCATCCTCGGCTCCCAGGTTTCCCAGGACCCTCGCAAGAGGTTCCGTGAGCCTGTCCGAAAACACACCGAGGACCTGCCTTTTTGCATTCGCCGGGTTGGTGAGAGGTCCGAGGATGTTAAAGATGGTGCGTATGCCCAGCTCACGCCTCGGCCCCACCGCGTACTTCATGGCGGGATGGAACAGAGGGGCAAAAAGAAAACCGAATCCGGTATCGAACAGACATTTCTCAACCTTCTCAGGCGGCAGATCGATCTTCACGCCCAGGGCCTCAAGCAGATCGGCGCTGCCGGACTTGCTCGATACGGCCCTGTTGCCGTGCTTTGCCACCGGGACACCGGCCGCCGCAACGACGATTGCGGTTACCGTCGAGATATTGAAGGTGTTGCAGAGATCGCCACCGGTGCCGCAGGTATCGACCACGCCTTCCGGCGCCTTGATCCGCGCCGCCTTCTCTCTCATAATCCTCGCTGCGCCCGTTATCTCGTCCACGGTCTCACCCTTGATCCTGAGGGCGGTAAGGAATGCTCCAATCTGTGAATCAGCGGCCCTGCCCTCCATGACCTCTTTCATGCACTCGGCCATCTCCGACTCCGACAGATCAATGTTGTCCACAAGCAGATGGACCGCCTCTTTTATCATTACGCCCTCCCCAACCGAGGGCCGTATTTAATCTGAAAAAGAGAGGCGAATGTCCTGAAAAAGTTCCATAACCTGAGGCTCCTCACAGGCCTTGGACGTGGCGACAAACGACTTTCTAAAAACCACCCAGCGCCGAAGTTGCGTTTACGTGAATCAAAATTGATGTTTGCCGAATTTATGGACTTTTTCATCACGTTCGCCTCGTCTCCGCTTACCTCTTCGCCTTCGCCTTCAGAGACTCCCTGATAAACTTGTCGATATCGCCGTCCAGCACGGCGTCCACATTTCCGATCTCCAGACCCGTCCTGTGGTCCTTGACAAGACGGTAGGGCTGCAGAACATAGGACCGAATCTGGCTTCCCCAGGTGATGTCCTTCTTGTCCCCGACAATGTCCTCCATTTTCTTTTCCTTCGCCCTTATTTCGAGATCGTAGAGCTTCGCCTTCAGGACCTTCATCGCTACCGCCTTGTTCTTGTGCTGGGAGCGCTCGTTCTGACAGGTCACGACAATCCCCG